>CAZCPL010000385.1:0-4428 GCA_964500255.1 uncultured Solibacteraceae bacterium | reverse complement strand
GATCCGCCTTGCCTCCATGACCCGCAAAGAAGCTCTTGCTCCACAGGTGCCCGAGGATCTCGCGCATCTCGTTGCTAGTCAGTGGCGCCGATTGTTGGCGCATTTTGGGAGCATGGTTCCACATCGCCGCCGCGATTTCAGTCCGTGTGCGCTTGCCGATGCGTTCGCCCGTCAGCGCGTTGTCGCCGATGTGGCATTTGGTGCAGCCTTTCGAATCGAGGAGTTCCGCACCGGATCCATCCACGGGCAGCCGGAACTGGTAGGTGGCATCGCGCAGGGCCGGAAGATTCTGGAGATAGACCAACAAATCAGTCAACTCTCCGGAATCGAGTTGGGGAAAGCCGATCCCACGATAATTTAACGAGGCTTTCATTTGAATCGAGTGGTTCCACATGCGTTCCACCAGTTCGACGGGGTCTCTCAACGATTTCCATTGCTCGATCTCGACCGCTGGCCCCTTCAGCGCATGGCAGGTTCCACAATTTTTGTCCTTGAAAACCGCCTTTCCTCGCGAGGCATCGCCGGGCTTGTCAAAGTAGCGGGCCACATAAAAGAATGCGAACAGATCCGCGACGTCGTTCTCGCTCATCTTTGGCGGCTCGATATTCGCCTTCTTCATCGCGATCCACATTTGCGGCGCATGGTTCCAGATGCGGCTGGTGAGTCCCGCGGGCGTGTAGTCGCGATCGAGACGGCGTCCAAGATCCGGAGCCGCGTTCAGCGCCGACGGCTTTGCGCCAACGCCGTGCACCGAATGACACTCATTGCATCTCTGCGTTTGGAACAGTTGGGCACCGCGCTTGGCGTCGGCGTCCAGCAGAGGCATCAGAACAAAAAGGATCGGGACTAGCATCATTTTTTTCCGAGCACGTGGTTCGCCAGTCCGAAACCGGGGACAACACGAAGGAGCTGGGCGAAAGCACGCAGGCAGGTGCGTGAGGATCCCCGAAAACGGCAAAGAGGCCCAGGAACGAATCCCGGGCCTCTTCACTTGGGTTAACGGTTTCGGGTACTTCTTCTTTGGAATGACGCGAGCCGGTGCTCTCTTCGCGGGAGCAACCACCTTCTTGGCAGGGGGTGCTGCCACGACAGTGCCTCCGACTCCAGCCCAGTCGCCCACAGAAGCGCGTTCGACATCGAAGACCACCATGAAGGGTTCTTTCGTGTAAGAACTGGCGACACCTGCGAAAGTGAGCTCGCCTCCGTTTTCCATCTTGCCCTTGAGTGCCGCGTCAAGCTTGAGCGTGACGTCGCCGATATCGCCGGAGATGCTGAGAACCAGTTCCTTGGGGTTGGTTTCCGGCGTTGCCGAAACCAGCTTGCCGCGGAATTTGGTGACCTTCTGTCCAGCCTTTTCAATGCCGCCCGGCAGGGATGCACCCTTCATGCCCGAATCGAAGTACGCCTGTCCGCCGTCACCGGTAAGGGCGGTCTTGAGGTCCTTCCATAGAGCCTTGTCGGGGAACTTGGCAGCTTCCGCAGCCTCGCGCTCTTCATTTTCCTTCTCGCGAACGACAACGCTCTTGATGGTAAAGTCTGCGGAAGGCAAAGCCGAAGCCTTCGCCATTTCGATCACCTTGGGCATACCTTCCTCATCTCCGTGGTAGCCCTTGTAAAGCTTCTCGAAGTAAGGAACCACGGTCTTGCGGCCTTCCGGCGCCAAGGAACCAGGACCGTCATAATAGGCGGCCCGGGCAAAATGATAGAGAGCGAGCGGACGCTTCTCAGTCTTTCCCTGGCCGAGGATCACACCGGCCAGCCAGTAGGTAACTTCGCCACTGTTCGGTTCGATGGCAAGGCTCTTGGTGAGTTCCACTTCCGCCTTCTCGTTTTCCTTGCGGATCATCGGAATCCATCCCAGCGCGTTCTGCGCCAGGATCAGGACATCCCTCCGAGCAGCCTTCCACTTATCGTCTGGCACGCCTGCCGGCTTCTTGTCGGCAGCGAAGAACGTGTCGATACCCGAAACGAGTTGGCCGGAGGCCTTTTCGGCAGTCGCCATGTCATCCGCGGACGGGGCAGGTTGGAAACGGCGGATGAAGGCGCTCAGTGCGACCAATGCCTGCATGTTGTTCGCATCGGCTGCAAGAACCTCTTTCGCCGCTCCGAACACTTCCGCAGGCTTGTTCATCTCCTGGTAGGTTCCAAGGTAGATAAGGCGGCGATTCGAGATGAACTGCGTATCGGGATAGTCCTTCTTCCACTTCTCAAGCTTCTCGAACCGAGTCTGCGGATTGACATCCTTTGTGATCTCCACATAGAGATCGTATTCGGCGCGGTCTTTCCATTGCGGGCCGCTTGGTGCCGCGGCCTGCGCAAACAGCGACTGTCCGATGAGCAACGCGACAGCAGTTGCCGCAATTCTAAGATACTTCTGCCTCAAATTGGCCTCCCTCAAAAAGTCGGTCTTCACGAGCCGACACTCGCTTGGGTAAAAAGCGGAGTATACCGGATCCTGCGATCCATCTGCAACCACACGCGGGTTCCAAACTGGTCCACTGCCTGCTCTATAGATACCACGAGTGGCATTAAGGTTCCCAGAAACGCACACTTCTCTTGTATCCTAGGTCGAATGCGTTATATCGACTTGGGTGTCATCCTGGTTTATCTGATCGGCATCACGTTGTTCGGAGCCCGCTTCCGCAAGGGCCAGTCAACGTTGAAAGATTACTTTCTCGGAGGCCGGGAAGCCCCCTGGTGGGCGATCGGATTTTCCATTGTTTCCGCCGAGACCAGCACCCTGACAGTGATCGGAACGCCGGCGCTTTCGTTCGCTGGCAACTTCGGTTTTCTGCAAGTCGTGCTCGGATACCTGCTCGCACGAATCATCATCTCCACTGTCTTTTTGCCAACTTACTTTCGAGGTGAGATGTTCACGGCCTACGAACTGATGCAGCGCCGCTTCGGACCGAATATCCGCAAACTCACGGCAGGGCTATTCCTGGTTTTGCGAGCGCTCGCCGAAGGCGTCCGGGTGTTCGCGATTTCGATTGTGATTTCCATCATCCTGGGCACAGGACAAATGGGTTCCATTGTTCTAATCGTGGCGTTGACACTCTTTTACACGTTCGAGGGCGGGATGACCGCCGTCATTTGGACCGACGTTGTGCAGATGTTTCTCTATGTTGCAGGCGCAATCGTGAGCCTGTTCGTGATTCTCGATCAGATTCCCGGTGGCTGGGCGCACGTCGCCGAAGTTGGCACAGAACTCAACAAGTTCCAGATTTTCGATTTCGGCTTTAGCCTGACTGCCGAGTTCTTTACAAAGACTTACTCTTTCTGGGCCGGCGTGATCGGTGGATGCTTTCTTACAACCGCCAGTCATGGCACCGAGCAACTCATGGTGCAGCGGCTACTTTCGGCCCGCAATGAGAGCGACAGCCGCAAGGCGCTTTATGCAAGCTGGGCGGTGATCCTTTTCCAATTCACGCTTTTCCTGCTCATTGGGCTCTGCCTCTTCGTTTACTATCGGGACAACAACCTCACGCCTCCCCAGCCCCCGGACCGTATTTACCCCGAGTTCATCTGGAACAAACTCCCCGTCGGCATTGCGGGACTGGTCATCGCCGCCATTCTAGCCGCAGCCATGTCGAACCTCAGTGCGGCGCTGAATGCCCTGGCATCCACAACTGTGATGGATTTCTACAAACCACTCACGGGTGGGCGAAAGTCCGAGGACTTCTATCTGAAAATGGCCCGAATGGCGACATTGGCCTGGGGACTGGCGCTTTTCCTCATCGCGCTGGTGGCGCAAAACTGGGGATCGGTTCTGCAAGCCGGGCTTTCGATCGCTTCGATTCTCTATGGATCGCTGCTGGGCGTCTTCCTGTTGGGATTGCTCACCAAGCGCACCGGTGAACCGGCGGCAATGGCGGGAATGATTGCGGGATTTGTCCTGATGCTGTACATCAAGTTCTTCACGCCGATCGCCTGGACCTGGTACGTACTGATCGGCACCTCGGTCACATTCGGGGTCGGATACCTCCTGTCATTCTTCGTGCGGAATAGGCCTACAAATGCCAAGGCATGAACTGAAGCGGGAACTCGGCGTCTGGGCCGCAGCCGCCATTGTCGTCGGAACCACCATAGGCAGTGGGATCTTTCTGGTGCCAAAGACGATGATCCAGGAGGTCGGATCCCCCACCCTGGTGTTTACCGTCTGGATCATCGGGGGTCTTCTATCTCTCTTTGGCGCGCTGACGTATGCGGAACTTGCGGCTCGATTCCCTGAGGCCGGCGGAGAGTATGTTTATTTGCGCCAAGCCTACGGCCCCTTCTGGGGATTCACCTACGGATGGCTGCAAACCTGGGTGGCCCGAAGCGGCTCCGCGGCAACGCTCGCCACGGGATTTTTTGTCTATCTGACGCACTTCTTTCCGGCACTGGAAGGGATTTTCACAGTCGTACCGCTGCCGATCGGACCTGAGT
>CAZCPL010000384.1:3427-4449 GCA_964500255.1 uncultured Solibacteraceae bacterium | reverse complement strand
TAAGTGCTCGATCTCGATGTCATAGTGCGTGAGAGAGAGACACAGACCGGCCGCGCCGTCGAGCGCCACGCGGGTGGTGTCGTTCAGCCTGCCGATCAGGGATTTCAGGTTTACACTCATATTGTTGTTTGGCCTCCGCAGGGGCTCGTTCAGTCCTGCTTCTTTCATAAGCGTGAAAACCAGGCGAAAACGCTCTTTCCCGATCATGGAACATCGGAATGAGGCGCAGCCGCCCGGGCTCACGCGTCTTTCACTGAATTACCGACGAAACCTGTTCCTAATGAACACGCGCTTAAACCCGTAAAACTGTATCATCGGGATCGCGGTTCATTTCCTGGTTCTTGGACCATGAGACCCATCCGAGCAGCGGGCTAGCGTCACCAAGGGCGCCCAACTCGCACGGCGGGGCCTCTTCCCGCTTCAAAACCAGTTGAATCTGAAAGTCGATTTCCCAGCCCGAATAGAAGCGCAAAAGCGCTTGTAACGGCGCATACGCCGAGCCGGTTGGTAAGAAGTCAAGGTACTGACGCAATGTCAGGGGACCCAGGCGCACCAAAGCGCCCGACTGTTGATCCCAAATCTCATCGCCGACGATCGCGCCTACGCCCATCTGTTCGGAAATGGAACTGGCCCGGTCGAACTTGCACTGGTTCGCTAGGTCGAGCGGATACCAGGCACCGACCATTTGCTCAATTTCCACCTCGACGTTGAAGTAATCCCAAAGCAACTGCCGCAAGCCCGCTGCCGGACGCGTATGCATCGCCAGGATCCCGGCGTAGAAGAGCAGAGAATCGTCGGCGACCTTCTGTCTGGCATGCAGTCCATTGGTTCCGATTCCGATGATGTCCATCAGAATATGCGAGAACCGGTCTCGCTCGCCGCGCTCGTATGCGATCGCGAAACGGTACTTTTCCCAGGCCAGATAAAACAACGACACCATGCGGTGGTTGAACATGTCGAAGAAACTCGCCATGGTCTTGTCACGCACCCGCATGCGATCGCGTATCAACTCGGTGTAGTAA
>CAZCPL010000384.1:0-3417 GCA_964500255.1 uncultured Solibacteraceae bacterium | reverse complement strand
ATGGGGCAGAACGCCCATCGGCCCGGTGAGTCCGAAAAAGTTAACGATCACGGTAGGGCAGCGGTTTTCGTCAAACTCGATGCCTTGCACCTGGCTCGCCGGGAATGCCAGATT
The DNA here is from genome assembly GCA_964500255.1 of uncultured Solibacteraceae bacterium. Classification (GTDB taxonomy): domain Bacteria; phylum Acidobacteriota; class Terriglobia; order Bryobacterales; family Bryobacteraceae; genus F-183. The sequence goes on along the minus strand of CAZCPL010000384.1, from coordinate 3,303 downwards.
CTGATAGACACTGAAGCGAGCAATCTCGCGTTGGGGCGATACGAATCCCCCAACCTGCATCCGCTCAGGGTTCAGCCGCTCCAGGAGCCGGATCAGCTGAAAGAATTTGAATTCGAAAGGGACTTTCTCAAGCAGAGATCGCACCGCGTTGTAGCGGTACTTGCTTCTCGGATCGGTGACCGGAACAACGGCGGCGATGTCATCCGGTTCCAGACCCGGTTCGGGGTCTAGAGAAGTATCTTCTGTCCCGCTCGCGGAGGCCATTCCTTGAGAGGTTCCTTTCGCTGCCGGGTTCGGACCTGGAGCTGTGTGAAGCTGTTCATCGACGCATACAGCGCCAGAAACCGTTCCACCAGCGTCGAGAAGAGCAGGGCGCCGCCGCCAGCGAACTGTTCTTCGTCGAGTTCCATTTCCACCCGCGTACCGCGTACGAACGCGATGCCATTCTCGGAGAAAACCCGCGCAAACTGGCGGGAGCCTTGCATCTTTGAAATGCCGGAAATCTGCTTTTCGGTAAAAGCGGTTCCAGCGTAGTTGTAGAGCTTCAGCAGTTCTCGGAACGATTCCGCGCCGAGGTGCACGTGTTCGGATTCACTCGCCTGCGCCGCCGGTCTGCCTTCGTCGGTCAGCGATAGATAGTTCAGCGTGAGATGTGACATCAGCCGCCAATACGCACCTTTTCCCAGCGGCGGGCGCACCGCGTGCGTTGGCTTGCCGAGTGCCACGATTCGCTTCACCGCCGCGCTGCCTTCGAGGTCGAAGTCGCCCAGTTCATCGCCGAAGGGCAGGCGCGACGGCAGATCGCGATTGGTGCACAGTGTGCGCACCGTCAGGACATCCACATCCGGCCGCACGGGCCGGTTCGAGAGATCCACCATCGAAATCGAGACGTCCGTCCCCTCGTCATTCTTGCGATTGGAGACGTGACGATGGGCCAACCAGAAGGTTTCGTTCGAGTCGCGTACCGTTCCATGCCTATAGGAATAGAAAGGATGGAAGCGCATCAACTCGTTGGTGTCGGCGTCGATGCTGACCACGTCCTCAATGGAAAACACTTCCGTCGCCAGAGGACGCCGAACGTCGGGAACCACGAAGTATTCGAACTTGCGTTGGTCCAGCAGTATCGGTTCCGCGGTTTGAGGAAACAGATTGATTGCCGGCGTGCAGTTCAGGCGAAACGTCTTGCGATTGACGCCGAGCTCAAGGTTCTGGCGTCGATCGAAGTGTTCGAATGGCGAAATGAGAAAGATAATTTCCGCCCGGTCTTTGATGCCCTTGATCCAGGCAAGTTCCACACCCGAAAGGTCGAAGAAGAGGAACTTTTCGGGAAGAGCGAAGTATTCCTGCAAGAGCCGGTAGCCTTCGAACGAACGGCGAGGATAGGGCAGCATCCCCTCGTTGCTTTCGAATCCAACCGCGCGCAGGTGATCTTCCGGGCGCAAAATCGTCGGCTGCACGCGCGAGTTGACACTGGGATCGCGCACGAGAATCTGCACGCAATTGCAAAAAAGCAGCTCGTAAATCGTATTCGCCAGTGTGCTCTCGGCTGCAAGGTGAAAACGGATTGTCTTCATCCCCAGCTTCGAAAACTGGACCCCCGGGGCGGCTTTCAGCTCAATACGGAAGGCACCGATCGCCTCGTTGGATTTCACCGCCGGCGTCAATCGGTCCGGCGTCTTCCATTCCGCTTCCGACACCGTCACAGGCCAAACCGTTGTCTCAAAACTGGTCTGGAACTCGCACGGTACGCCGTTCACTGGCCGGGACTTCAACGCCGCCGCGCGCTTCACCTGCTGCGGCGCGGTGACGCCCCCTTTTTCGGCATCCAGATGCATTTCGACGATACAAGCCGAGGGCACGGGCCGCAAATAGTGAGGGTAAAGAATGTTGAGGAGGGCAGACGTGATCTCGGGGAACTCATCGTCGATCTTGAGGTGGACGCGGGCCGCCATGAAGGCGAAGGCTTCCATCATCCGTTCGACGTGTGGATCTTCGCACTTGTCTCCGTCGAGCAACAGCCGTCCCGCAATCTTCGGATACTTGGCCGCGAACTCTCCGCCCATCTGGCGCAGAAAGAGCAACTCGCGTTCGTAGTAAAGCCGGAGTTCGTCGCGCATGGTCTACTTGTCACCCAAGAGCTGGAACTCGCCGTTGCCGGGATCGCGAACACCATCGAAGAAGACTTGCTCCGGTGCTGGATCCATCACCAGCAGTGCTTCGATTTTGAATCGCAAAACCCTGGTGTCACCGCTTTCGGAATCGAGCACTACAACTTTCACATCGCGCAGTCGAGGCTCGAAGAGCCCGATCGTCTCCTCGATATGCTGGGTCAATTCCATGCGATCGTTGGGGGAATTCAAACTGTACGCGGAAAAGTCCGGCAGGCCGAAGTTGAACAGTGATTTTCGCAGATCCGGCATATCCATATCCGCAGCCTCGTTGATGCGGCGGGTGTTGAGCAGCCACTGCAGATCGCGGCGGACGTTGGCTCGATAGTCCTTCAGCGTCTTCAAACGCGAAAACGGAGGATCCGCGGCCTCGCGCGGCTCCATGTCCATGAGCCGGTCGATGACCGATTGCGTGATGTTGTTTTCGAACTCTCTGGCCACCCTGCGGTCCTCTTCGTCTCCACTATTCTAATGGATTCGAACTTTTCGAATGACAGCGCGATCTATACCGAACACGATAGCGCCTTCGCCGGATCCAGCTTGGCGATGGTTTTGTAAATCTTGGTCCTCAATTCGTAGTCTGCTTCCCGCCGATTGAGTCCAATGAGAACCACGGCGAGATGCTCTGCGAGCCACTGGCCGGGTTCCCAGTCGTCCAGTTTGTGTCCGTCGATGGCAGCCAGACAATCGTCGACATAGCCTTGCGCGAGCAAGTCGTTTCCGGCGTCGAGCAGGAGCGAAGCGATCTGCGATTTGCGCTCGAAGCGGGCGCGTCCCGTGGTTTCGCGGGATAGCTGCCCATTCAAAGCTTTCAAAGCGTTTGGGAGATTCCCTCCTCGGACGTATTCTTTTGCGACTTCGAAGGCGTCGCGTTCCCCTGAACGGGCCGGCGGTGGCGGTGGCTCCGGTGCTGTTTCCGGAACCACGCGAGGGGCTACCGGCTGCTCGTTTTGAATCTCCTCAATCCACTCCCGTGTCTTGGCATTCGCGGTTGGCGAATCGTCGAGCAGTTGCCAACGGGGAAGTTCGGGAAGATCGGCGATCAATCCACGGATTTCATTCTTGATGGCGTTTGCCACCAGATCGTAGCTGAGGGCTTCGGCGGATTTTACGGCGTAGCGATGGACATCCAGCC
>CAZCPL010000383.1:0-4452 GCA_964500255.1 uncultured Solibacteraceae bacterium | reverse complement strand
GACAACAGTAGAACTGGCGTCGAAACAACCGCAGTCCCCAAGACCGGACGCAACGACCCTTGCTCCTGCAACTCCAGACTTAAATTCAAAAGCTGCTGCGGAAATTCACTCCGGCAACCGACACACCCTGCTGCGGAGGCTGCATAAAAAACAAAAAAATGAAAGAACGAACCTGACGCGACGTAACGGTTTTAACAACTTGGACAAAAGCGGCTCTTCGCGGAACCCAAGAACCTGAGGTCAACGAACGAACTGACCGCCGATCTTTCTCAGTTGAATATCTCGTGCCTGAGTTGTATACAAAACCTGTTGAGGGTGGCGGACCAAAACACTTTGGGTGATCCATTCTGCGTTCAGGATGTGCCTGCATCGATGGCAGCGGAAACGCACCATCGTTCGAACGACAGAAGGAAGATCACTATTGCTCGGCAAGCCAGCGGGTTCTTAAGCGTTTCCTCCGGCCTTTGCGCAAGCGGTAGCGCAGCTTTCATGCTTCAGGGCCATCGCCAGCGGGGCCCCCGCAATCAGCATCAGGATGGTGGTGTTCATTTTGCGTTCTCCCATTGTATTGCCGTGCTTCGGACTGCCATTGCATCCGTCTAATGCTCATTGCCGCCTGAGGCCGGCTGAGGTTCGCCCATCGATTTAGGCATCCCGAGATCTGTACCGCCCCCGAGCAGTAGACCTTGGATTTCGATGGCACGCTGCCATGTGTTTACTAACGCGGCCACGTAGCTGTCTTGAAACTGGAAGAGATTCCGTTGAGCGATCAATGCTTGCGGATAAGCCCCAGCCATCTGGCGGAAGTTGGAGAGGTACAAATCATATGCCTGACGAGCCTTCGGAAGAATGCGCGTCCGATATCGCTCGACCGCCATTGATGAATCTTTATAGTCTTTATATTCTGCTGCCAGCCGTGCCTTCAGGGAGAGCCTCGTCCGTTGTACCTCCAAGCGGGCGCGCTCGGCGTCAGCCTTCGCTGCCTTCACTCCGCCCTGATTGCGATTGAAGATTGGAATTTCGACACCGACGTCAAAAATTCCTTCGAGTCCACGTCGCCGCGTGGGACCGAGGGGACCAATCTCCCCAAACTCACGATTATTTCGGAGGCCGCCTCGAATATACAGGTTTGGGATCTTCTCGACTTCCGCTCGCCGGACTGAGACCTCCGATTGACGCACCGCCACCTCAGCGGCGCGAAGTTCAGGACTATCCTGATAGATTGCCTCCAACGCCTGGTCGGCATCAAGCCGTGGAAAGTCTTCCAGATTTCCCGCCAGGAGCGCGGGCTTGAGAGACGGAATGTTTAAAACCGCTGCCAGTTGGCGCCAAGTTCGTTCTCGTGCATTCCTGGCGTTGACGAGTTCGAGTTGAATGCGCTCAGACTCAGTCTCCGCCGAGAGAAGGTCGGGCTTGTCGGCCTGTCCGACGTTTGCTAATTCCTGCGAAACGAATACTGCTCGCATCGCCAAATTTGCTAAATCGGTACGGACTTGGATGAGGAGCTGATCCCCAAGGGCCTGATAATAGAGGGTACGGACGGAATTGAGAAGCCGTTGTTTTTGCGCATTCTGGTGTTCAACGAGAACTGCCCGATCTTGCAGGGCAATCTTTCGATTCAAGCCAAGCTTGCCCGCCGTGATAAACCGTTGCTCCACAAAGCCGCCAATTGCTCCGCCACCCGTCACTTTGGAAACATGCTCTCCATTGGCGCCGAATGTAGGGTTCGGCCAAAGCCCAGCTTGTTGCGCACGTCCGGCCGCCGCATCGACCAGAGCTTTCGCCTGTCCAATTGTCGGGTTGGCCTCAAGTGCCATGCGCTCCAGGTCTTCGAGGCGAAGGCCGCCGGCTTCTGCCGGTGCGTTTAAGGCGGGAAGGCCTGCGGCTTCCGCTGTGTTCGTTGGTTTTACCAGTTCCAACGGCATCGGGCATTTTGTGCATTTACCGGGAGCGTTGGATCGCACCTCAGGATGCATCGGGCAGGCGTAGACGACACCCATTGCTCCTGGCTTAACTGGGACAGTTGCATCCTCGTGCACATGTTCGAGTGGCTTAGGGGGTTGTTGGGCCGACGCCATAAGCGCAAGCAGGGTGGTCAGAACAACGCCACTCATCGACGTTGAGAGTCTCGGATAGAAGTATCTATGCATGTTCGCGCTACTTCCCATGCTCATGATGAGGCATCGCCATGGGGGCTTTCTTGTCCTTTGGCTTCGCATCCTCTGTTTTCTTCAACTCCATGATCTTGTCGTAGACTTCAGGAGTAACCACGCGCACGAGCGTCATCATGCCCATCATGGAACCCGTCCAACCCTTGCGGAGCCCGTGGTTCTCTGGTTTTGGCGGAATCACTTCATCCATCACCATCCACATGTCTTGCGGGTAACCAGGCACCTTCTTCTTCTCGGGATCGTCTTTGGGATACATCTCCATCGGGTCGCCCGGCTTCGTACTCGGCATTGAATGACCTTCATGCCCTTGCTGGGCAGGGTCTGAGGCTTTCACCTGAGCCGCTTCACCGCTACCAACGGAAACGAGGTGAGAAGTCGCCCGATCCCTGTCCGCGCTCATTCCAAGCCCGCGGCCGAGTGCCGGGCCGAATTCTTCGGAGAGTGCGTCGCCCTTTTTCAACATGCCCATTCCGTCTGTCATGCTGCCCCCGGTATGCATCCCGTGCCCGGAGTGCATAACCGGCCCAACCATAGAAACCATCTGGTTCATCATGTGATGTGGCAGATGGCAATGCAGCATCCAGTCGCCGACGTACTTCGCCTCAAACTCGATGTTCCGGGATTGGGCGACGCCGACAATGATCGTATTGATGTCATACCAAAGGTGTTGAGGAACGCGCCCGCCCTCGGTGCCCGTCATCACGAACTGCATGCCATGCATGTGAATCGGATGGTGATCCATGCCAATGTTCATCATCCGAATCCGAACCCGCTCGCCTTGCTTCACGATCATCGGGGTGCAATCCGGACCAGCTTTGCCGTTGAAGCTGAGCCAGTTGAATTCCATCGACAATGTGTTCGGGACGTTGTTGTTCGGCAGTAGCGCCCATTCCTGTAGAACCAAACCAAAATCTCGATCCACCTTCGGTTCGTAGGCTTGCTTCGGGTGCATGATAAACATTCCGATCATACCCATCATTTCCTGCATGGCGAAGTGGGAGTGATAGAAGAAAGTGCCGTGTTGGTGCAGGTCGAACTCGTAGACGAATCGACCGCCGGGAGGAATGGGATCTTGGCCGAGACCGACGCTTCCATCCATTTCCATCGGAACCTCAAAGCCGTGCCAGTGGATCGCCGTCATCTCCGGAAGCTTGTTATCGACGATGACGCGAACACGGTCGCCCTGATTCACCTCAATCGTTGGCCCAGGGATACAACCATTGAAGCCCCACGCGGTCATCGGCCGACCTGGCATCAACTGAGTATCGACGACTTCGGCAATCAAGTTGAATTCCTTGACACCATCCACTATCTTGAACGGCAGCTTTGGCAAGTCCGGCATCTCGACTGGAAGGCTGCTGCTCATACGATGCGCCGCGTGCGGGTCCGCTGCTGCAGGCTTAGACGGCATGGTGTGGCCCGCCATGCTGCGCGATACCGGCGGTTTCGCTGGCTGTGCGGCCGGAGCGGCATGGCCTGCATGGGGGTCGGTTGTTTGTTGGCCGGCTGCGCTTCGCCCAGCCCAAAGCGCCGCACCAATCGATGCCAAGCGCGTGAAAAACGTTCTTCTTTCCGTCATATTAAAAACCCTCTATCTGCTCTGAACGCAGTCTCCGTGGGATTGCATCGCTACAAGGAAAGCCCTGCGATCGCTCGGCAGCCGCGCCGAACCTTGTGCCGGACGACCGCCGTTCGTGGTTTGCAAACGGAAGGCTGCCCGATTTCGCAGGACATTGCTCCAAGAAACTCCAAACGAGACGAGGATCAAACGTGGCGGCCTGTCCTTCCCGTGAGAACGCAAGGTATTTGCGAGTCCTCTCGGTTTCGCTGGTAGGAGTTATGGCGAAAAGATACTTAGATTCGGAGGATCGAGGTGAGGGCGAGGGGACTGAATCCGGGGAAAGGCTCGCGCTCTAGGGTTAGCGGAGCCGAGGAAAGCACAGGAGCAATCTGGGCGTCGAAGCGAACAGCCACAAAGGATACCTTTTGCAGGGCATCCATGGAAGAAGCATCGGAACGCTTCTCCGCAACCAACTCAAGATGCGAACACAGATCCCCGCTGGCTGGCGGCTGCGAATCGTCCGGTGAGTGGGTCCGATGGCAATGCATCTCATGCTCGAGTGCTTGATTTGATTTGGCTTGGCGCTCAACGGAAAGAGAAGAACACAATCCCGTGCATTGGGTGCCGCCCAGAACGGCTCCAACGAGTACGACGGCCACGAGTTGGAAAACCTTTGCCACTGCTCCCGATGTTAACTCTTTTCTGTCCATTGAGCAATGG
>CAZCPL010000382.1:0-4475 GCA_964500255.1 uncultured Solibacteraceae bacterium | reverse complement strand
GTCTTCGAGGCGGTGGAGGTTGACCAGGGCTTTGGAGGCGAAGAGGCGCTCGACGGCGAGGGCTTCGGAGGCAGTGGGCGTGAGGGTGGGGATGAGCTGTGCGACAGCGGGATCGTCCTGCAGGCGTTTCACTTCGAGGGTGATGAGTTCGGCTTCGTGGAGAGCGATGCGGCGGAGGCGCCAGGTGACGTCCACGTAATCGAGCACCGAGGAGATGTCTTCTGGGGCCTGGGGGGTGAAGCGATCGAGCACGGCGGCGCGGAAGGCTTCGAATTGGGCGGGCATTTCGGAGGGGAGGACGGGGGACTTGGAGGTGAGGCCATGGGTGAGCGCATTGAGTGCGGACGTTGCCTTGCCGCGCGGGGTGCGGGGTCCTGTGGAAATAGATGTAACGGTGGCGGACATGATCGGGATCTCCTATTGGGAAATAAAAAAAGAGAGTGCCGTGGGGCGCTCTCTCGATTTCGACAATAGCAGGAGGACAGGCGTCACTTAACAGTGTTAAGTTTATGTACAGATACATGTTGTTGAAAACACGGCAGAAGAAAAGTGAGAGTTTTCGGAATCGGTTGTGAACGGGTCAGCGTTGGAATGCCGGTCCGACTAGAAGTGCTGCCGTTTCCAGATTCAAAGCACGGCTGGGCTCAACTTGGGAATGTGGGGGAATGATTTCAAGCCTCGAAGGGGTAGGAGAGCAGATCGCAATCTCCTTGGCCGAGAGCGTCCGGTCGTTGGACCGTACGCCGGAGAGCAATCCGTGCTGGACGGATCGCAGACTGGTGCCTTTTGAGGACGGCACTGGACTCACCGCTGGAAAGCGGGGTCCACTAACAGGGTCAGCGCATCGGGGATGATTTCGATCGTCGCGGGGGTGGGGCCGATGAGTTCGCCATCGACCTGAACGAGAGCGCCGGGTTCACGGAATTCCAACTTGCTGACTCGCCGGACGTTCACGCCGGGGAGGAGTCGATGCTGGCGGATCACGGCGGCGCTCATGTAGAACGCGTAGAGCAGAGGATTGGTGCCTTTGAAGGACACGACTTCGAAATCGTCGTGCAGCAAGGAAGCGCCGCGGGCCAATTCGAGATCGCCGCCATAGTTACGAACACGGCTGGCGAGCACAAAGCCCAAGCGTTCACCGTCGAAGATGACAGGATCCAGGGGACGTAAGAAGCGCTGAAATCCAGCAACCCAGTAGGCGAATTTTCCGGTGGCTTTCTTCAAGCCGGGCATGACGCCCTCGATCACACGGGCGTCCAAGCCGATGCCGGCCATGGCGAGAAAATGCCGCTGTTCGCCGGAGCTCAATGCCAGTCGGCCGACGGCGATGCGGCGCGTCACACGCTGCGGCAAGCGCTTTGCGGCTTTGACGGTATGGGTGCCACCGCGAGTTTCGATGGACAGGACATTTGCTGTGCCACCGGGCAGGATCGCCAAGGGAACGTGGGATCCGATCATTCCGGACGCGATCTCGTTGATGGTGCCATCGCCGCCCAATCCGATAATGAGATCCGCACCGTTGGCGATCGCTTCGCGGGCAATTGTCCCGGCAGTGGAAGGGCCAATGGTGGGAGCGGGCCGCACCTCGATGCCCACGCCACGCAGGGCGGCGACGGTTTGGCGCAAGAGAAGTTGATCGTTTCTTTTGAGTTTGCCCGCGACGGGATTGTAGATCAGAACGGACTGACGGTATTCGATGACGGACTCCAATGACAATATGGTAACCGTTTGACATTGCGCAGCCCGTCGCGATACCGTCAAGTTGGAGTGGCGCGGTAGCCAAGTGGTAAGGCCAGGGTCTGCAAAACCCTTATCCACCGGTTCGAATCCGGTCCGCGCCTCCAAACTAGTCCCCCCTCTTGAAGCGCCCGGATCGCTAGACCTTCGTCAAATGTATTCGGTATTGGTCCGGTGGGGTCTGTGCAATTGGAAGATAAACCAAGATGTTTTTTGTCCGCTCTATCCGGTAGGACTCGATCGGTGGTGAAACCATTCTCCACAAAGTCGAGCAGTCCGTCGGCAAAAGCAGCGTCAATGCCAATATTGATGTGAAAATGGTGCAGTATATGCTGCGTCATTTGTACGGTGAACCCGCTCCGTGCTGGAAGCAAAGTGACGGAGGTACCACTCGGCGGTGTTTCGCAGGCCTTCTGCGAAGCCCAGCTTGGGCTGCCAACCGAGTTGCTGCTTGGCTTTGCTCGAATCGAGCAGCATTTTCCGGATTTCCGCCCGCGCGCTGGCGTTCACAACCGCTTCCAGCGGCCTGCCGCTCTGCGCGATGAGACGGCGCACGATGTCGATCACTTCCACCTCTTCACCATAAGAGAAGTTAAAAGCTTCGCCAGCGAGTTCCGGCTTGGCGGCCAGTTGCTCGGCGAGCAACAGATGAGCCTCGGCCGCATCCTCGACATGCAGATAATCGCGAGTGAAGCGCCCGTCAGAACGCAGCACCGGAGCTTCATTGTTGGCGATGCTGCGCATCGCTCCGGGAATCAAACGCGCCCACGAAAGATCGTAGGGGCCAAAATAGTTACCGCAGCGTGTGATGGCGACCGGCAGTTTGTAGATCTTGCCGTAGCTTTGCGCGATGAGATCGGCAGAGGCCTTGGCCACCTCATAGGGATGCATCGGACGCAAGGGCTTTTCTTCGAGATAGGGCAACTCCTGCACGCCATAAACCTTATCCGAAGAACTGAGCACGGTAATGCAGCGGTCGAGCCCTGGGCGGGTGCGCAGCGTTTCCAGCGCGTTCCAAGTGCTTTCAACGGTCGTGCGGTAGCACTCCACGGGTTCTTGAAGGACACGCGCGACATCGGCTCCGCAGGCCGCATGAAAGAAGACATCGGGCCGGGTACTTTCGATGGCGCCGGAAAAGAATGCCGCATCGTAGACACTGCCCCGTTCGATGCGGACGCGCTGGTCGTAGCCTTGCTCGTAAAACTGCGATTCTGGCTTGTCGTTGCGAACGATGGCCGTGATTTGAGCGTCGCGCTGTAGCAGCGAGCGGACCAGCCAACCGCCAAAGAATCCAGTGGCACCGGTGACGAGAACTTGTTTTCCCGTCCAGAAGTCGTGAGGCATACGCTGTTCAGATCGGCAGAATCGCGGACGTCAAATAGGCGGCACCTTCTACGTCCCGATCTTTGTATTGCAGTTGGTAGAGCTTTAAAGTAGAGTCCTTTGGCGGCTCCCGAACCTTCACGATAGTACCCTCTTCAAATGCAAGAAGATGGGCTGGCTTCCCTTCCATTCGTACTGGACGCTTTGAATTCCGAGCCTTCTGAGCCGCCTTGCCGTGTCCTGGGAGACTTCACCCGGCAACACCAATATGCGCCGTGGATCACTCTTCTCCAAGGCTCCGTGCAACATCACTTGCCCTACCGCTTGATAAAGACTGGTCGTCGTCTGATCGGTCTTAACTTCGATCAAATACGTGATGTTCCCCCGGCATCGGCTAAAAACAGGTCGATCTTCGAGGTCTTGCAGGCCGCGAATCCCAACACTTTCAAATCGGCATGAAGCGTGTTGGCGACCGTTCCGTGATCGCACTGGCTTTCGATGGCGGATGTGAGCTTGTACTTCTTCCTCGGCCAATTAAACTCCGGGGTGAAGTTGAGGTCGGGATTCTTCTTTGTGATCGGCGCTGGTGTCTGCCCGGTAGCTTTGTCCTTGAATGCTTCTACCGCTTTGATGTAGTTCGCAATGTTGCCCACGAACGACTTGCCGCCAATTTTGTAACAGTTCAGGCCCCCTGAGGGCGTAGGATGGCATTGCGGCTCAAAAAGGACTCGACAAACTTGCAAACATTTGTCACAGTAAATGTTCGGGAGCGAAGAACCCATCGCCGAAGCAACCAGCCAACAACAGCGACAGCGTGTTGCGAGAGGTTGAGCGCCTGCGAGGCGAGTTGGAAAAAGCGCATGAGCGGATCACCCGGCAACAGGAGCAACTCGTAAAACAGCGGGAGCGGGAGCGGATCGCGGAACAGGAGAAACTGATCGGACAGTTGGAGAAGGAACTGTCGGGCTGGCGGCGGAATTCAACGAACTCCTCCAAGCCTCCCAGTTCCGACGGAATGGCGGGGCCTCAGAGGGCACGCTGCCGGAAAGCTGGCAGCAAAAGTAGAACCAAAAGTAAACGCGAGCCCGGCGGACAAGTGGGGCATCCCGGCCACCAGCGGAAGCTCGTCGAGCCATCCCGGGTTTCCGAGATTGTAGTGGTGTTGCCGGAGCAGTGCGGTGGCTGCGGGGCGCGATTTACAAAAACGGCACAAGCAGACAATCGAATCGGTGCGCCCTACCGGCATCAAGTGTTGGAATTGCCGCCCATCCAGGCACACGTCATCGAATATCAATGCTGCCAGGTGAAATGCACGCATTGCGGAGAAGCGACAAGAGCCACCTTGCCGGATGAGTTCCGCCCGCAGGGCGCGGTCGCCATGGCGCGTAGCGGCCTCAGCATCTTTGAGAGCCTTG
>CAZCPL010000381.1:0-4529 GCA_964500255.1 uncultured Solibacteraceae bacterium | reverse complement strand
TTTCCTGGTGGGGCACGATTTGATTCTCACGAATTGGCATGTCTATCGGCAGATCGGGGCGGCTCAGGCATCGGCCCGTTTCGGCTACTATTCAGAAGGCACCGAACAAGTGGTGTATCCGATCATGGGTGAACCCCTCGCCGCGAGCACAGAAGATCTGCTGGATTTTGCGCTTCTCCGTCTCACGAGCAAGGTGGAACCGATTCGCGGCAAGCTCTCACCGGCCAAGCAGGAATTCGAGGTCAATCAAGTCTTGTTGATCTTGCAGCACGCCAAGGGCGATCCACTCCAGATCGGTATCGGGCATGTGACCGCCATCCTGCCTACCAAAGTCGTCTACAACGCCAATACGAAAGAGGGTTCATCTGGTTCGCCGATCTTCAATATGAATTGGGAACTGGTCGGCATCCATCACTACGGCGATCCGCGCAACAATAGTGGGATTCCCATCGCGCCCATTTGGAAGTTGTTGGGTGCGGAGGGTCACGTCCGGACATGACCCTCACAGATTCCCGTCGCAGGCAACTCATCAAATTCCTTGAGGCCCAATTTGGGACCTATAGCTCTTTGCAAACTTTCCTGGATTTGAATTTGCGCCGGAATCTTCACGAGGTGATTCCACCCGCCCCGATGCCTGACGTGCGTTCTGCTTTGCTTCAGGATGCGCTCGTAAAGGGTTATCTTGACACACTCGAAAAGGCTCTCCGGCAGGTTGGATTCGACCCTGAGAGCGACTTTATCCCGGAAAGCATCGACCGGAAACACCAGTGGGAGCAGTGGGGCGACTACTACCGTCAAGGCCGGAAGTCCGCGGCTGGCCGTCCGCAAGTTTACGTCCTACCGTACACACACGACGATGATGAGCCGAAAGCCTTTGCCCTTCGCGTTTTGTCCCGTCTTCAGAGACGCCAGGATGGAAATGTGCGCGAACCGCTTGGGATGATTGAATTGCAAGGCGTTCTGCGGGAAAGCCTCGAGACCTCTTTTCGGAAAGGTTTGTCCGACAAAATCCACCTGGATCTTGATCCAGAGGACTGCACCGTGGATAAGGTTGCATCGGCGCTGAAAAGGTACGATTACGTTATCGTACAAACGCGTCTTGACGATTGTGGATTCGATCGCACAATCCACTTTCTGCAGCGTCTCGACGCCTATTGGGGCGCATTGGAAGACGAGGGTCCACAGGTCTTTCATTTCGTCTATCTCAAAGGCCGTAAGATCTCGCTGGACGTAAAACTGCAAAACCTTCCCCCTTCGGTTCGTCTTCTTCCTTCACTCGACAAGGTTCGGCGCGACGATGTCGAAGAGTGGCTGAACACATCTCAAGGGATCATCACGCTGAAAAAGGAAGCCCGCTCCATCTTATTTGGCTGCGGGTGGCTTGCTGCGATTCTAGGATCAGCCAGGATGAACCCGGTGTATCAGTCGGCAGAAAAATGGAAGGCGAAAAGGAATAAAACCGCTTGAGTGAAACGCTACCCCAAGTAAACAGAGAGACCGCGCGCGAGCGCGCAGAGCGCTACGTTCCAGGCCCCGGACTTCAGGCCGCCGCCGAGGTCGCGCTGGAACTGGGCCTGCCGCTTTTGTTGACCGGCGAGCCAGGCACTGGCAAGACGGATTTGGCGCACTACCTTGCGCATCGTTACACCAACGGCGACGCATTGGTCTTTCACACCAAGAGCACTTCGGTTTACACCGATCTTTTTTACAGCTACGACGCGCTCGGACACTACCGCGCCGGAGGAGAAGCATCCGGCTTCATCGAGCTCGAAGCGTTGGGCAAGGCGATTCAAAAGGCCGAGCAATTCGAGACGCGCTCCGTCGTTCTGGTGGATGAAATCGACAAAGCGCCGCGAGACCTTCCCAATGACATCCTGCATGAAATCGAGGAGATGGAGTTTCGAATCAAAGAGACCAAGGCCAGTCACAAGGCTGACCCCAAGTACCAACCGATTCTGATTTTTACCAGCAATCGCGAGCGCGATCTGCCCGAAGCGTTCTTGCGGCGCTGTGTGTTTTACTTCATCGACTTCAAGGAAGTTCCGCTCGAAGAGATCATCTTGAACCGTTTTCAGCTCAAAGAGCGTCCTGCCGCCAAAGAACTTGCGGAACGGGCCATGAAACACTTCACGAGCATTCGAGACGCGGGAAAGCTCGAGAAGCCGCCCGCCACTGCGGAACTGATCGCCTGGGTTGACTACCTTTTGCGAAAGAAGATCGACACAACCGCCTCTGACGAAAAGACGCGCCAAGCGCTGGCCATTAGCTATTCACTCTTGGCCAAAACCGATGAAGACCTGAAGAAGATCAAGAAGCAGTTCGCCTAAGCGCCATGTCGATCGCGCGCGGTGCAGCCCTCGACGCATTTCTGGAGGAACTCCGGCGGCAAGACAAGGACTTTGTCTGCGGGGCGGACCGCATGCTGCTCGTCGAACAGCTCCTGCAACGATATGGCGGCGAGTTGACCCCGGTCCAACTCCAGTCACGCCTGCGCCCGATTCTTTCGTCATCGCAAGAACAACAGGAACGGTTCGACCAGCTTTACACGACATGGTTTCTTTCCGGCTTTGAAACCATCACCACCAAGGGAATAATCGATCCCCCGCCAGAAAGCCCCTGGTGGAAGTGGGTCGCGATCCTGGCGGTTGCGGCAATCTTCGCGGGTGCCCTCTGGCATTATCTGCATCTTTACGATGTCCCGAAGCTGCCGCCGCCGAAACAGATCGAGGGTCGAAGCCGACCGGAAGTCGCCATTGAGCTCACCGGAAACATCGACAAAATCGGCCGGACGATTACCTTTGATTCGAAACGCACCAAGTCGTTCTACGGTGGCGCGCTGCGCTATCGTTGGAGCTTCGTCGAACTTCCAAAGGGCAGCAAAACTCGCCTTTCCAGCCTCGACCGTCCCATCACATCCATAGTCACCGACCAACGAGGCGACTACATTGTCAAACTGGTGGTGGACGAAGGAATCCTGCAAGGCGATTCCACCCACACCTTCAGCGTCGGCCCGATCGACAAACCACCCGTCGATAAACCCAACTACACACGCTGGAACCACACCGCTACCGCCAACTTCACCGATCTCGCGCCGATCGGCTGGCTGACCATCCCACTGGGAATCGCCTTTCTTCTATTCATCGCACGGTTCGCGCAGCGGCGCATGATACTCGATCGTTTCCGCGATTCCGACCAGGCATTCGAACACACCATCCATCCCCTCACTCTTGCCCCGGAACAACGAGCCGAATCGAACATTCGAGCGGCGATGCGGGCGCTACGGCGTCCGGCGATGGGGCAACTCAAACTCAACATCCCGAGATCGATCGACGCCACGATCCGCAGCGGAGGCGCACCGGCCCTGCGTTTTTCCGCCCCCACCAAAAGGCCAGAGTATCTGATTCTGATCGATACGCACGCTTCGCGCGATCACCAATCGACGCTGTTTCAATCGATGGTTCGTTCGATGGACAAGAAGGGCCTGCAAGTCTACGCCTACCTCTATGCGGGGGACCCTCGCGTCTGCCGACCGATGCCGGATGCAAAAGGTTTGACCAAGGGCGGAGTCAAGACACTCAGTCAACTGGTGGCCAGCCACACGACCGCTCGGCTGCTGCTGTTTGGTGACGCTGCGAGGCTCTTTTTTCATGGTTCCACCGAGGTGCAGCCTTGGGTGAAGAGATTTTTTGACCAATGGCCTGAGAAGACGGTCTTCACCCCGAAACTGATTCCGCAATGGTCCGATCGTGAGCAGATCCTCGAAGCGGATCTCCACTTTCGCATCTTGCCTGCGCTGCAGGAGTATTTGAGCCGCCCCGACCGCGAAAAGCCAGAGTTTGACTTTTTTGAGCCTGCCTGGGAATATGCCGACGCTGCGTCCCTCAAAAAAGAACTTGACCCCAAAGTGTTTGCGTGGCTTGCGGCCTGTGCCTTGTATCCGCGGTTGGAATGGATTCTGACGATGCGGCTGGGCGTGGCGCTCGATCTTTATTCTGAGGAAAGATGCCTGCAACTTGTCCGGCTGCCGTGGTTCCGGCAGGGCGAGATGCCGTTGGAGTTGCAGCAGCAGTTGTTTGCATCGATGAGCATCAAACAACGCAGCCGGGCACGTGCGGCACTGCTGGCGTTGTTGGATGAGGCGAAGAAGAGCGAGCCGGATGCATCGCAAAGCAACATGAAGTCTTCGGATTTCGACATTGCGGTGCAGCAGGCCGGTGCCAGCCCAGCGGAGCAGAGAGACCTGCGGCGAGATCTGGCGATTGCCCGGGCAGAGAGCGGCCGTGGTGCGAAGCTGTCCGCCCCCGCCAGGCTTCGCCGGCTTTTGCTGGTGGATTCCCGCTGGATGCGCGGGCGGCCGTGGCAACTTTTGTCGACATTCGCGGCATTGATCGCGGTCGGAAGCATGTGGGCGATTGGCTCGGTGGGGTCCGCGAGGATTGAGGCTGCGCACTTGGGTCCTGCGGCGCCGGATACCAAGCCGCTCACTTCGCTGAATCCTGCGGATGGACTGCGGTATGTCTATATTCCTC
>CAZCPL010000380.1:3191-4533 GCA_964500255.1 uncultured Solibacteraceae bacterium | reverse complement strand
CTGCTTCCGCCGGTTGTCGGCTTCAAGCTCAAAGGCAAGCTCGCACAAGGCGTCACGGCAACCGATCTCGTCCTCACCGTCACCCAACAGCTTCGCAAGAAGGGCGTCGTCGGAAAGTTTGTCGAATTCTTCGGCGATGGAGTCTTCGCCCTCAGTCTCGCCGACCGCGCAACCATCGCGAACATGGCCCCTGAATACGGCGCGACCATCGGATTCTTCCCGGTCGACGAAAAGTCGCTCGACTACCTGCGCCTCACCAATCGCCCCGCCGATCGGGTGGAACTCGTTGAAGCCTACTGCCGCGAACAGGGCCTGTTCCTTCTGCCCGATGCTCCCGATCCGGTCTACAACGATACCCTTGAACTCGACATCTCCACGGTTGTGCCGTCGCTTGCAGGACCCAAGCGTCCGCAAGATCGCCTCGAACTGCCGCAAGTCAAAGCCAACTTCCAAGGCCAACTCACTGAAGCACCGAAGTCCACACCCGTTGAAGGCGTCGGCGATCTGAAGGACGGCGCAGTCGTGATCGCCGCCATCACAAGCTGCACCAACACCTCGAACCCCTCCGTAATGATCGCCGCGGGACTCGTCGCCCAAAAGGCCGCGGCCAAGGGCCTCACCCGCAAGCCTTGGGTGAAGACCAGCCTCGCTCCTGGATCCAAAGTTGTGATGGATTACTATCGCGCCGCAGGGCTCGTCGAATCACTCGATGCGCTCGGCTTCAACCTGGTTGGCTATGGCTGCACAACCTGTATCGGCAACTCGGGTCCGCTGCCCGATGCCATCGCGGATGCCGTCACCAAAGAGAAGTTGCTCGTTGCCTCCGTGCTTTCCGGCAACCGCAACTTCGAAGGCCGCGTGAATCCGCACGTGCGCGCCAACTATCTCGCTTCCCCGCCCCTCGTCGTCGCCTACGCGATCGCAGGGACGGTGGACATCGACCTGCAGACAGAAGCCCTTGGAACCGGCTCAGACGGTCAGCCCGTCTTCTTAAAAGACATCTGGCCCACCACTGAAGAAGTGGAAGCAGTCGTCGCTTCGTCAGTCAAGCGCGAGCACTTCGAAGCGCAGTATGGCAAAGTGTTCGAAGGCGATGCCATGTGGCGCTCGATGCCCGTCAAAACTGGCGATCAGTTCGAGTGGGACGCGACGTCCACCTATGTCAAGAAGCCGCCCTACTTCGAAAATATGGCGGATCCCAGGAAGCCCATCGCCGACCTCAGCGGCATGAAGGTGCTCGCCTCACTCGGTGATTCGATCACTACAGATCATATCTCGCCCGCTGGCAATATTTCGAAGTCCGGCCCGGCAGCCAAGTGGCTCATGGAGCAAGGCGTCAAGC
>CAZCPL010000380.1:2884-3181 GCA_964500255.1 uncultured Solibacteraceae bacterium | reverse complement strand
AATTCCTACGGCGCGCGCCGCGGCCACGACGATGTGATGGTGCGCGGAACCTTCGCCAACATCCGCCTGCGCAACATGATCGCACCGGGAACCGAGGGTGGCGTCACCGTATACAACGGCGAGACCATGTCAATCTACGACGCCTCGATGAAGTATCAAGCTGAAGGAACTCCGCTGCTCGTCATCGCAGGCAAAGAGTACGGCTCAGGTTCGTCGCGCGACTGGGCGGCGAAGGGGACACTGCTACTCGGCGTCAAGGCAGTGATCGCCGAGAGCTACGAGCGCATCCACCGTTCC
>CAZCPL010000380.1:0-2874 GCA_964500255.1 uncultured Solibacteraceae bacterium | reverse complement strand
GGAATGGGCGTGCTGCCGTGCCAGTTCCTCGCGGGCGAAAATCGCGAAACACTTGGCTTGACCGGTTTCGAGACCTTCGCGATGAGCGGACTTTCCGATGCGGTCGCCACCGGCGGCGAAGCGACGGTGACCGCAAAGTCCGCCAGTGGGACGTCCAAGACCTTCAGAGTCAAGGTCCGCGTGGATACGCCGCAGGAAGCGGAATACTATCGCAGCGGCGGCATCCTGCCCTACGTGCTTCGGCAAGTCGCAGCGCGATAAACTAATCTGGAAATGATTTCCCATTGCACAACGCGGCGTTCCTTACTGGGCGCCGCGTTTTCGCTTTCCGCGGCCTCAGCCGCTACGCCAAAGTGGATCGACCTCTTCGACGGCCGGTCTCTCAATGGCTGGACTCCCAGCGAGAACAAGAACTCCTGGAAGGTCGTCGACGGCGTTCTCTTCGCCGACGGTCCGCGATCCCATCTCTTCTACTCAGGCCCCAACGCGGACCTCAAAAACTTCGAACTCGAGTTCGAAGCCATGGCCGCGCCCGCCGCAAATTCAGGGCTCTACTTCCATACCAATTATCAGGGAAAGGGCTTCCCGGACAAAGGCTTCGAGGTCCAGGTCAACAACACCGCTGGAGGCGAAGGCAACTACCGCGAGCGCAAGAAAACAGGTTCGCTCTACGGTGTGCGCAACGTCTACAAACAGATCGTTGCCGACAATACCTGGTTCACTGCGAATGTGCTTGTGCGTGGCAAGAATGTCCAGATCCGCATCGACGGCATGCTGGTGGTGGACTTCACCGAACCGACGCCCGCCTATCTTCCAGCGGGACACGAACGCGATCGCAGGCTCGATCACGGGACCTTTGCTCTGCAATGCCACGATCCGGGATCGAAGGTCCGCTATCGCAAGGTGCGCGTGCGTCCGCTCGCCGACGGCGTCACCGCCCAGGACGCGACCGAAGCTCCGGTTGTTGACGATATTTTCAAAGCCATCATCGATCATGGACGCGACAACATCGCACTCGTCGACTTCGATGTCCAAACCAAACCTGCGAATGTCGCGAGCCTGCTCAAACAAGCCCGCCGCGATGGATTTCAGATCGGCCTCACCAACGATGGAAACTCCGCCGCGCAGTTCCTCAAGGCCCTGCGCGGACAGCTGGTATTCACCGGCCTGCGCACCAATGGTAGACCTGTTGATCGCGCGCTCGCCAAACAGTTCGACTACATTCTCGCGGACGCATCGCAATGGAATTCCGCCGATGCTATCGAGAACAATCCGATGGACGTGATCGCGAACCTGCCTGTGGCGCTGCAAAATAAGGCGGTGCTCGAAGCGATGGCGAAGTACACCGTTGCCCTGCAGATGAACGAAAGCAACATGACCGCGGACTTTGTCAAACTCGCCAAACAGACTGGCGTGAAGCTCTCGTTCGGAAGCGGCTACAATGGCTCAGGACAATTGAGGCGCTGCGAACGCGGTGTCACTCTCGCCAAGGAATGCAAGCTCAAATGGCAGGACTTCTGGGTCGCCGGAGCCTGGGGATCGACCAAAGCTGCGGAGCGCCAGGGATGATCCCGGAAGGTTTTCAAGCACACTTTCGCAAGAGCCCGGTGACAGACCCGTGGGAACCGCTCTACTCACGACGCTCCGCCGGCAAAATCGAACTCGCTTTCGAGGTCCGTAGCGCACACTGCAACTCAAGAGGATTCCTGCACGGAGGCGTCCTCGCCGCACTCAGCGACAACTTCATGGGTCTGTCCCTTGCGGCCATCCTAAACAACGCCAAGGCAAGCATCGTCACGGTGAACCTCTCGCTCGACTACATTGGATCCGCCAAAATCGGAGACATCGTGATGATTGAGCCGCGCGTCATCAAGTCCGGCGGGTCAATCGCCTTCTGCGATGCACTCGCAAAATCAGGCGATTCGATCATCGCCCGCGCCAACGCCACCTTCCGCGTAAAGATAACTGAATGATCGCTGGCCCATTCGCAAAGGTGTTTCCGCTCAGTAGGGTGCCCGAGACAAAGGGGCAGAAAAGGAAAACACCATGAAAACCAACACACTGACAATCGCCGCCCTGGCCATCACGGTCGCGGCCGCCTTCGCAAACGCACAGTCCCTGATCATCGGCGGCGCGGAGGTCCCGGTCAACTTCAAGATCGCCGACAAATTCGCAGCCGCGGGAACTTACCAGATCGTCGAGCACCGCCCCGGCTTGGTCACGGTTCGCACCAACGGCAGGAACATCGCGCTCGCCACCATGAATGTCCGGACAAAGCAAGACTCCTCCAAGAGCACTCTGCGGTTCGAACAAAAGAACGGCACTTACCATTTCGCCGGCTACTGTATCGTTGGCCGCGGCTGTTTCTCAAACGGAAGCAGCAGCAAGCTTGACGCAAAGACGGAAATCGCGCTACTCCGCTAACCGACAATGAACACTCCGATCCGTTAAAGACCGGCTGCACTCCCAACAGCCGGTCTTGCTTTTCCCCCTCACAATGCGATCTGATGGACCAATGCACCCGCAGCGCCTCGCCGCACTCTCCACCCTCTTCGTGACCTCCGCCATCGCCGCCGAATCCATCGTCTACATCGGAACCTACACCCGCAAGGAAAGCAAAGGCATCTACGCTTTCCGCTTCGAGGACACCACTGGCAAAATGACGCCCCTAGGGCTTGTCGCCGAGACACCCAGCCCCTCGTTTCTCGCCATTCATCCTTCCGGCAAGTTCCTTTACGCCGTCAATGAGGTCGATCAATTTGAAGGCGAAAAGTCCGGATCGATCACCGCCTTTTCCATCGACCGCGCCTCGGGCAAGCTGACCCAACTCAATGCCGTCTCCAGCAAAGGCAGAGGCCCCTGCCACCTCAATGT
>CAZCPL010000379.1:0-4565 GCA_964500255.1 uncultured Solibacteraceae bacterium | reverse complement strand
CCGACGCTCGCGGCCGTCGCCGGGTGATCGAGATCGAGGAACCAGTGAACCACGTCGATCCAGTGAACCATCAGGTCGGTGAAGATACCGCCTCCGAAGTCCCAGAACCAACGCCACTGGCGGAACTTATATTCGTCAAACGGCTGTGCGGGGGCGCCGCCGAGCCAGGTCTTCCAGTCGACCTGTTTCGGATCGACCGCGTAGTTGGGGCGGGCCCAGCGGTTATGATTGCGATTCCAAGTCAAATGCACCTTGTGGATCTTGCCGATCATCCCGGCGCGCACCATTTCCCGCGCCTTGATCATGTGCGGCATGCTGCGCTGCTGCATACCCACTTGCACGATCCGCCTGGATCGCTGCTTCGCTGCGATGACCGCCTGGCCTTCGCTCAAGTCATGGGTCAGCGGTTTCTCAACGTAGACGTCCTTGGCAGCATCGCAGGCGGCGATTGTGAGTGGGACGTGCTGATGATCGGGTGCGCCGATCAGTACCGCATCGATGTCCTTGCGATCCAGAAGAGCACGATAGTCGTTCGTGACAAACGCCTTCGGTCCGGCGATTTGCCGCGCTTTCTCCAGATTCTCCTGCCAAACGTCGCAAACGGCACCAATGCGGACACCTGGCACGGACTCGAGGTTCTTCATCAAAACCTGGGCCCGGCCGCCTGTACCAATGCAGCCAATGTTGATGGTGTCATTGGCACCGAATGCTCTGGCCGCAGCCAGTGTCTGCAGAAATTGTCTTCGCGGTTGCATTACCAATTCACTTTCAGTGATAACTGCAGAATCCGAGGATCGCGCGCCGCAGTGATGCGGCCGAGAGTCGGGGCACCCAGCGCGTTACCGGGCGGCAGGAAATTCGGCGTGTTGAACATGTTGAAGAACTCCGTCCGGAAGAGTGTGCCGATCCGCTCGGTCACACGGAAGTTCTTCACCACGGCGAAGTCGAAATTCACCGTACCTGGCGAGTAGATAATGTTCCTCCCCGCGTTACCGTACGTGCCAATGGCGTTGGGGACGAAGGCCGCGGTATTGAACCAGCGATTGAGCCTGTCGTTACGTGTAGCCCCCTCACCGACGCGAAGCGGCTGGCCGCCCACGTAGTCGGCGAAGTCCTGGCCAAGACCCGTTAGGGAGTTGTTGAAAGGGGCCGTTACCGAGATCGGGAATCCAGAAGAATCCCAGGTGGCCAACCCGTTGATCTGCCATCCGGCGAGCAGATGCGCCGCGGCACCTCGCAGCGATTTGCCGTAGGGAATGTCCCAGACAAAGGATCCGCGCACGCTGACGGGAGTGTCGAAGTCCGACGGCCCGCGCCGCAGGCGGGGATTGCCGGGATCGGGGATGATCCCGCCGCCGGTCAGCAGTACATTGGCAGGCGACGAGGTGTAGTCAATCGACTTGCTCCAGGTCATATTCGCAGCAAGCGAGAGACCGGCACGTGCGCGGTGGCGGAGGCTGACTTGGAGGGCGTTGTAGTTCGAGTTTCCATCGTCGCGAGTTCCGTTTAACTGCGCGATCTGCTGAATGGGCCGCCGCGCCTGCGAATTCGCCTGAGTCGATTGGCCGGGAATGAAGACTGGCTGATTGTAGTCCGCCACAAGGCTGAGCCGGGTACCCTTGGTGCCGACGTAGCTGACTTGGAGAACGTCGTTGCGAGTGAGTGCGCGTTCCAGAGTGACGTTCCACTGCTGGATATACGTCAGCCGCATGATGGGAGCGAAAGTGTTCGCGATGCCAGGGTTGATGAAAGGCGCGTCGCGGTTCACCGGGGCATCCAGGCGGAAGCCGGATGCGAACGGGTTGCCGCCGGGGAACGTACTCCAGGGGTCGGCGATGGAGGGCGGGTTGACGATATTAAAGCTGCGCACGAAGGGCTGCACGCGGCCAAAGGCAAGAAAACCGGCGGTCTGGGGCTGCTGTGTGTATAACCCATAGCCGGCGCGAACAACTGTTTTACCTTCTTTGTCCAGCTTATACGCGAGGCCGACACGCGGCTGAATCGTGGCCAGATTGCTCGACGTACCGGCGGCATTACAGCCCGGATCGCCGGGATAAACCAGCCCCACCGGAGCATTGGTGAAGACCTGGGATCGCAGGCCCGGACGGAAGCATTGCATGCGGCCGTTTTGCCCTTGAAATGGCCAGTAGGGGTCCCAGCGCAAGCCCGCAGTCAGATTCAGGCGTTGGCTGACGCGGATCTTGTCCTCGACATAGAACCCCCACAATGTGCCCTTGACATCGATCGAAATGCCATCCGACTGGTTTAAGTTACCGGGGCGGCCGAGCATGTAGTCGCTCAGAGCGAAGCCAGTGGCCGCGGTACCGAAGGTGGCGCCGATGTTCTGTCCGTTGTCAGTAAGCAGGCGCGTGAAGATGCGCTGCACTTCGGCGCCCAACGATACCTCATGCCGGCCCTTGACCCAGGTCACGTGGTTGGCAATATCGTAGTTGTCGCGCGGCCACGCATTGAAATTTCCGGGCGCTACCGTGAAAAAGCCGGTTACCGCAAGACTCTGGATGGTGGGAAACTGGCCCGGCGTGAGGCGCGCGCCGAGATTCTGCAGACTGACCGTGTTCTGCCCCGCGAACGTACTGCTGTTGTTGCGTATGAACGCGAAGCGGAAATCGTTCACCCAAGCGGACCTTGCCAGTGTATGTCCAAACACGGCGCTGTCCCAACGATGCGTCTGGCCACGAAAACTCGCGAGGATATTGTTGTTGGGAATGGCCACGCCATCCCAATCGAAGTTCGAGTAGAGATACCGGCCGAACAGGCGCTGGCTGTCGCTGAGCACATAATCGACCTTGACCACCGGTTGGTGTTCATTCTGCTGCACGGGACGGGAGAAAACGATCCGGCCGTCCGCCGTTTGCGGCAGCGGAACGAAGGCATTCAGCCGCTGGATGACCGGGTCCAACCGGGTTGCTGGAATACGATTGCCCGCGAACGGGGCGCTGGTGTCCGGATCCCGAATGGCGGCGGAACGGCCGGAAAAGTCGCCCGCGCGCTCCGCTGCGTTGGGGACAAACGCTATCTGCCCGCCCACTTGGTCGCGCAGGATCATGCGCTGGTAGGAACCGAAGACGAAGAGCTTGTTCTTCACGATCGGCATGCCGGCCGTGAAACCAAACTGGTTGCGTTTGAGCAGGTCCTGACGGGCCGCGAAGAAGTTGCGGGCATTCATCTCGCCGTTGCGGAAGAAATGGAAAAGACTGCCATGGAACTGATTGGTGCCGGACTTGGTGACAATACTCACAACGCCGCCGGGTGCCGAAACGTAGCGGGCACCGTAGGCGTTCGTCACCACACTGAATTCGAGCGTCGCATCCGGGTTGGGGAAGGGTCCGCCGGTCACCTGGTAGGGATCGATGTTGTTGGCACCGTCGAGCGAAAAGTAGACGCCGCCGCCACGCACTCCGTTGACGGTAGGCGCGATCGCAGTCGGGTAGACAAGGCTGTTCTGCAGTACCGGACTGCCCGTATTGAGGGTCGGCACGTTCTGCACCGGGTTGCTGACACCGGGTGCGAGGAACACCAGATTTGCAGGATTGCGGCCATTCAGGGGCAGCCCTTCCACCTGCTTCTGGTCCACCAGCCGGGAAAGCACACTGTCGGTCGTATTGACCATAGCCGTTTCTTCGGTAACGGTGACCGATTCCTGGATACTGCCAACCTTCAACGTGACCGGCATGGAAGCAGTTTGGCTGACGTTGATGACAATGCCGTTCTGGGTATAGGCGCTGAAGCCTTCCTTCGAGATATTCAGCGTGTATCTGCCGACTGGCAATGTTGGAAAGGCAAAGATCCCACTCTCATTGGATGTCGTGGTGCGGTTTCGATCCGTCTCCACTTGCTTCAGGTTGACGGCAGCGCCTGGTACGGGCGCACCGGATGGATCTACGATGGATCCTGAGATGGATCCAGTGGATACTTGCGCGGATGCAAGCTCAACGAAAAGGACGCTAACGGCGGCCCAGGCACTCACGATGCGAAGCATACTTAGCCCCCTGCTGTGAACTTCTAACAACTCAGCCCTATATGGTTTTCTCGGGATCGGGCTGAACTGGCAGGCCCGTAATACAGTGGCGGTCCTTCGTTTGCAAGCTGCAGTCTTGTGTCAAGGCAAAGTAGAAATGTTCCCTTTCGTCCAGGCGAGTGAAAAGTTGATGTTCGTCTGAACCCAACCGCAACCGCCCAATCGGGCTCATCAGCCCAAAGGTCTTTGACAATTTGAACTACACACGCTCTGACAACCGTTGCCCGTGCTGCTACTGCCGTCTGCAATCGCGCAACCGGTTAAGCTGGAATCCCCAGTATTCACCCAATCAGCTCTTGGATTAAGCGCCCACCGAGATCTGTCAATCTGCGATTGCGACCGCCAAAGTAGTAAGTGAGCCGCATATCGCTTAGCCCCATCTGGTTCAAAATCGTGGCGTGCACGTCGTGCATGTGATAAACGTTCTCGACAGCCTTGTGCCCGATCTCATCGGTCGTACCGATCGTCGACCCGCCCTTCATCCCGCCTCCGGCAAACCACATACTCTGGCACCGCGTGTTGTGAT
>CAZCPL010000378.1:0-4568 GCA_964500255.1 uncultured Solibacteraceae bacterium | reverse complement strand
ATATCTGCCCATCTGTGATGGAAATCAAATTGGTCGGAATATAAGCGGAGATGTCTTGCGCTTCTGTTTCGATGATTGGCAATGCGGTCAGCGAGCCGCCGCCTAGTTCTTTTCGCAGATGGGTTGAACGTTCGAGTAGCCGGGAGTGGATATAGAAGATGTCGCCGGGAAAGGCTTCGCGACCGGGTGGCTGGCGCAGCAGGAGCGAGAGTTCCCTGTAGGCGCGCGCGTGGTGAGTCAGATCGTCGTAAACGATCAGAACATCCCGGCCGGCTTCCATGAATGACTCCGCAATGCTGGTCGCGGCGTAAGGAGCGATGTAGGCGAGGCCCGGCGGGTCATTGCCCTCGGTCACCACAACCACGGTGTAGTCCAGACCTCCCTTTTCCCGCAACGTCGCCACGGCCTTGGCAACGGCGGATGCACGCTGGCCGATAGCGCAATAGACGCACAGGACATTTTGGTCGCGCTGGTTAAGGATGGTGTCGATCGCAATGGCGGTCTTGCCGGTCTGGCGGTCACCTAGAATTAACTCGCGCTGGCCGCGCCCAATGGGAATCAGGGCATCGATGACTTTGAGCCCGGTCTGAAGCGGCACTGTCACGGGCGCACGGTCCATGATGGGTGCGGCAGGGCGTTCGACCGGCAGGCGCTGGCTGGAAACCACTGGCCCTTTGCCGTCGAGTGGACGGCCGAGCGGGTCGATGACGCGTCCCAGCAAACCATCGCCCACCGCCACGTCCATGACTCGACCCGTGCGCTGAACCTCATCTCCCGCGTGGAGTTGCGAGTATTCGCCAAGCAGTACGACGCCAATTTCGTCTGCGTCCAAGTTGAACGCGATGCCAAGCACATCGCCGGGAAACTTCACTATTTCCTCAAAACCCGCTCGTGGCAGACCGGAAACCTTGGCAATGCCGGTTGCGACACTGGCGATCGTGCCCACCTCCCGTGGCGTCAGATCCGCGCGGAATGCTTCTCGCGCCTGGCGGATTGCAGCAAACGCACCGTCGAAATCTTTCAGGAGACTGTCTGGTTCCATGTTCATTGGCTATTTGTTACGGGCTCGGCTGTGGCTTCCGGTTTTCCCTTCGCTTTCAGAAGTTCGTCGACTCCCTTTTCCAGCGAACCCAGATAGTCGCCGATGCTCCAAGCCAATTTGTGTCCGGTCGTGGTGAGTTCAACGCCGCTGATCTGGTCAGGCGCAGTCACGAATCGGATGCGGATTTCAGCCGAGAAAGTTTCATTGAGCGCATTTTGTATTGCCGCACGTTGGTCAGCCGGCAATTCGAAGGCACTGCGCACCATTGCCGGATCCGCAGCCGTTTTGAGTGCCTCTCCGAGTGCCGCTTTCTCATCGCCTTTCATTTCCCGCAAGCGGCGGGTGAAGACTTCACCCATGCGTTCTTCCAGGCTGGCGGTAGCGAGATCGGCCAGGACTTTTCGCGTAATGGCAAATACTTCCTGCTGCGTACGGCGAGCAATGTCCTGATGCAGGGTATGCACTTCGTTCTTCAACGAATCCTGATATTTCGAACTCAGAGCCACTGCGGCTTTCCGGGCTTCGTCGAGGAGTCGCTGGCGTTCGCTCTGCGCCTCCGACGTCGCGTTGCTCAGAAGGGCGGCACGTTGCTGGTCGAACTCCAAGTTCTTCTGCTGGAACTCGTCGTGCTCCTTCTGGGCTTCGGCCCTTTTCTTGTCGGCATTCGCGAGTTCCGCGGCGATCCGTTCCTCGCGCTCATCGATGGCGTGAAGGATGGGTTTATAGAGGAACCGCTTCATCAGCCATACCAGGATCAGGAAGTTGAACCCCTGCGCGGCGACGGTGAACCAATCGATTAGCATGTCTACTTTCCCGGGGCAAGGGCGATGACGTGGTTCCAGAACGGATTGGCGAAGATGAGAATCATCGAGACGACGAAGCAGTAGATGGCGGTCGATTCGATCATCGCCAAGCCAACGAAGAGCGTCCGCGTGATAGTCGCGGAAGCGTCAGGCTGCTGGGCCAGCGAACTCAGGGCCGCAGCGACCGCCCGCCCTTCGGCCAGTGCCGGCGCCATGGTGCCGAACCCGGTGGTGATGCCGGCGATGACAATCGATGCCACCGCGATCATAGTCATGCTGTCCATAGGTTTCTTCTCCTGTTGTCATCGTTCATGCTGGAGCCGTCTGCAGAGGTGAGGGTTTCGGTTTTCGCACATTTGTTGCGGCGGCGATATAGACCGCTGCCAGGATGCTAAAGATGTAGGCCTGCACCATGCCGGTGAGCAATCCGAGCAGCGTCATGATGATCGGAAAGACGAAAGGCGTGATGGTAAGCAGGATGCCGATAATCATCGCTCCGCTCATCATGTTGCCGAACAGACGCACAGCCAGTGCAAGCGTTCGCGAAAGTTCGCTAATGATGTTAAACGGCAGCATGATGAATGTCGGTTTCATATAGGACTTGAGGTACGTTCGCACCCCGTGCTCCGAAATGCCGAAGAACGGGACCGCCACAAATACGCAGAGCGCGAGAGCGGCTGTGGTTGAAAGCGAGGCAGTCGGAGGCTCGTAGCCGGGAATTACGGTGCAGAGGCCGGCCATGCCGACAAATAGGAAGAGTGTGCCTAAAAAGCCTAAATATTTGCGCGGCTCCTTCAAGCCCACCTCTTCGATCTGTTTCAAGATCGCCGTGACGACGATCTCGAGCAGGTTCTGCCAGCGGGAACGATTCAGACCGGTGGACAGCCGGCTCGTGATTAGTAGTGAGCCTCCGGCCAGCACAAGCATCAGGGCCCATGTAAATACGATGGTCGCATTGAGCTTAAGAAACCCGTTTTGCCAGAAAATGATCTGATCTGGGCTAAGGTGCATGGCTGACCGCCTTACTCAAATGGGTTGTGTCTTCCGGCACACGCGCCAAGCGGATCACCAGAAGCCGCGCGATGACAAATCCAAACAGGCACGCTACCAGACGTTCCCAATCGCCGCGCGCGACCAGATAGAATCCAGCCAGGGTCAAGCATGTTCGCAGCAACATGCTGGACAGGACCCAAAGCGCCGGGTGCTTGGACGTGACCAACTTGTGAACCGTCCACCAAAGGCCGCCGAAGAATAGCCCGCCTAGCAAGCCGCCGGTAACCAGAGCCAGAACCATACCCAAAGCGTCAGTCATCGGTATTCTCCTGGTTCTCGCGCATTTCCTTGGCTTCCTTGTCTACCCAATGCCAAGCATTCAGACAGCCAATCGACAGACCGATGATCAGCAGCATTAGTGTCCAGGAGTGACGGCCCGGATGGTGAGAATCCAACCAAATGCCTAATGCCGTGCCGAGCAGCGTCGGAACCACGACGGACCAGCCGATTAGACCCATCATGCCCAGGCCAAACGAGGCACCCTGATGGGAGTTCCGAGCCCGCAGTTTGCGGGCTGCCTTCGCGCCGACTTCCCGGCTGAAAGCAGAATCGTTCGCGCTTTCGATCTTCGGTTTTTCATTCATGGTGAAATTCCGATACGCGACGAATGAAGTCGCTTTCCATTTTCGCCATCACGGAGCGGACATTCATTTCTTGTTCGTTTAAGTTGAGAAAGTCCTTAGACACGGCTTCCTGTAGCTGCCCGAGGTCCGATCCAGCAATTGCGTTGCGTACGGAAACGAACACTTCCAGGCCGGTCTTGATCAGTACTCCTTCATCGACAGCCAGGTAGACATCGCCCTCAGTTTGGGTCCCGTAGATCAAAATCCCGGGCGCGAGCGCTGCGACGCAGTCGCGCCGGTGTGGCAATAGTCCGAAGGAACCTTCCCCAGTCTCGGCGACGATTCGCGAAACGTCCGTTATCTCCGCGAAGATCCGGAATGGCAGGAGAATCTTAAGAGTCATGAGCGTTGGCTGCGGCATGCTGAACCTCCGGTTTAAGTTTCGGTTCGGGCTGTGTATTCTTTTTGGCTTCGTCAATCGTCCCGATCATGTAGAGCGCGCTCTCCGGGTAATCTTTGAATTCGTCACGGAGGATCCGTTCGCAACCATCGAGCGAATCCTTAAGACTGACGAGCTTTCCCTCGATTCCGCTAAACTGCTCGGTCGCAAAAAATGGCTGGGTGAGAAATCGTTCCAGACGCCGAGCCCGGGCGACTACAATGCGGTCTTTATCCGCCAATTGTTCCAGTCCAAGCATGGCGATGATGTCTTTCAGATTTTCGTACTGGGCGAGCGTATGCCTGATTTCCTGTGCCAGGAGGTAATGCCGTTCGCCCACAATGCCGGGCGTGGCCATTTTGGAGTTGGATTGCAGAAGATCGATTGCCGGATAGAGTCCCTGACTCGCGCGCTTACGCGAAAGCACGATGGATGTCGAGAGGTGCGAGAACGTGTGGACCGCCGCGGGATCGGTCAAATCGTCCGCCGGCACGTACACCGCCTGAATGGACGTGATAGCGCCGGTATCAGTGTTGGCGATGCGTTCCTCAAAACCCGATAGCTCGGTTCCCATTGTGGGCTGATAGCCAAGGCGCGACGGCATCTGGCCCATCAAGCCGGAGACCTCCATACCGGCCTGGATGAACCGGAAGATATTGTCCACTAGC
>CAZCPL010000377.1:0-4590 GCA_964500255.1 uncultured Solibacteraceae bacterium | reverse complement strand
CACCGTGACGGCGACGTCCTCCATCTGGATCAGGTCTTCGAGCACGAACTCGCCAGTATCCTCGAGGATCTCGGTGCGGCGTTCGTCGTTGAAATCCTTGCGGACTTCCTTTAGCTCTTCGATGATGAGCGCTCGCAGCACGGTCTCAGATCCCAGGATCTCGAGGTAGCGGGCGATCTGCTTCTGAATTTCACCAAGCTCATCGACGATCTTCTGCTGTTCCATGCCGGTGAGGCGTTGGAGTTGCAGTTCAATGATCGCTTGGGCTTGCTTCTCGCTAAAGCGGGGTCCGCGTTCGCCCATTTCGATGAGCGCCGCATACGCCTGCGCTTCATCGGGAGTGATGAATTCCATCAAGCGCTCGCGCGCTTCTTTCGGATTCCTCGACGACCGGATCAACTCGATCACGCGATCGATGTTAGCCAGAGCGCGCTGGAAACCAAGCAAGATATGCTCGCGGTCGCGAGCCTTACGCAAAAGGTAGTCGGTACGGCGACGAACCACATCGACGCGATGCTCGATAAAGCGGCGGATCGCATCGAGCAAACCCAACTCACGGGGCTGGCCGTTGACAATCGCCAGCATGATCACGCCGAAGTTGATCTGCATCTGCGTGTGCTTGTAGAGATTGTTCAACACAACCTCTGGCTGCTCGCCACGCTTTAGTTCGAACACGATACGCATGCCGTCGCGATCGCTCTCATCTCGGATCTCCGAGATGCCTTCGATCTTTTTCTCATTGACCAGCGACGCCGCGTGTTCAATGAGACGGCTCTTGTTCACCTGATACGGAATCTCGGTCACGATGATCGCTTGGCGATCTTTGCCAATGCTTTCCGTCGCCACTTTGGCGCGGATCTTCAGAGAACCGCGACCAGTGCGGAAGTAGTCGAAGATGCCGTTCTTGCCAAGAATGAAGCCACCGGTGGGAAAGTCGGGGCCCTGCACGATCGTCATGACGTCGGCCAACGAGGTGTCCGCCTTGTTCACCAGCATGATGGTCGCATCGATGATCTCGCCCATATGATGGGGCGGGATGTTCGTCGCCATGCCGACCGCGATGCCAGACGAACCATTGATCAGCAAGTTCGGAACGCGCGCCGGAAGCACTTCCGGTTCGATTTCCTGATCGTCGTAGTTGGGACGGAAATCGACGGTTTCTTTGTCGATGTCCTCAATCAGCGATGCCGCCATTTTGGACAAGCGCGCTTCGGTATACCGCATCGCCGCGGGCGGGTCGCCGTCTACGGATCCGAAATTGCCCTGCCCGTCGATTAACGGATAGCGCATCGAAAACGGCTGCGCCATGCGGACCAACGCGTCGTAGATCGCCGAATCACCGTGCGGATGGTATTTGCCCATCACATCGCCGACGATCTTGGCGCACTTACGCGGCGGGCGATTGTAGTGCAAGCCCATTTCATGCATGCCGAACAAAATGCGGCGATGCACGGGTTTCAAACCATCGCGAACGTCAGGCAGCGCCCGGCCCACGATGACACTCATCGCGTAGGCCAGATACGACTGCTTCATTTCGTCTTCGATGTTGATGGGGACGAGATTTTTGCGTCCACCATCGCTCAGGCTCAATTGGCTCGGCGGTGGTGGCGTAGGCGGTTTGGGCGGCCCGCCGGCGCTTGAAGGATTTGACGGATTCTGGGGATCTTCTTGATCTGCCAAGAGTAAACTCCTAGAACAATTTTAGCAGGTTGCGTTTGTTAACATCAAAGTTAATGTTGCGGCGAACTGTTTTGGCGATGTTTCCTCTTGCAGCTTGGTTGCAGGCAGCCACTGCGTCTATTCGCGGAAAATTGCGCGCAGGATCCTCGCCCAAACTCGATGCCGTAGACCGATCCGTCTCACTATCCGGCGACGATCCAACCATGGGCGTACTCGCGGACGAAAACCTCAACGGCACCGATTTCGAAGTGGTCGGCCAATCTCAAGCCGATGGTAGCTTCAGAGTTGAGCCCATGCACACACGCTCGATCTTCGTCCACAAGGATGGAAAACGCCTGATGGTCACCTACTGGTGCGACGTGTGTTACATTCGCACGTACACTCCGGGTAAATGCTGGTGCTGCCAAAAAGATACCGAACTCGATTTGCGCGAGTCCCTGTCGGATTCGCGTTAGCGCTTCTTTCAACCAACCTTATGCAAGCCGCACGCTATGGTGCCGAAGACAACACGATCGGCGGACTCCAAATCGTTCGCCTTATCGATCACGACAACAAAACCGAGGTCTCGGTAGCGATTTCGATCGGTAACATAGCTTATGAGATGAAGGTCCAAGGCAAACCCGTGTTCTGGTCGCCTTACTCGGACATCAAGGAACTAAAGGCGAAGCCAACGATGCTCGGCAATCCGTTTCTTGCGCCATGGGCAAACCGGCTCGATCACGAGGGCTTCTATTTCAACGGCAAGCATTTTCCGTTGAATCCCGGCTACAAGAACTATCGCAACGATGGCAACGGGCAGCCGATTCACGGCCTGATTGTCTATACCGATCGCTGGATTGTGAAAGAGACGCGCGTCTCATCGGATGCCGCGTGGGTCACGAGCCGCATCGATATGTGGAAGTACCCGGACATCATGGCGCACTTCCCGTTCGCGCATTCGATCGAGATGACGTACCGGCTTTCCGGTGGTGTGCTTGAGGTGGAAACGGCGGTCATCAATCACTCCAATGAAGCAATGCCGCTTTCGGTGGCTTATCACCCATACTTCCAAGTGACCGACGCACCGCGCGATGAGTGGACTGTCCGCCTGCCGGCTGCGGAACATGTTTCGCTGACCAAGACTTTGGTTCCGAGCGGTGAGCGCACCCCGAATCCCTATAGGTCACCAGTCTCTTTGAAGGGACTCGTGCTCGATGACGTGTTCTCGGGAGTGAACGGAGACCGCGAGTTCTCGGTGACAGGAAAGCAGCAGAAGGTGAGCGTTCGCTTCGGCGAGAAGTTTCCCGTGTCGGTTGTCTACGCACCAGCCGGGCGTCCGTTTATCTGCTTCGAACCGATGACTGGCGTGACCAACGCGTTCAATCTAAATCACGCGGGCAAGTACCCGGAACTGCAAACCGTTCCGGCTGGAAGCGCGTGGAAAGAGAGCTTCTGGATCAAAGCAACCGGATTCTAGCTAGTCAGCTCCTGCAAGAATCTGACGCTCGACGGTCGCGCGGTCGGAGCCACCGATCACATGTTGGAGCAGGATGGATTCGAGCACCTCGATGTTGGAGATCCGCTCAATCGCAGGCGCGCTCTCTAGTCCTGGAAAACGAGCCGCTACCGCAAGACGTAAGAGACGCCGTGCTTCTTCCGCCTGACCCTGTTGAAGCCCTAGCGTCCTCCCTTGTTCTCGGCCTTGTTCTCGACCTTCTTGCCGGCCAAGTTCACGCCCTTGCTCGATCCCGATTTCACGGCCTTCTGCAGCAGCCTTCTCGCGCGCCTCGCGCACCAAGCTCGACCCCTCCATAATGGCTTCAACCAGCCCCATTCTAGAACCTCCCAACATGATTTCCAGTTCTTTCCTATCGTATCGCAAGCTTCCCAAGGTGAGGAACCTCGCCACCCACTGCTCGTTGCCGGTCGCTCCAACCTTGGTCCCCAGACGTTCAGCACCGTCCCGACCTAACTTCATGAGCAACGCCCAAGACATCAGACCGGGATCTCCGGTGGCCAATACTGGTTCAGGATCCTGTTCCCAGAGCCGAATCGTACGAAACTCGTGCCGCACGGTGGTCACACCGACCGAAAACAACCCGACTTCTGGAACCGAGTCCGGAACCCCGTTTTCGCTCAACAGCAGCAACACCGATTCCACGGGCCGCAAATACTGCCAAGCCAGACTTCCGCCATAACGCGCCATCGACTTGGGAACATCGCTGTGGTATCGCGTGAAGAACTCCACATGAAAGATGCGGGGCTCTTGTCCTGGGACAGACAACAGTGCGACGTAGTCAGGCATCACCACCGCCGGAGCAGTCTCCGGACGCAATGGTCCCAGCCGGAACTCGCTACCCGGCGGCGCAATCCCAAGAATCTGCAGGAACAATCGAGGGGACTCCTCCGCCAGTTCCTTGACCACTCGATCGAACGGCTTGTTGATTCCCTGATCCAAACAAGATAGTGCGACGGGCCTCGGAAAATTCTCACAGAATCAGACGGCGTTCCCTGTCGATCAATACGCGTTTGCGCTCTAGCCCCAGCGATACCCGCCTAACTCACCCGTACCTCGAATCACGCGATGACAAGGTATCACCAGCGCAACGCGATTCGATGCGCACGCCCTGGCAACCGCGCGCACTGCCGTCTGTTGGCCGATGCCCTTCGCCACTTCAGAATAGGACTCCACCGAGCTAGCAGGAATCGACTGCAGGTAGCTCCAAACCTTCATCTGAAATGCGGTGGCCTGTAAATCCAGCGGCAAATCCACTCGCGGCGTCTGCCCATTCAAGTGATCGCGCAACGCGTCCATCCACTCTTGAAACGCCGCAGGATAGGGCTCCATCAAGGGCGCGATCGACGCGGCAGGATACTCATTCCGCAACATCGTCACCAACTGTTCATCCGAGGCACCGAACTGCACAAAAC
>CAZCPL010000376.1:0-4648 GCA_964500255.1 uncultured Solibacteraceae bacterium | reverse complement strand
GGTGGATTCGTCTTCGGCGATCGCTGCGCAGGAATGGCGCCGGACGCAGGACATGATCGAGCGCGAGAAGGCCAAGGCAAGCAAGCCTGAAGAACGCGGCATGACGCCCTACCAGGTTTCGGTCAAAGAGACCGAGGAACGGATCTCGTCGATGGTCGCTCCTCCGGAATTGAAGCCCGTCAACCGCGCGATCCAGAGTCTTAAGATGAACAATCAGCCGCCGCGGGTGCTGTTCGAAACCGTCTGCAAACTCGCTGGCTTGAATGTGGTCTTCGATCCTCAGTATCAGAACACTAGCGGTCGTCAGAATTACAACGTCGATCTCAATAACTCGACCGTAGAAAACGCGCTCGACTACCTCGGGGTGTTGACCAAAACCTTTTGGAAGCCGCTCACCGAGAATACAATCTTTGTGGCGGAAGACAACGTCACCAAGCGTCGCGACTACGAAGATGACGTAGTCAAGGTTTTCTATGTCACCAATGCGACCTCGGTGCAGGAGTTTCAAGAAATCGCCACCGCCGTGCGCTCACTGACGGAAATTCGCCGCGTTTTTACCTACAATGCGCAGAAGGCGATGCTCGTTCGTGGAACCGTCGATCAAGTGGCGCTGGCCGAAAAGCTGATTCACGATCTGGATAAGCCCAAGGCAGAAGTTGTCATCGATGTGATCGTGATGGAAGCGAACCGGGGACGTACCCGCGATCTGGCGACCGCGATCCAGAGTGGCGGCGCAAGCGGCATCAAATTGCCGATCTCCTTCACGCCCCGCAGTTCGATCGGTTCCACCACCGGCACCACGGGTACAGGACCGGACGCCACCACAACCACCGGTACCGGACTCCGGCTGACGAACTTTCCCAAGGTGCAGTTGCAGGACTTCACATCCACACTTCCTGGTTTGTTGCTGCAGGCGATGTTGACCGATCGTTCGACCCGAGTCATGCAGAGTCCGCAGGTTCGAGCCTCGGATGGCCAAAAGGTCTCGTTGCGCATCGGCGACAAGATCCCGATCGCGACCGGAAGCTTTCAGCCTGGTTTTGGAGGCGCGGGTGCGGGCGTGAGTCCGCTGGTGAGCACGCAGTTCAACTTTGTCGAAGTGGGCGTCAACGTCGACATCACGCCACAGGTGCACGGCACGGATGAAGTGACGTTGAAGGTGAGTGTGGAAATCTCGACGGTCCGAGACCGTGTCGATCTTGGCGGCATTTCACAGCCTATCATCGGACAGCGCAAGAGCGAAACTGAACTCCGCATGCGCGAGGGTGAGGTAAACATTCTCGGCGGCCTGACCAATTCTCAGGATTCGCGCCTGATCTCGGGAATCCCGGGCCTGGTCAACATTCCGATTCTCGGTAGATTGTTCGGCGGCAGTGAGAACGTCGAAAAGACACATCAGGAACTGCTGATCGCGATGATTCCCCGCATCGTCCGCACGCCGGGCTATACGCCGGATAATTTACGCGCGGTTTACGCCGGTACCGACCAGACGGTACGCGTCACCTATGCGCCGAAGAAGGAAGTTCCGCCAGCACCGGTGGTGGCCCCGATTCCGGTTCCGGTCGCTGCGCCCACCAAACCTGTTGCCGCACCGGTCTCCACGGCAGGGCCGGTGAACATTTCGTTCGCTCCTGGTGGCGAGATCCAAGCGGCTCCGGGAAGCATGATCAATCTTTCGCTGCAGGTGATTGGGGTGACCGACCTGTCCGGCGTGGCCCCGATCAAGATCAAGTACGACGCCTCGAAGCTGCGGCTGAACGATGCGGTGCAAGGCGAGTTCATGGGGCGTGACGGACAGCGCGTGTCGTTGAGCAAGGATATCCGCAACGATACCGGTGAGGCGACCATCGCTGTGACCCGAGCGCCGGGCGCGCCGGGAATGGGCGGATCCGGTGCGCTGCTGAACCTGTCGTTTCAGGCGGTGGGAACTGGCGAATCGCGCGTCAGTGTCGAAGAGATCCAGATCAAAGACTCCAAGAACCAAACGATCGCTGCGACTACTACGCAAGTGCTGGTAAAACTGCAATAAGATGAGACGCCGTGTCGTTTCCGGAAATCGAAAATGGGGAAATCGCAAAGGCCTGACGCTCATTGAGCTGATCGTCGCATTTACGATTCTGTTGCTGTTGACGTCGATGTCCGTTCCGCTTGCCCGTTACAAGGTTCGCCGGGACAAAGAGCGCGAGTTGCGTGTCGCATTGGCAGAGATGCGGCGCGCCGTCGACAATTACAAGGACGCCTGCGACAAAGGCGAAATCGGGCCGGTGAAGCTGGAAGCGGATTGTTATCCGGAAAAGCTGGAGATGCTGGTGGAAGGAGTCAAGAAATCCGGGCAAGTAGATAAGAAGTACAAGTTCTTGCGCCGGGTTCCGAAAGATCCGTTTACCAACAAGCCCGAATGGGGCATGCGGAGTTGGCAGGACGATCCGAAATCGACGAGTTGGGGTGGCCAGAATGTATTCGATGTCTTTACCAAAACGATGGAGAAGGCCCGTGACGGCTCACAATACTCCGACTGGTAGCGAAATTTTTGCGGCTCAGAAGCGCCACGGGCACGGGGCGCCGCCCGAAACGGCGAAGGAACTGATCGCGCCACGGTGCGCTGTGTCGCCTGTTCCTCGGAAGCGCAAAGGAACCGGCAGTGCGATTCGCCAGTTTCCAAGTAACCTTCCACGCCGGTTCCGTTTTGCGCGGGTTACTCAGAAGCGGGCAGAGGCCGACGCGGCCCTCCAGTCGGGCAGGAACGATCGCGGCGGCCTCCGTTGGCCGCGTGTTCCCCAGCAGAGCAGGCGCGGGTATACGCTGATCGAGATCATGATCGTGATGGCGATCATTGGCATTCTTGTATCGATTGCTGTGCCGATTTATCAGAAGTCGCTCATTCGCGCCAAAGAGTCGGTCTTGAAGAACAATCTGTTCACGTTGCGGACGGTGATCGACGAATATACGTACGACAAGCAGAAGGCTCCGCAGCAATTGACCGATCTGGTCAACGAAGGGTATTTGCGTACGGTTCCAATGGATCCGATGACGGGCAATGCGGACGCCTGGCAGATCGTGATGGAAGACGCTCTGACCAGTGTCAACCAGACCGAGCCGGGCATCTTCGACGTGCGCAGCGGATCCGATGGCAAGAGTCTCGATGGCACCGCGTATTCGGAATGGTGACCGAACGGCAAGACAGTCGGATCAGATTTCAAGCGATAATTAAGAATGAATCGCCACGTTCGAAGTTTTTGCGAACAACCAGGAGCCTACGCAGTCCATGGATTCGACAACCAAGGCCGCCGTGCTCTTTGGCGTGCTCGGGGTCCTCTGCCTCTTTGGTGCGAGACTGTGCGCGAAGTTGCAGGCCCGCTTGGCGACCTCCTTTCTGATTCTTGGACTCAACCTGGTTGGGTCGATCTCACTTTTCAGCGCGGTTTTGGTGGTCCTTGTCATCTGGAAAGGCCTAT
The DNA here is from genome assembly GCA_964500255.1 of uncultured Solibacteraceae bacterium. Lineage (GTDB taxonomy): Bacteria > Acidobacteriota > Terriglobia > Bryobacterales > Bryobacteraceae > F-183. Next base: position 1,193 of record CAZCPL010000376.1, on the reverse strand, counting down.
CTCGCCCATGAGTGAGCGTTCGCGGCGCGTTTTTACGCTTCAAGTATTTATGGTGTCTGTCACACTACGGCGAACCGCTCATTGAACCGGGGCGTCGCGAGTGTCATGATAATCATGGGACTCAGTGGATGAGCTTCAACCAAAACTACGACCAACTGGAACTACGGCGGGACGACGGAATTCAGACTTTTGCGGGTAGAGACCGGGCAACCGGGCAGCCCGTGGAGATCCATCACTTCACGACGTCGCATTCGCTCGAGATGAAAGCGTTGCTGCGCAAAGTGGTGACACTACCGAAGACGGGACGATTGCTGGAGTTCGGAGAGCATCTGGGCACACCTTGGGTTGTCACCAAGCCGCTGGATGGGTATCCGGGGGTCCGGGATTGGATTGTGGGGGAATCGAGGCCGGGTGGTCCACTGGCGATGCCGCCACCGCCACCACCGCCTCCAGCATTTTTGGGAGCAGCGGGAAAGCCATTTTTCCAGAATCCCTTTGGCCAGCAGGAGCCGTCTGTGCCGCCTCCGCCGCCGATGACCGCTGCGATGCCATCATGGCCGCCGTCTCCGGTTCAGGCTCCTAGCGAGATGACAATGCAGTTCAACCGGTTGTTTGACGATCAAACTGGAACAGCAAGGTTCGAGGACGTGACCCAGCCGACCTTCTTGCCTCCGCCACCGCCCCAAGCGCCAGCCCTGTCTCCGAGCCCGGGCGGTATGACCATGGAATTCAATAAACTTTTCGAGCAAACACTGCCAGCCGGACCACCGGTTACTACAGTTCCACCTGTACCTGCGGCTGCAGTCTCGCCGCCGTCGGCTGTGGGTGGTATGACCATGGAATTCAACCAGCTTTTTGCGGAACCGAGCATCCCGGTTGCCGCTCCTGGGAAGCCGCAGGCCAGTGAATTTACGATGATGTTCCAGAGTCCTGCGGTGAGTCCTCCTGCTGCTCCGGTTGCACCTCCAGCGCCGCCGCCGATGGCGATGCCCCCCGCTGCGAAGCCGCAGGCGAGTGAGTTTACGGCGATGTTCCAGAGTCCTGCGGTGAGTCCTCCTGCTGCTCCGGTTGCACCTCCAGCGCCGCCGCCGATGGCGATGCCCCCCGCTGCGAAGCCGCAGGCGAGTGAGTTTACGGCGATGTTCCAGAGTCCTGCGGTGAGTCCTCCTGCTGCTCCGGTTGCACCTCCAGCG
>CAZCPL010000375.1:0-4672 GCA_964500255.1 uncultured Solibacteraceae bacterium | reverse complement strand
TAGTAACGACAGTGCGACATCCTGCGAGACCTGGTGCAACTTGCCAAACAGGTCGTGAAATTCTGGCAGGATACCGAACGATTGGAGCACTTCCGGCGTGATTTCGCCGTGCAATAATGAGAGAGTGGAAGCCGATAGCAAGTTTCATATTAGCCAGCCCGCTGACCTGTTTGCTCGTATCGATCAGGAAGACGAGAATCCGTTCAGCGACAGTATCATCACAACGTCGGTCGATTGGGCGATCAATTGGGCCCGTAAGAACTCGATTTGGCCGATGAGTTTCGGCTTGGCGTGTTGCGCCATCGAGATGATGTCGATGATCGGAAGCCGTTACGACATCTCGCGCTTTGGCGCGGAAGTGATGCGCGGTTCGCCGCGGCAATCGGACATGATGATCATTGCCGGGCGCGTCTCGAACAAAATGGCCCCGGTGATTCGCCGTCTGTATGAACAGATGCCGAATCCGAAGTGGGTGATCTCAATGGGCGCTTGCGCGACATCGACCGGAGTGTTCAGCAACTATGCGCTGATTCCCGTGAATCAAGTGATTCCGGTGGACGTTTACGTGCCCGGCTGCCCCCCTCGTCCGGAACAGTTGATCTATGCAATCATGATGCTGCAGAAGAAGATTGAGCAGGAAAAGGGCGTCATTCAGAAGGTTCTGAACATCGACTAGTTTCTTGTCGGTCCAGGTTTCGAAAGGCCGGTTGAGCGATCGCTCCGCCGGCCTTTTTGCTCTTCTCAAGACCGTCTCAAGGCCAATTGAGATTTCTTTGAGACAGCCTTGAGGTTTTCTTGACACTTTCCGGGGCATACTGTAAGAGCAAGTTCGTTCCCCTGAAGGAGTCACTCTAAGCATGAAAACCTTGTTTCACCGTCGAGCAACGGGATGGCAGGCCTTGGCGGTTGTAGGCGCAATTGGTGCCTCGTTGGCCTTCTGGCCCGTGCCACTGGCATCGCAAGGGTCCGCCGCAGCGCGTTTCAGCGGTCCCATCAACTCTCAACCCATCGCGCTCAGCGCGGACGATTCACTTCTCGCTGTCTGCAATCCCGACAACAACAGCGTGAGTTTCTTCGATGTTCGTGGCGATGCCAATCGCAAGCTTGGCGAGATCGCTGTGGGAACCGAACCCAACGGCGTGGCATTGAGCCCCGACGGAACGCGGGCTTATGTTGCAAACACGGTGAGCGGCACAGTCAGCGTAGTCTCTGTGAATCGTGGCGGGCGTGCACGTGTGTTGAACAGCATCGCGGTGGGCACTGAGCCCTTCGGTATTGCCATGACGCCCAACGGCACGCGGGTTTACGTCACAAACAAAAACTCGAACAATGTTTCGGTGATCGACACACGCACGAATCGCGTCACCGCGACTCTGGGCGGCGTTGGATTCCATCCGCGAGGCCTGGCCATCACCAACGACGGCGACAGCGACGATACGGATGAGACCGTTTTCGTCAGCAACTTCTATAGCACTCCGGTGACGAGCCGTCTCGATGGCGAGGATGATTCGAAGCTGGGCTTTGTGTTCTTTTTCGAAACGCGCACCAATCAAGGCGGACGTGCGATTCAGCTTCGCCCGATTGCCGACAGCGGTTTCAAAGCGGCTGGCGATGCGATCGCGCGCATTGCTCCCCCCGCAACGCCGGTTGCAGCGGACTTCCGCTTCACCACGGGTGCCTATGCGAACCAACTCAACAATCTCGCGGTGAAGGATCGCTTCATTTATGTGCCCAACACAGGTGCCTCTCCCAACGGCCCCACGCGATTCGACGTGAACACCCAGGCTCTCGTGCACGTGTTGGAATTCGGACAGGAGTTCCGCGATACCGGCCGCACGGTCAACATGCATCTTGCTGTTCACGAGCAGACGGTGACGCCGAAGCGCTTTCCGACCCAGCCTTGGGCGATCGCTTTGAAGCGCAGTTCGGATGAGGGCTATGTGCTGAGCGCCGCGACCGACATCGCCGTGAAGGTGCGCACGAATTCGACGACAGGCGCCATGACCGTGGTCACGAACGAGGGCGACGGCAAGCGCGTGGTGAGCATCGCGACGGGCAAGAATCCGCGCGGCATTGTGATCAACTCCACCGACTCGCGGGCGTACATCATGAACTACATCAGCCGCGACGTTTCAGTGCTTGACCTGACTCTGGCGACCGAGGAAGTGATGGTGACGATGCGTTCGTCCGCGCTGCCGGAACAGGGCTCGCCAGAAGACATGATCCAGATCGGCAAAGAGCTCTACAACTCTTCGGTTGGCGAATTCGATGGCCCGAACGACACCAGGATCCGGGGTCGCATGTCGAACAACGGCTGGGGATCGTGCGCTGCCTGCCATCCCGATGGTTTGAGCGATCATGTGGTGTGGATCTTCGGGGCCGGCCCCCGGCGCACGGTTTCGCAACATCAGGACTATTCGTTGGATGATCCGACCGATCAGCGTGCATTCAATTGGTCCGGTATCTTCGATGAGCAGGAAGACTTCGAACTGAATATTCGCGGCGTATCCGGTGGCCTCGGACTCATTGTCGGCAACGACGGCGTGTCGCAAGGCGCACCGGTTGCCGGTTTCACACCCGCCAACGCGGGCCGCAATCAGTTGGCGGTTCGCGGAATCCCGGCTTGGGATGCGATCAAGTCATATCTGCAGTTTGGCGTTCGCGGGCCGATTTCGCCCTTAAGCAAGTCGGATCCGGATGTTGTCGCTGGCGAGGCAATCTTCCGCCAGAACAACTGCCAGAGCTGCCACGGCGGCGCGAAGTGGACCGTCAGCAAGTTGACCCATACGGGTGAGCGGGCCGCAGCCCTGCTCGCGAGTGGCCAGTTGATTGGGCAGTTGAAGAAGGTTGGTTCGTTCAACGGTACGTTGAAGAATGAAGTCCGTGCCAATGCTTTGGCACCGCTCGGTGCCGATGGCTTTGTGCCTCCTTCTCTGATGGGCGTCTTCTCCATTCCTGCGACTTTCTTCCATGGCGGCGCGGCCGAAACCATCGAGCAGGTGATGTCGAGTACGCAGCATCGCGGCGCGGGAAATCCGGGCGGTGTGGATCAACTGACCGACAACGAGAAGCGGAGACAACTCATCCGGTTCCTCTTGTCGATCGATCAATTCACGCCTCCAATCGAACCGTAATCAATTCCCTTAGTCTCCTGGACAGAGCGCCGGCGAGCTGCCTCCAGCTTTCCGGCGCGTTTTTGCGTTGGATACGCTGGTAGAACGTGAATCTCAAGGAACTGTTGGCCAAGGCTTCGCCATTGCGTTCTGGCGACCAATTGGCGGGCATCGCAGCCGCGAGCGCAGAAGAGCGCGTCCGTGCGCAGATGAAGCTTGCGGATCTTCCACTAAAAACATTTTTGAACGATCTTGTCGTCCCCTACGAAGACGACGAAGTCACGCGTTTGATTGTGGATTCCCACGATACCGCCGCTTTTGCACCGATTTCGTACCTCACCGTCGGAGGGTTTCGCGATTGGCTGCTCAGTGCATCTTCCGATGAACTTCGAGGGATTGCGAAAGGCGTCACGCCGGAAATGGCGGCGGCAGTGTCCAAGATCATGCGCTTGCAGGATCTCGTTGCCGTTGCCGCCCAATGCCACGTCATCACGCGGTTCCGCACCACCATTGGATTGCCGGGGCGCATCGCAGTGCGCCTGCAGCCCAACCATCCGACAGATGATCCCTCGGGTATCGCGGCTTCCATTGCCGATGGATTGCTGCTCGGCAGCGGCGATGCGGTGATCGGTATCAACCCTGCGACAGACAACGTCAAAAACGTCGAGACCTTGTTGCGAATGGTCGATGCGATCCGGCAGCGCTTCGAAATTCCAACGCAGAGTTGCGTTTTGGCCCATGTGACGACGCAGATGGAAGCATTGCGGCGCGGCGCGCCCGTAGACTTGTTGTTCCAATCGATCGCCGGATCCGAGGCCGCGAACACATCGTTTGGGGTGGGTTTAAAGTTGCTCGACGAAGCCCGGCAGGCGGCGCGTGAGTTGAAGCGTGGCGAAAACGTCATGTACTTCGAGACAGGGCAGGGCAGCGCTCTATCCGCCAATGCGCATCATGGCGTGGATCAACAAACGATGGAAGCTCGCGCCTACGCCGTCGCCCGTCGCTATCAGCCGCTGCTCGTGAACACCGTCGTCGGATTCATTGGTCCCGAGTATCTCTACGATGGCAAGCAGATCATCCGCGCCGGGCTTGAGGATCACTTCTGTGGCAAGCTGATGGGCGTCCCCATGGGCTGCGATGTCTGCTATACCAACCACGCGGAAGCCGATCAGGATGATATGGATGCGCTGCTGACGCTGTTGGGTGTCGCCGGATGCAACTTCATCATGGGTGTCCCGGGGGCGGACGACATCATGCTGCATTACCAGAGCACTTCGTTTCACGATGCGCTGTACTTAAGGCAGGTGTTGGGGCTGCGCCCCGCGCCGGAGTTCGAAGCGTGGCTCGAAAGGATGCCTTTGCTACGGCGTCAATTGCAGGAGGGAATCAACGTATGAAGATTGCGGTCATAGGCGCGGGCAACATGGGGGCGGCGCTGTTGGGCGGCTGGATCAAGACGGGCCGCGCGGTTGAGGATCTGATCGCGACCACAGGCAGCGAAGAGCGCGCGGCCATGCTGGGCGAATTGCATCCCGGTTTGACGGTGATCGCCAGAGGCA
>CAZCPL010000374.1:0-4684 GCA_964500255.1 uncultured Solibacteraceae bacterium | reverse complement strand
GGCACCGGTGTACCACATGAGGAAAAACGCGTTGGCGGTTCCAAAGAACGCAATCGGGATGACGATCCAGCCCAGGATGGACTTTGGAATGCCAAGGGCATCGTCGATGCCATGAACCGGGAAAGGCGTCAATGCGTCGAGTTTGGTATATCCGGCCTCGCGGACTCGCTTGCCGGCTTCCACAAGTTGCGGACCGTCTTCAAACTCGGCGATCGCGGCGTAGAGAGTGTGTTTGTAGGAGATCCCGAAGATCTCGTAGAGCTTCGGCAGCAGGACGTCTTTGAGTCCGGGGCCTGCTTGCTGTTCGTGGTCCGACATGGTTAGTGTCCACCTCCGTTCGAAACAAGAGCCACTGGCTCGAATTTGGGATCGACCACCTGGGATGTCGTGTGGACGCCCGGCGCCGGATTGCGCTGCTCGGCCAGCACGCCCTTGACCTCACCGATGGCGATGATCGGCAGAAAGCGGCAGAAAAGCAGGAACAGCGTCAGGAACAGACCGATGGTTCCGATAAAGGTGCAGATATCCACATAGGTGGGGCGGAAGTAACCCCACGAACTGGGCAGAAAGTCGCGGTGCAGCGAGGTCGCGATGATCACGAAACGCTCGAACCACATGCCGATGTTCACTACGATCGAAAGCACGAACATCACCGGGATCGAGTTGCGGAGCTTCTTAAACCAGAAGAAGTTCGGCGAGACCACGTTGCAGGTGATCATGGTCCAGTACGCCCACCAATAGGGGCCGAAGGCGCGATTGATGAAGGCGAACTTCTCGTACGGATTGCCCGAATACCAGGCGATGAAGAATTCCGTGGCGTAAGCGAGACCCACGACCCAGCCCGTTACCAGGATGACCTTATTCATGTTTTCGAGATGCTTCAGCGTGATCAGGTGCTCCAGGTTGAGCGACCAACGAGCGATGATCAGCAGGGTCAGCACGCAGGCGAAGCCGGAGAAGATGGCGCCAGCGACGAAGTAGGGCGGGAAGATCGTGGTGTGCCAACCGGGAATGATCGAAGTCGCAAAGTCGAACGACACGATCGTGTGGACGGAGAGCACGAGAGGCGTCGAGATAGCGGCCAGAATCAGGTAGGCCATTTCGTAGTTGCGCCAGTGGCGGGCGGAACCGCGCCAGCCGAGCGACGCCGCGTGGAAGATTTTTTCGCGCAGTCCAGTGGCACGGTCGCGCAGAGTCGCCAGATCGGGCACGAGGCCGACATACCAGAAGAGCGCCGAGACGGTCGCGTAAGTTGAAACCGCGAAGACGTCCCACATGAGCGGCGAACGGAAGTTTTGCCACATCCCGGTGTCGGTGTTCGGCAGGGGGCCCAACCAGTAGATCGCGCGCCACGGGCGACCGGTGTGGAAGAGGGGGAAGATCATCGCGCAGGCAACGGCGAACAGCGTCATGGCTTCGGCCGAACGATTGATGGATGTGCGCCACTTTTGGCGGAAGAGGAACAGAATCGCCGAAATCAGCGTGCCTGCGTGGCCGATACCGATCCAGAACACAAAGTTCGTGATATCCCAAGCCCAGTAGACCGGAGCATTGTTGCCCCAGACGCCGATGCCGTTGGCCACCAGCCAAGTGAGCATCCCGAAGAGCATCAGGGTGATCGAACCCGTGATTCCTGTAAGGATGTACCACTTACGAGGCGTAGCGCCCTCCGAAATTTCGGAGACGGCCTGCGTAATGGCGTGATAGGTTTGAGGCCCTTGAACCAGCGGCGGATTTACTTCGAGGAGCGGATGCTGACGAGGATCGTTAGCCATAGGGTTATGCCAACTCCGGATTCGGATTGCGGAGCTTCGCTAGATATGTGGTTCGCGGTTTGACGTTCAGTTCCGCGAGCATCGCATAGTTGCGCTCCTGTTTCTTCATTTTCGCGACCTTGCTTTCGGGGTCGAGAATGTTGCCGAAAGCGATCGCCTCGGCTGGACAGGCGTCCTGGCAGGCGGTCGTAATATAACCGTCCTTCAGTTCCACCGCCTTGCCCGCGCGTCGCGCGTCGGCCTTCAGTTGAATCTTGCCCTGCGAGATGCGTTGCGTGCAGTAAGTGCACTTTTCCATCACGCCGCGCATGCGAACGCTGACATCCGGGTTGTGGACCATCTTCTCGACTTCCGTGATGTTCTTGTGCCAGTTAAAGAAGTTGAAGCGGCGGACCTTGTACGGGCAGTTGTTGGCGCAGTAGCGGGTCCCAACGCAGCGGTTGTACGCCATATCGTTCAGCCCTTCGGGCGAGTGAACCGTGGCCGCAACCGGGCAGACGTTCTCGCAAGGTGCGTTTTCGCACTGCTGACAATTGACGGGTTGCGTCACCGCTTGGGGATCGTCTTCGGTACCTGTGTAGTAGCGATCCATGCGGATCCAGTGCATTTCACGGCCACGCATCACTTCTTTTTTGCCAACGATGGGGATGTTGTTTTCCGACTGGCAGGCGATGATGCAGGCGTTGCAACCGGTGCAGGCGTTCAGATCGATTGCCATGCCCCACTGGAAACCCTTGTCGTACTTCCAATCGCCGTAAATGGAGTTGAGCGGGGGATGTTCCACCATCTCCTCGGCAAACTTGGGATTCTTCTTGTACTCTTCGAGCGTCGCTTCGCGGACGATTGGGCGCTTAAAGTTGGTGGGAATCGGGAGCGTCGGCTCCTCCATCCGGTGATACTCTTGCGTGGTCGCGATCGAGAATGTCTCGCCCGTCTTTTCGACGGTGGCACCTTCGGCGAACCAGAATCCGCCGGTCGTCCGGATCGGGTAAACATTCACGCCAACGCCTTCGCCGACGCGTCCGATACTTCTGCGGCCGTAGCCGAGATTGAGCCACACGGCGTTGTCCGCCATGCCAGGCTGCACCATGACAGGAATCGTGATCGAGCCGCCATTGGCGTTGATCTTCACCATGTCATCGTCTTTGAAGCCCTTGTCGCGAGCGGTCTTGGGCGAAACCAGTGCGGCATTGCCCCAGATGATCTTAGTCATCGGATCGGGACATTCCTGCATCCATCCATTGTTGGCGTAGCGCCCGTCGTAGCAGGTGGCCGAAGGATAGAACGAAACTTCGAATCCGGAACCGGAGGCCTTGGGTTCGGCTGCGGCGGCGGCTTTCACGCGGCCCGCGTCGGCACCTGGTTTCAGTTCCGCACTCGCGGATCCGGCCACGACACCGTCGTGCAGCGCCGTACGCCACGCGGCTTCCTTGTCTCCGGTGAAGGCCGACATCCAATAATTTTTGACGATCTCGAAGCCCTTCGCGGAAGGCGCTCCGAACAACATCGCCAGCAACTCAATTGCACTTTTGCCGCCATAAAGCGGCTCGATCATCGGCTGCTGAATGGTGACGGTACCATCGATCGCGCTTCCGTCGCCCCAGCACTCAAGCGTGTGGGCTTGAGGGACATGCCACGAAGCTGCTTTAGCCGTCTCGTCGAGCTCAAGTCCCAGGTGGATGGAAGTCTTCACCTTGGCGAGTGCTGCTCCGAATTGGGTATCGGCGGGGGCCGTGAACACCGGATTTCCACCCAGGATCACTAACGTCGAAACCGCACCGCTGCTCATGTCGGCGGCAAGTGCCTTGATCGCCGCTACCGGATCTTCGCCACCCGTCGCACTCTTCGTGAACACCACCGGCGCACCGAGTGACGAGTTGATCAGGTGGGCAATCGCGTGAACAACCGCCGGTTGTCGCGGACCAGCCACCACGAGAGCCGCACCCTGATTCGCCTTCAAATCCTTCGCCAGTGCATTCAGAAACTTGGTCTTCTTATCGGTGTTTCCGAGGACATTCAGGCCCGCGGGTAAAACTCCGAGCGCTTCGCCAAGTTGCATCGCGAAGGACTTGACCTCCGAAACCTTCATCCGTAAGCGATGATCGGCCATCGCGCCGGTCAGAGAGAACTGGCCCTCGGCGATGTACAAACGGTTCATCGTTTCGGCATGCTCGTCGATCCGGCGACCCTGGGCGAACTGCCGGGTCACCAGCGTCGTCGGCGAATCGATACCGAGGAAATCGTAGTCGAGCGAAAGGATAACTTTGGCTTTGTCGAACTGCGGATGGGCGTCTACGCCCGCGCCGAAAGCCAGCGCCGATCCAGCGGCAGCGCCGCCGTAGTTCACCGGTTCGTATTCGACCCAACGGGCATTGGGATACTTTCCCATCACAAACTGCTTCATCGCGGTCAGCGATGGCGAGTTATTGATCTCACTCAAAATCGCCAGACCCTCGCCAGGATTGACACTCTTGCTGCCCTCGGTGAAAGCCTTCCACGAAGATGGCACGCCGCCCTTGAGCACTTCCTTCGAGCGGTCCGGATCGTACATGCTCAGAATCGAGGCCTGGGTGAGCGCTGTGGAGGCCCCGAACGAAGTCGGATGCTTGTCGTTTCCATCGATCTTCGTCGGACGGCCATCGTAGGTCTCGACGAGAATGCCGCTGGCGACACCGGAGAGCGTGTAGGCGGAAGCGTATCGATCCGGCTTGCCCGGGATAAAGCCTTCGAGGCCCTTGGAATGGGGCAGGATCTTCTCTTCCGGACGGCGGCAGGCGGTCAGCCCCGCAAGACCGAACGACGCGGCCATCAGCTTCAGGACATTGCGGCGCGAGCCTTGATCGAGCGTCTCGGCGGCTCCGCCGGCGAATTCGCTATCGACCCAATCGCGGAACTCCGGCTTGTTATAC
>CAZCPL010000373.1:0-4693 GCA_964500255.1 uncultured Solibacteraceae bacterium | reverse complement strand
GTTTCAATCGCACCGTTGCGATGGGCTCCCGGGAGCCAGCTATCAAATCAACCGCTTACGAAAATGTTAATCCACCCACACATCCCAAGTCAAGACAAATCTCCATTCCCATCAACAACCTCCAAGCTTTGTCGCAAACCGGCTCCTCCTGTCGCAAACCTCCCCCTCCAACGCCGACGCAGGACCCCAATTCTGAAATCTCACCTCCAGCATCTCCCATCAATCCAATAACCTACAGCCAAATAAACCCTGTCGCAAACCTCCCTCCCTTTCCTAAATTGCCGAGGTTTGCGAAAATCCCATAACCGGACACTTTCAAGTCACTCAAAACAATCCTTCCCCTAATCCTCTCTCCAGCACTAGACATCGAAATTGTCGCAAACCGCCAATTCCAATCCCCCCTACGGCCGTTTGCGACAATTTCCCCCTCCACCCCAAGGACCCCAAAAATCAGCCTAAACCCCACTCACTCATACATTTACAGCCACTCCGCAAACTAAAAACCATTGTCGCAAACCGTTTTCCTGATAAACTATCCCAAACACCTCCAAACAGCCATGCACTATGTCATTGCTTACGATGTCGAGTCCAACAAGCGCCGCACCAAAATCGCCAACAAACTCAAAGACCACGGCACCCGCGTCCAATTCAGCGTCTTCGAACTCGAATCCGACGAACCCCGCCTCCGCCAACTCGTCACCGAACTCCGCAATCTCATGCAGCCACGCACCGACCGCCTCCATGTCTACCGCCTCTGCGAATCCTGCTACCTCCGCAGCGACGCTTTCGAATCGAACACCGCAACCAAAAAATGGGAAGGATAACCCCACCAGTGAAGCCCCCAACAGGCAACCTGTTTAAACGCCTCTGCCACCACGACGAACTCGCCAAAGCCTGGGCCGACGTCAAACGCCACTACCGCCAAGGCCGCGAACCCCAACCCATCCAGGACTTCGACCGCGAAAAAGACGCCCGCCTCGAATCCCTCTCCCGCGAACTCCGCTCCAAACAGTTCATCCCCAGTCCCGCCGCACTCGTCTACATCCCAAAACCCGGAAAACCTCACGAAAAACGCGAAATCTCACTCACAGGACCCGAAGACCGCATCGTCCTCACCGCCCTCAACCGCATCCTCAACCCCATTTTCGAACGCCAGTTCTCACCCCGCAGCTACGCCTACCGCCCCGGCCGCGGAGCCTTCACCGCCATCGAACACGTCACCCGCGCCTTGCGCGATGGCTTCCAACAGGTCTCCGCCGCCGACATCGATAACTTCTTTAGTAACATCCGGCGCGATCAATTGCTCGACTCCATCCGCAAAACCGTCTGGGAACAAAACCTCATCGATCTGTTGGAAACCTACCTCCACATTGGCTCCGCCCTCGGCACACTCGAATGGGTCGATTCCGGTGTCGGCGTCACCCAAGGCTCGCCGCTCTCACCCCTCCTGTCCAATGTCTATTTGCATCCTTTCGATGATTTCCTCGCCCAATTGCCGGGTGTTTCCGTCACCGTCCGGTACGCCGATAATTTCATCCTGCTCGCGCGCGATGCGGACGCGGCAGCCAAAGGCCTGCAAAGTGCCGAAGCCTTTCTCGCCGACCAGTGCGGCATGACCGTCAACGCCGATAGCCGCGTCTTCGCCTCGGCGCAAACGCTAGGCTTCGCGTTTCTCGGCTTCCAGTTCCAAGGCGGACGCCGCACCATGACCGTCGACCGCCTCAATCGCAAAAAACAAGCGCTCAGCGAGTTGTTCCGCAGTCACAAGGGGAGCCTCGAACGCCTCATTGAAGAGATCTCCGATTCCGCCAAAGGCTGGCGTCAATACTACGGCGCGGTCAGCGATACCGCCGAGCAACTGCAAATGCTCGAACAACATCTATTCGATGTCTTCGTCCCCTGGCTGCAGGCCTTGCGCACCGAAAAGGCCAAACAGCCCGGCCCTAAGCCGAAAATGGCCGATCTCAAGGCCGAATTGTTGGAAATGGAGCTCCCCTTCACCAAAGATCTCCGCCAAAAGCTGAAGTGGGTCGAACTCTTGCTGGCGCGCAGCAAGCCCGTGGAACAACCGGATCCCGCCTCCACAGGACCCCGCGTTTCCGAGCAGGCCCGCCGCGCCATTCAGAAGCGCCGCCGTGAAATCCGCAAAAAACGCGACGAACTCCAGGAACTGATCATCTCCAAACCCGGCGCCTACCTTGGACGCACCGGCGAACGCCTCCTCATCCGCCGCGATGGCAAAAAACAGCACGAAATCCCCCTTTCCGCCGTCCGCAACATCAGTTGGTTGACCACCGCCGGCTCGATGTCCGCCGACCTCATGGTCGCCGCCGCCGCCCGTGGCATCTCCATCCATATTTTAGGACGCGATGGCAAACCCGAGGTCCGCATCGGGCCGGTGGACTCGCCGTCCTTTCACCTCTCTGCCGCACAGTCCAAAATGGCATCCACCGCCGAAGGCTTGAAGCTCGCAACCTCCATCATTCGGGGCAAGATTCGCAATCAGGGCAACCTCCTGCGCTACTTCGGCAAGTATCGCCAGCGCCGCAAACAAGAGCGGGTGGAAACCGAAATGCAGCGGACCTTACTCGACATGGAAGAGGCCGATCGCCAGTTGGAGATCCTCTTCGATGCCGGCGACACCGACCTCGAACTCTTGCGCGGACGCATCTTCTCATCGAAGGTCGCGCTGCGGGAGGCTACTGGCGCGTAGTGAAGACCCTCATCTGGCAGAACGTCGGCTTCGTCGGCCGTGTACGCCAGGGCGCGACCGATCCCCTCAACTCCGCCCTGAACTACGGCTATGGCATCCTGTATTCAAGGCTGAGCGGCGTCCTCGCGCGCACCGGGCTCAACCTCTCGATTGGCTTTCTGCACAAGCCTCGGGCGGGCAAACCTGCGCTGTTGTTTGATTTTATCGAGGAATTTCGCGCCGCAGCGGTGGATCGCGCCGTGTTGAGCTTGCTGAACCTGGGCAAGGATGTGACCCTTGAAAAAGACGGCCGCCTGGATGCCGATTCGCGTCACGCTCTCGCCGAGGCCGTGACGCGGCGGCTGCAGTCGCCGGTCCGATATCGGAGCGAGCCGGAACCGATGGCCTTGCAGGATGCCATTGTCCAGCAGTCCCGGTTGTTGGTCCGGCATATTGAGGGAAAGGAAGAGTACAAACCTTGGATTCTACAATGGTGATGCAATGAGCACTACTGCCGCCATTCTCGAACTGCTGGTGATCGGCGTGCAAGCGCTGATCTGGGTGTTGATGCTGGCCTGCGCGGTGTTCGGCGTGGATTGGATGACCAGCCCGCTTGTCAGGGATTTCCTGACGCCCGCCAAAGAGTTGATCGGCGTGTTGGCGTTGTGCGTGGCGTATCCTTTGGGCGTATTGGTGGATGAGTTTGCCGATGAAGTGGTCTTCGGTGAGCGCTATCGCGCAATGCGGAAGAAGATGCTGGGCGAACCGCTGATGTTTACACTTTTGATGGAGCCGAGGGTGGTGCCGGTGCGATTCTACTTCGACTATTCACGCACGAGGATCCGGCTGGTGCGTTCGGCGTGTGTGAACGCTTTCGCGATGGCTGTCGCTGGAGCGGCGCTATGTGTCAGGGTGCAGGGCGGTTGGCGCGGCGGGCTGGGAGTCTTGTTCGCCCTGGTTTTGGCCTGGTCTTTCTGGAAGGCGTGGGGTTCGATCCAATGGAATCAGTTCGATAAGACCCGTCGGGCGGCGATCCACGTGGGCGTGGAGGTTTGCGACAATGATCCGGGAGTTGCGACATGAGTGGATGTTGTTCATTGTGTTCGGTTTAGGGTCACATTTGTCGCGTGGCGGGTTTTTGAGAAATTGTCGCAATCCGCCGATGGAGGGATGCGAATCGGCGGTTTGCGACAATTTCGATCTCCAGTTTGGAAGGGTGGATTCAGGGAAGGCTTGTTTTCAATCACTTGAAAGTGTCCGGTTCTGGGATTTTCGCAAACCGCCGAAGTTTTCCGCAGGGCGCGAGGTTTGCGACAGTCCTTCTTTGGCTGTAAGCTATTGTGGCGTATCGAGTTACTGGAGGTATAATTTCACATTTGGGGGTCCGCGTCGGCGTTGGATGGGGAGGTTTGCGACAAAGGTCCTCGGTTTGCGACAAAGCTTGGAGGTTGTTGACGGGATTGGAGAAATTGTCTTGACTTGGATGTGTAGTTGGACTAACATCTACGTAAGCGGTTGATTTGATAGCTGGCTTCCGGAAGCCCATCGCAAAGGTGCGATTGAAACTTGTTCTCTCTTATCGGTCGTCCAATGGGGCTTATATCCCCTGGCTTCCGGAAGCCCATCGCAAAGGTGCGATTGAAACGCGGCCGGTTTTTGTCGTGCGTGACAGCAACAACGTAGCCGGCGGGCTTCCGGAAGCCCATCGCAAAGGTGCGATTGAAACGTCCCACTCCTCGACCGAAAAGTGCGTTTTCTTAACGTGGCTTCCGGAAGCCCATCGCACAGGTGCGATTGAAACACTTCGTAGATGTCGGCGTCTTCGCCAATCTCCACGCAGTCCGGCTTCCGGAAGCCCATCGCAAAGGTGCGATTGAAACTCAGTGTCGTTCACAATGATCACCATATCAACGTCTCGCATCACGGGCTTCCGGAAGCCCATCGCAAAGGTGCGATTGAAACACTTCGTAGATGTCGGCGTCTTCGCCAATCTCCACGCAG
>CAZCPL010000372.1:2386-4695 GCA_964500255.1 uncultured Solibacteraceae bacterium | reverse complement strand
ATCGAGAGCGCTATGCCGCGCTTCCGAATACGGGTGGAATGCCAAACGAAGTGATTCTGCAGAAGAGCCACCTTAGCGGCTATGAGTCTCAAATGACAACCATGGGCGCGAAGCTTGTCTGGGTGGATACGCAGGTGGAACTCGAAGCGGCGATCGGTCCACGCACAGCGATGATGTTCTATCTCAACAAAGCCGGTGGTGCGATCGGTCGCGCGGAATGGGTACGAATTGCGAAAGCGCGCGGCATTCCGTCGTTGAACGATGCTGCCGCGGATGTACCGCCGGTTTCGCGATTGTCTTCGATTGTGAACGAGGGGTTCGATCTAGTGGCGTTTTCGGGCGGCAAAGCGATGCGGGGTCCGCAATGCTCGGGCTTGCTCCTGGGCCGCGAGGATCTGATTGAGGCCGGCTATCCGGCGATCAGCCCCGCCGGTGGACCGGGACGCGCCATGAAGGTTGGTAAAGAAGAGATCATCGGCCTGCTGGTCGCTGTCGAGCGATTTTTGAAGCTCGATCACGAAGCGGAGTTTCGCGGGTTCGATGCGAAGGTTGCAGAGATGATCAAAGGTCTCGCGCCGCTGCCTGCGGGCGTTAAAGCGGAACGCGACATCCCAGCGATTGCGAATGAGGTTCCGCATTTGAAGGTGACATGGGATGAGAAGGAACTCGGCAAAACATCGAGGGATGTGGTGAAGACCTTGCGTGAAGGGACACCTTCGATTGCGATTCTTGGCCAAGGGCCGGGGCACATCCTGGTGTCTGTGCTGATGTTGCAGGGGGCGGAACATACTGTCGTTGCCCGGCGTCTGCGCGAAGTTTTGGCCTGATGTCCGCAACGGAGGGCGAGCATCGCGCGCACGTCGCGCAGGTGTTGCGCGAAGATGGGCACGCAGTGTTTCGATGCTGCGCGGACAGCCCTGCGGGGCACGGCGCGAATGGCCCGCGCGCCCGGAGATCCTGCTCGACAACGGTGCCAGCCTGGTTCAAGCTTTGCGCGTAGTGGCGATGATCTGAATCTCACTGAAGATCAACGGATCCGAGGCGAGGAGTGGGATTCAAGCGGCCGATCGGGTTGCAGAGTTTTCGCAAGTATACAATGAGCGCAGGAGAACTCGAACATGACACCCACCCGACGTGGATTTCTCGCAGGTACGGCGGCCCTGTCGCTCGCGGAATCGATGCAGTCTCAACCTTCGCCAACGGGCGTGCCGACGCGTGCGTTGGGAAAGACCGGAGTGCAGGTCTCGATCCTCGGACTTGGCGGCCATCATCAAGCGCGTCCTAAGGAAGAGAGTGAGTCGGTGCGCATCGTCCACGCGGCGATCGACAATGGCATCACTTTTATGGATAACGCCTGGGACTATCACGATGGCCGTGCTGAGGAGGTAATGGGCAACGCGCTTGCGATGAATGGCTATCGCAAGAAGGCTTTTCTCATGACCAAGGTCTGCGATCGTGACTATGCCGGGGCGATGAAACATCTTGAGGAAAGCTTGCGTCGGTTGCGTACCGATGTCATCGATCTCTGGCAGTTTCACGAGTGCAACTACTACAACGATCCGGAAATGATTCAGGAAAAAGGCGGACTGCGGGCAGCGCTTGAGGCGAAAAAGCAGGGCAAGGTCCGTTTCATTGGGTTTACGGGGCACAAGCATCCGCGGATCCACCGCAAGATGCTGGCGGTCAACTTTCCTTGGGATGCGTGCCAGATGCCCAACAATGTGATGGACTATCGCTTCGAGAGTTTCCGCCATGAAGTGATGCCGGAGTGCGCGAAGCGCGGTGTCGGTGTGATTGGCATGAAAGGCTGCGGCGGCGAGGGCAATATGCTGACGGACGGCGTGGTCACGGTTGAGGAATGCTATCGTTACTTTCTTTCGCAACCCGTCAGTACGCAAGTGGTGGGCCTCGCGAATATGGAGGATTTGCAGCGCGCGTTGACGATTGTGCGGAGTTTCAAGCCGATGTCCACATCGGATCTGCAGACGCTGACGACGCGTCTCAAGGATGTCGCAGGCGATGGGCGTTATGAACATTTCAAGACCACGCAGCGATACGATGCGGCGCATCATCGCAAACAGCATGGGTTCTCATGAAGTTTTTGCTTGTGATTGCGCTGGTTGCCGGAGTCTGTTCCGCCAGGGTTTTGTTCAAGGCTGGTTTTGAAACCGGGGATTTGAGCGAGTGGTCCGCAACGGGCACACGCGGGCAGAACGCGACGGCTCGCAATATCCGGATTGTGTCGGACGTTGTGCACGAGGGCAAACACGCGGCGAAGTTCACGATTCACGAAGACGATGTCTTTAATG
>CAZCPL010000372.1:0-2376 GCA_964500255.1 uncultured Solibacteraceae bacterium | reverse complement strand
AAGATTACGGTGGAGGAAGGCGCCGATACGTATATGGCTTTTTCGCTGTATATGGCCGAGGCTCCGAAGGATCGCGACAATTTCTTCTATTGGGAAGGGACTCCGCCTCCGCGATGGAACAATGTCATGACCTGGTGGGTCGAGCCGAAAGAGGGCGGCGGGACGCTGATTAAATACGGCACGGGGAATTTGGGCCGCAACGGGACGGAGTGGCAGGCGGATTTTGTGACGGGCAAATGGCATCGGTTGGCGATGCATATTCACTGGTCTGAAGATGCGAGCAGGGGCAACACTCGGCTGTGGTTCGATGGGGCGCTGGTGCTTGACCGGAAGCTGAAGACCAAGGGAGCGGAGACGGTGTATTTCTGTCAGCCGGGGATACATCGGAGTCCGCATCGAGCGTCGGTGGATTCGATTTACTTCGATGATTTCGTGCTTGCGGATGAGTTGAAGGATGTCTGCGGGTCGTGCCGATGATGCGTTGACAGACTGAGTCCGGTTCATGGGGCGGTGCGCAGGCGGAGCCGTTTCAGTTCCACCAGCAACGGAGTTATTCGCTGGGCTTTCAGCCCCGACCCTTCAAGCGGCACAGTGACCGCGCCGCATCAGTTGACCGTGGGCGGTCATTTGCCGGCCTTCGAGCGCGTGAGTTCTGCGATAAGGGCAATCGGCTCAACAAATGGTGCGATTGGCGCGCCGCGTGCATTATTGCCAGTGCTACCCAAAGCCCTGCGGACACCGGGTCGATTGAAGAAGGCAACTATACGATAATTTCGGCGGTATCCAGCCGATGCTCCGAGTTCTCTCTGTGTTCCCGTGGCAAGCGACTGAAGTTGGTTGAGGCTAGCGATATGGAAGTTCACCCAGATCAGCAATTGAAAGTGAAGAAGGAGTTTCTCAATTGAAACAAGATAGTTCTACTACAGCGCATCACATTTCCGAAAAGCAGCAGGAGAAGCGGAAAACGCAGGTCGGAGTATGGCTCGATCATCACCAGGCGGTCGTCGTCTCGGCTCCAGAGGGTGATTTTGCCATTGCGGGCGATTTCGAAACCATAGCGCCCGAACATCATCGTACGAGTGAACACACCATAAACAAGGCCGAAAAGGCGCTAACGTTGAAACACTTCCGTGCGGTAGCAGCACAACTCACCGCCTATGACCACATTCTGCTGTTCGGACCCGGCACCGCGCAGGAAGAACTGCGGAACCTGCTGGGCGACGATATCCATTTTCGCGGCAAGAAAGTCGTCATCGATTCGGCCAGCCAAATGACCCCAAACCAGATAGTGGCCAAAGTGCGCGATTTCTTCGAAGCGGCGTAAGTCCGGGCTGTAAGCCGTAAGAACCGCAAGAACATGCTGTCGGCTGCGAATCCACCCGTCCTTGCGGTTTTCTACAGATACCCAGAACATTCGACTAGTTCGGAGTCGTTCAGCGATCCAAGCTTGAAGCGAGCTACCTCTATCGGAGCGCCTGCAGGCGTACAAGAACGCTGAATGGAGATGGATAAAAGCCGTTCCGAACTTTGGCGCCTTCACACTCGCAGGTGAAACAAAGACGCGCTTCCAATCCCAATTTGAAATTGGCTCCCCTCTCTCGACCCTCCTCGAACATTCTCCAGGTCTGCCGTTATGACTGGTGCGCACTTCGTGCCATGCCATTGCACAAAACGCACACAAATCATTATCGTGATCGAGTAGGCGGGCCATCCTATAACGACGCCAGATTCTGAGGGCCGAAGGCCAGCGCCGTCGAAGACGGTTGGCTCCCGAACCGCCCAATTGATGACCGCTCTCTATCAGAGTGGACAGACGACGTTCACCCATGCCGACGTCGAGAGCATCACGAGTTTGCGGGCGGCGTCGGCACGGAGTCTGATCCGGCATGCCGTCGCCCGCGGTATCGTGTCCAGGTTGAAGGCTTTGTACTCGTCCCGCCGCAGGACATGAAATCGGGGCGACTGATCGACCACGCCCTCCGCCTACGGAACGGGGCTGTCGTCCGGCGGCTTGGTTACTTGCTTGATCTGTATCAGATCGCAGCACCGGACGAACTGGACCGCCTCCGGCGTTCCCTCATTGCGACGTACGCCGTGCTCGACCCGATGCTGCCGGCCGAAGGCACGCACATTTCCGGTTGGCGCCTCCTCGTCAACGTATCGCTTGACGAACTCGAAGCAGTCCAGAGTACCTGGAACGTGTATCGCCGCCGTTGCAGGTCCGGTCGCCAGGCATGAACGGTTCGCTGTGGTGCGAGAGCGGAAAGACCGTGAATGGTCCGAAGCCGAAGTGGTTTGCTTATAGAACCGGACGCCGCTCAAGTGCGCGCATCGCAGCGTTCCGAACGTGGCTTGACCGGCGGGCACGCCCGGATA
>CAZCPL010000371.1:0-4698 GCA_964500255.1 uncultured Solibacteraceae bacterium | reverse complement strand
TTGGTATCAGGGCGAGTCCGACGCCAACGAGAAGGCAGTGGGGTCGTTTGCGGCGAAGTTCGAAGCGCTGGTGGCGGCTTTCCGTGCCGATGCTGGTCAAGCCGATTTGCCGTTCTACTATGTGCAAATCGGACGCTTCATCAACGGTGGCAGCGGTGCGACCTGGAACCAGATCCAGGAAGCCCAGCGGCTCGCGGAAACCAAGATTCCCAATACGGGCATGGTGACCGCCGTCGATCTCACGTTGGACGATCCCATTCACGTGGCGACGCCCGACCTGAAGCGCTTGGGCCGCCGTATGGCGATGCTGGCGACGCACAATCTGTTTCCGGATGTGAAAGAGAGCGTCGGCTTCAAGAAGGGTCCGAGGCCGGTTTCCGCGAAGTTGAATGGAGACTCGGTGACGGTGAAATTCTCGGAAATCAACGGCCAGTTGATTTCAGAAGGGCGCATCAGCGGCTTCTCGATCCACGACGCGAAAGGCGATCTGATCCCGATGATCTATAAGGCCCGTTTCGACGGCAACGATACGATCCAGCTCGATCTCATCGCCAAGCTGCCCGCCGGGTCGACGCTCCGCTATGGTGCGGGCAAAGATCCTTACTGCAACGTCCGCGATACGAGCGATATGGCCCTGCCCGCGTTCGGTCCGCTACCGATCGCCCCGTAAACGGCCCGGCCAGCGGGTCCATTCGAGTCCAGGCCGCTCTACGCGAAAGCGCACGAGGCGGCCTTTTTCCATCTCAGTCACATATGCGGTGCGACCGTCCACACCGCCGAAGCAGATGTTGCTGGGCTTCGACCCCAACACAGGGATCTCTCGAATCACCTTGCCTTGTGGCGAAATCACGGCCACGACGCCCTTGCCGTGACGGGTCGCGTAGAGGTTGCCGTCGACATCGATGCGCATGCCGTCAAATCCAAAGTCCGGAAACTCGATCAATAGCCGCTTGCCGGTGAGGGATCCATCGCGCTGCACGCGAAACGCCCAGACTTTGCGCTGCACGGATTCATTGACATACAGCGTTCGTCCATCGGGACTCAGATCGATGCCATTCGTCGTCCCCATATCCGACGCCACCCGGCGCGACCGTTTGCCATCGCGCGAGATCCACCAGAGTTGGCCGGTTCCCGCCGCCCAGTTGGGATCGCTTGCATAGAGATCGCCCTTGGCTGTGATGGCGAGATCGTTCGGCTGGTTCATTTCCGCGTTGTGATGAAAGGTGCGGATGGTGCGTGTCTTAGGATCGATCCGCAGGACATTGTGATTGTTATAGTCGGCCACATACATGAGTCCTTTGCGGTTGAAGCGGATGCCGTTGCCGAGGCTTCCACCGGGCAAGTCGACGAACAGTTCAGCGACGCCCTCAGGGGTCACTCGCGCGATAGAGGACTTGCGTCCGGCAAAGGCGACCGCATAGACATTGCCGGCGCGATCCACCGCCGGACCCTCGATTTCGCCGGTAAAGCTGTGTTCCGCTGTCAACGGAACAGGCTCATACAGGGCGGGATTCTGTGCGGTGGCGGACTTGACGATGGCCAGTAGTATGAACGCAATGGGGCGAAGGTTCACAGCCCTATCGTACTCGGTGTAAACTCTCCCCATGAAGCTGTTGTTGTTGTTGGCTTGCGGGGCGGCTTACGCTGCGGATGACTTTGAGAAGATTCATCCGAAGTCCACTGCGGAACTGAGCCAGGAAATCCAAAAGGTTTTGGACAAGCACAAGACCAAGGCGGCTGCGATCGCGCTGGTGAATCGCGATGGAGTCTTTTGGACTTCTACGCCAGGGGCGGCAGCGGCCACGCGGTTTCGCATCGGGTCGATCACCAAGTCTTTTGTCGCTTTGTCAGTGCTGAGGCTGGTGGAACAGGGCAAGCTAACGCTCGATGCGAAGTATCGCGATCTCGCGCCGGAAATTCCATTCGAAAATCCTTGGGAATCGACGGATCCGGTGCGCATCGTACACTTGCTGGAACACACCGCGGGGTTCGACGACTTTCGACTTGCCGAGTATGCGCATTCCGATCCGAAGCCCGCGACCTTGCAGGAGGGCCTGCTGTTTCAACCACAATCGCGCACCTCGCGCTGGCGCCCTGGGACGCGTTTTTCCTACTGCAATTCCGGACCTCCGATGGTGGCGTTTGTCGTGGAAAAGCTGACCGGTCAGAGGTTCGAAGACTACGTGCAGAAAGAGTTCTTCGATCCCATCGGGATGCCTGGTGCGACTTTCTTTGAGCCGAAGTCCGATTTTGCGGGTACGTATATCGACGGCAAGGCGCAGGCCTATTGGCACGTGATTGAGCGTCCCGCGGGATCGGTGAATGCGACGGCGCAGGACATGGGCAACTACGTGCGCTTCTTTTTGCAGCGCGGATCGGTGAACGGAAAACCGCTGGTTTCGGCATCTTCAATGGAGCGTATGGAGACGCCGGCGACTTCTTTGACAGCGCGCGAGGCAGGGCTCAAGGCCGGATACTCGTTGAACAATTACACACATGTCGTCGAAGGATTTGAGTTCCATGGGCACAATGGCGGCGTCAACGGTGGGCTGGCGGAACTCGCTTATGCGCCTGAGCTTGGCATCGGATATGCATTCATGATCAACACGGGCGAGGGCGCGGCGTTGAATGAGATCTCGAGGTTGATCGTCCGGTTCATGACGCGCGATCTCGCGAAGCCGGCGGTGCCAGCGGCTTCTACCGCCTCGCAGCAGTTGAGTGGAACGTACTTGCTGCAGCCCGCTTCGCCTCGGACGCAATTGCTGTATCCGCTGGAACGAATTCTGGGGTTGATGCGCGCACAAGCCAGTGGTTCGGAGTTGACGCTGAGCGCTGTGTTCAGCCGTGGCCCCGGTACGAAGTTCATCCATGTTGGGGGCAATCGGTATCGCGAAGAGAAGTCGCCGGTGGCTGAGATGGCGCTCGTGCACGATGAAGGTGAAATCGCGTTGCAGGGGGGATTTCAGGGCTCTTTTCACGTGATTCCGGCGTGGAAGGGCTGGCTGCAAGCGATTTGTGCCGGGGGATTCTCGTTGTCGGTTGTGCTGACACTGTTGTTGGCTCCGATCTGGGTTTACCGCTGGGTGAAGGGCAGTATCCGGACATGGGCGATGCCGGGTCGCTTGTTGGCAGCGGCCTCGGTGTTGGTGCTGGTGGTGTCGTCGTTTGTGGCGCAAGGTCCTGGAAACGACTTTGAGATGTTGGGGGTCCTGGGTAAGGCCAGCGCTTGGTCGGTGGGGTTTCTATTGTTGACGCTACTATTCACGCTGCTCACTGTGATTGCGTTCGTGGCGCGGCAGGCCGGTGGATTCGTATCGCGCTGGGCGTCGCGCTTTCTGCTGATCGGGATGCTGTACTTCGGTTGGTGGGGCTGGATCGGGATCCGCACATGGAACTACTGAACGCATGGCGTGCGCATCGGCAAGGGCTTGATGGATCTCTCGCGGGAGCCTCCGCTGCAAAGGTATTGGAAACCGCGGGATGGGCGCGAGTTCGCTGACGATGCGGTGCGGCGATGTGAGATTCATGAGTTGCTGGCGGTTCGCAATGCACGTACGTGCTGCCCGAATCGGATTTCGCGCTTGATTTGCGCGCGGGCCAAAGGGCCTGGGCCAGTGGCGAAATGCGGATGGCGCTGAAGCTTGGTGTTACAGACCAGGAGATAGCGAAGCTCTGCGGTCATGCTGAAAGCCGTGGCGAGCGTTCCGCTCGATCCGGATGCGATTCGCAGAGTAGTCGGATCGGTCGCGCGGAGGCTGGGCGAGGAAGACAAGAAGAAAGGCGTTTCAACGACGTTACCTTTGGCCCTTGGCAAGTTGCAGGCCTACGGGCAGATTCGCAGGGTTCCAGTGAACGGACGTCTTGATCAGCAACGGCATCTTTACGTCGCCTGGGGCATCTCGATTCCGCAGTGGAGCGATGAGGAAGTGGCTGGATCGGCCTAGTTGGCGGAGTTCCAATCGTTCCCGGGCCTAACAATGAAAGCGGTAAAGGCGGCTGTGGCGGCGCTGGGCCTGGTGGAGCATGGCGAAGGGAACTGGATGTTCGCTGAGGATCGCGATCATCTGGCTGGGTTCAAGATGTCCAAGGAACCCTGCTACAAACTCGTGGGTAGCATCCATTCGATCAGCTTGCTGCGCCGCGATTTGGCAGGTCTTGCGATTGAGGCTGCACGCGGTCGCAAATTGTTCGAAAGTTCATCGGGAGGGGCATTGGCGGACTTGCCCAATCATGCGGTTGTTGACCGGGGGAGTGTGGTGGGGCTGTGAAGAAGAATCGCGCGCTGGAAGATGCTGTGGCCGGGACGGAAACTTTCATCGGTGGACAGTTGGGGGATGCGCGGAGCTTTAGTCTGGATAGTCCGAAGAGCCGGTTGCCAAGGCTTGCGAGCTTGAGGTCGGCGTGAAGATCGGCGTCCCTCAATAGAGGCGGCGCGGCCTACCAAGCGGATGAGAACAATGGCCAGGTTTCAAGAACTCCAGCGTGCCCGTCAACGCCAGTCTCGTTTGAGTTCGCTGAAGGACGCAAGTTCCCCCGGTGCCAAGAGGTTCCAGACAATTGTTCGGGAGGAGTTCAGCAGAATCACTTCGCAGCCACGCGAGCCAAGCAGTTGTCCGGTGGCGAGCCAATTTCGGTACGATGACCGGCGCGAAGGTTGGTTGCAGAAACGTACAACTTGGCCTTCAGTATTGTTTCTAG
>CAZCPL010000370.1:2560-4737 GCA_964500255.1 uncultured Solibacteraceae bacterium | reverse complement strand
CTTTCGCAGCCTCTTCATGCTTGCCGGCTTTCGAGAGCACCGATCCCAACTCGTGGGCGGCCATCTCAGAGGGATGCCGTTCAAAAGCCTTACGGGCTGCGGCGATGCCGTCGTCGAACTTGCCAAGCATTGCCAGAGCGCGGGCTTGAAAGACCAGAGAACGGCTCAAGCCTCGATCCACTTCATCTTTCTTTCGAGCCGCATCGCGACGGTTGCCAGGAGCCGGTTCTTTTTCAATCTGCAACACCAATTCCTCGAACTGTTTGGCATACTTGAGTCCTCGCTCGGCCATCGATTCGGTGGCTCGCGGATTGAGAAGCAGAGCATTGCTGACGCGGTCGAGAGTCTGCAGATCGGCTTCCCGCTCCAGCACTTTTTCGCCGTATTCGACGATGCGTCGTTCATCCTTGACTTCGATGGCGGACTTCACAAGCGCCTTTTCGATCTCGAAGCGCTTTGACGAACTCGGGAACTTTTTGAGGTGCACCTCAAATGCCCGAATCATATCGATCGCGCTGCCGTTGGTCTCACCGAGAACTGTCCGCAAATGATCGTCTTCGTCGGAAGTTTGCGTATTGAGCTGAGGCTGCAGTACTTGGCTCATCGCCAGCACCGGAACAAGCAATAGAAAGAGCTTCACTGGTTCGCCTTTGCAGGAGGAGCTGCGGCGGGAGCAGCCTCGGGTCCGGCGATGCGGGCCTTGAACGCGTCATAGAGCTGCGCTGCGCGCTCGCGCGCCATATGCAGGTAGGCGTCGTTCTTCTGCACCCGATCCAACAAGGGCAGAAACTGTTCCAAGCTCACGATTCGCTTCTCGTCGTCGGCAGTTGCGATGTAAAGCAGAGCCTGATTCACGCCGAGTTTGTCGTACTTCACCGACCGTTCGAGCCGCAGGAAATGCTGCTCGGATTCAGCGATCTTCTCAAACCAATCCTGCAGCAGCTTGCCCGGCTCATCCTGCGTGTAGTTGAACTTCACTTCCTGCTTGGATGCGCCTTGTTCCCATCGGAAGGTCTTGGTGCCCATGAAAGCCACTTTCAAGCCGCTTTCGAGCTCGCGTTTGAAGTAGTCGCACCTGGCGGCGAGATCGAAGAGCTCTTTTACTTCCGCCTGCGTCAGCGTGAACTTGATCGGCCACTCGCTGTCCGCGCCTTCTTTGTAAACGCCCTTGCCCGATGGATCGATTTCGACCATCAGGTGAGGCGGCGTGGATCCTGGAAACTCGCGGATGATCGTCAGCTTTTGCGCAGTGGTTGCGCAGGCCGCTAGCAGCAGAATGGCGAAGATCTTCATCGAACGGCGGTCCTTATCGTCAATTTCGCTACGGTTTGCTGCCGCGCTTGCCTGGTCGCATGACAGATGGCGACGGCGCATGCGTCGGAGGCGTCCTCAGACGCGATGATCGCGTTCAGACCCAGCAACGATTTCACCATCAATTGCACCTGCTGCTTTTCCGCCCGCCCATAGCCAACCACACTCTGTTTGATCTCAAGCGGCGAATACTCGCACACTTCGATCCCGGTTTCGGCGATGGCGAGCAGTGCCACACCTCGGGCATGGCATAACTTCAAAGCGGACTGCACATTCTTGGCAAAAAACACCTCTTCAACGGCGGCGGTCTCGGGTTTGTAGTCCGCAATCGCCTGCCGCAGGCCCTTGGCGATGTCCACCAGCCGCAGACTCAACGCTTGTTTGGCGCTGGTCTTGATGACTCCCGCCGCGATCAACTTGTGCCTGCGCCCATCGCTTTCTATGACGCCGAATCCGGTCTTTTCGGTTCCACAATCGACGCCGAGAATCCGCATTGGCGGCTATCCCGCCAACTCTTCCATATCGCTTTCGTCGATGTCGAAATTCGAAAACACGTTCTGCACATCGTCGTGTTCTTCGAGCTTTTCTGCCAACCGCAGCATCGATCCGGCGTGTTTGCTTTCGAGCTTCGTCAGATTCTTCGGAGTCATGGCGATACTCGCCGCCTCGGTCGGAACCTTGGCTTTTTCGAGGGCATCCATTACCAAATGGTGCGCCTCCGGAGCCGACAGTATCTGCCAGTTCGCTCCGTCGTTCTGCAGGTCATCTGCGCCAATTTCGAGCACGAGATTCATCATCTTGTCCTCATCGCCCTGTTCGAGATCCACCAGAATCTGGCTCTTGCGCTCGAACATCCAGCCCACGCT
>CAZCPL010000370.1:0-2550 GCA_964500255.1 uncultured Solibacteraceae bacterium | reverse complement strand
CTGCCCACTTCGCCCATGTTGCCGCCGAATTTACCGAAGATGTGGCGGATTTCAGAAACCGTACGATTCTTGTTGTCTGTAGCCACCTGCACCATCACGGCAGCACCGCCCGGACCGTAACCTTCGTAGGTCATTTCGTCGATCTGCCCGCCTTCGAGTTCACCCGTGCCGCGCTTAATGGCGCGTTGGATATTGTCGTTGGGCATCGAAACCGCCTTTGCCGCAGTGACGGCAGTCCGAAGGCGCGGATTGGCATCGATGTCGCCACCGCCGCTGCGTGCAGCGATGACGATTTCCTTAATGATGTTGGTAAAAGTCTTGCCGCGCTTGGCGTCAAGGGCGGCTTTCTTGTGCTTAATCGTCGCCCATTTGGAGTGACCGGACATGGAACCTCTGGAAACCTCGCAGTTTGCGGAGATTGGCCTCCGCCAACTCAACAGGATAGCATCCTGAGCGATATCATCAAGGCATATGAAAGCAGCAGCGTTCCTCGTTCTCACCACGGCACTATCCGCCGCGGGGTTGTTCACAACCGACTTCTGGAAGATCTGGGGCGATGGCCAGGCTGAGATCGCCAGCTATGACCTGATCGAACCCCACTACGGCAAGCCCCGTCAAGGTGTGGCAGTGGCGATTTGGGTCTCAGAGACCTTCTCGAATTCCGCCCGGGTCAAGGCCGACCCTGGCAAGCATCCGAAAACAGATGAGTTCGGCGTGATGAAGCTCAATCTCGTGAAAGACTTTCAAACCGGCATCTACGATTACAACGACATGACTTCTGTCTTCGTTGCCACTCAGCCCATCAACGGCCGTGGACCCGGCTACACCACCAAAGTTGCCTTTTCCAGCCAGGAATGGTGCGGAAATGTTTTTCATCAGGTGCTGTTCGATGCCACCAAACTGCGGTCCATGCGCCACAGCTACTTCGATGGCGAGGCCGACGCCAATGTGGATCTGCCGTATCCTGCCAATGCCATCTCAGAAGATGCCTTGCCGTTCTGGGCGCGCGGTATGGCGGAACCGGCGCTGGCGGCGGGCGAGACGAAGTCAGTGGACGTCCTGACATCGTTGCAATGGGTGCGTGACAAGCACGTCAACGCGTCCTGGGCCAAGGCGGATTTGGCGCGAAGCACGGCCCCGGTTTCCGTGACGGTTCCCGCCGGCAAGTTCACGGCGGATGTTTATACTGCAACTCTCGCCCATGTGAAGCGAACGTACTATGTAGAATCCACCGCAGCCCGTCGAATTCTCAAGTGGGAGAGCTCCACCGGAGAGAAAGCCGAACTTCTTGCAACCGAGCGGCTGAAGTACTGGCAGATGAACGGCCCCGGCGGAGAAGAGACCCTGAAGAAGCTGAAGCTGGCGGGGCGTCCGAGGCGAACGACGTAGTCTCATACCACCCCTAGCGCTAGGCTAGGGTATTTCCCGAAGTGGAATCAGCCGCTCAGCCTATTTGGTATCACTTCCCAGCACCGTATAGTTCTATTACGGAGGCTGGAAAGAGATGTGCATAACTAGCGTAATATTGACCTCCGCTCTCGTGTTTGCTGGCCAGCAGAATGATGATCGTATTCTGTCGCCTCAGGTGACGAAGTTGGAACCAAGATCTGGCAAGGCGGGAACGGTCGTAGTCATTACTGGCATTTCATTGGGCATAGATGCGGTGGACGAGGTCTATTTGACCGATCATCGTTTCGATCTGAAGGTGAAGATTCTGGAACAATCGGGCGACAAGCTCAAGATCAGGATCCCACCCTTTGTGAAAGCGGGCCGTCAACAGCTTCTCTTGTTGACCGCCGGCAAGAATCCTGTGTATCTGGAACAGCCTGTTTGGGTCCAGGTGGAGGATGCGAGCGATGACAAGGAAGTCGTCGCTCAAAAAGAGACTAGCGCAGCCAAGGAATCGGCGGCGGGTGATGGCAACAAGCCGGATAAACCGGATGATCGTCCCTAGCTTAGCTAGCTAAGCTAGTCGTAAGCTTGCGATAATGAGTCTCTGTGGCTCGTATCTACGACGTAGTAATCATTGGCGGCGGTCATAACGGACTCGTCACCGCAGCGTATCTCGCAAAAGCCCGGCGGCAAGTTCTCGTCCTCGAAAAACGTGACCTCCTGGGAGGCTGCGCCGTTACCGAAGAGATCTGGCCCGGCTATCGTGTTTCTACTGGCGCCTATCTCAGCAGCCTACTGCGGCAGCGCGTGATTGACGATCTCGAACTCGCCAAATACGGCTACGCCGTCGATCCCAAAGATCCATCCTTCTTTTCCCCCTTTCCCGACGGACGACACCTCTTCTTCTGGCAGAACCGCGAGAAGACGCTCGCCGAGATCTCGAAGTTCTCACAGCGAGACGCCGCAGCCTTCGGTCGCTTTGAAGACCACCTCGAAAAGCTGGCGATCGTTGCCGAATCTCTGTTGATGGAAATCCCCCCGGAGTTCCCGCCGCGCAAGATCAGCGAGTACATTGATTATGTGAAGCTTCTCGGTAAGGTCAAGGGACTCGGCCGCGCGGAGCTCACCGGACTCGTCAAGATCTTCACCCAAAGCGCC
>CAZCPL010000369.1:0-4740 GCA_964500255.1 uncultured Solibacteraceae bacterium | reverse complement strand
TTGTTGAGCCTGACGATCCTGGACAATGCGTTCCGAACTGTTCATGCCTCAGGATTCTAACAGATTCGCCATGGTGGGCTAGAATGAAGACGGATGCAAGTATTGCAGGCAGGAGAACGGAAGCTGGTGCTGCTCGAACTCGACACCGAGACGGTGGAGAACATTCTGAAGCAGGCCGGATTCCAACACCGGATCAGCGATTCGGCGCGCAGCATGTCGATGGAGTTGTTGGCAACGGATCGGCAGGCGCCGCTGTTGCTCTTCGACGCCTCTGATCCCAGCAACCTCGGCTGGTTTTCGCGCTGCCAATTCTATGTGGATGGTACCAGCGGAATGGTCTTGCAGACGCCGATTGCGCTATCGAATTTGAAGGATGCGCAGGGGCGGCCGCTGCCGCATTCCGTGCATTTACAGATTGCCAAAGAGCTTCCGGCCGCATTCCGTTTGCCCGGCAAACAGCCGGTGAACGAGCAGATGGTGTACGCGGTGCTCTACAATTTTCTCAATGCACTGCTGAACACCGGTGTGGGATTGTGCGGACGTTCGGTGATACAACCGCTCGCTGGCCGAATCGACGCCAGAAAACAGTAGACCCTCAGGCTGCCGAAGGCGGCGAATCGTTGCCATCGACACCAGCCTCAAGTTTGTCGACAGACGTGCCGCCGGCGTGAACCTTGAAGATTCCCACAAGATTCGGCGCAGGACCACGAAATGCCGAAAGATGGCGATCGAGCGCAGCCAATTGTTCCGCGGTGCGGGTCCGGTTTGAAACCAAGCGCAACCCGGAATTCGAAATCCCGCTTTGCGTTGCAGCCTTCAACGCAGGCTTCCCTATGACCGCGGCAGCAGGACGCAGCCGCTGCAATTCTCCCCCGGGATTCACATCCCAGGCGTCGTAACGATCCTCGCCTTCGAGGATGTTTCGTGCCACTAACATACCCGTCAGCATTGCCTGATCGAGGTTATGAGCCTTGTGCATGCCATTGCGGCCAGCCAAATGCAAACCTGGGTAGCGCCCGGCGATGTCCCGCCGAATTGTTTGAATATTGCCCGCGTAGCCGTTGTCATAGAGCGGCAGGGCTTTCTCTTGTCGGATCACATGCCCATCTTCGACTTCACTGGCGCGGGCGATGCCCGTTCGTTCCAGCTCTTTTGCGGCGAAGGCGATCAGGTCACGATCCGTCATATCCCAAAGACCGTCTTCTCTCGGACGGAAATACTCAAGTCCGTAACTCGCATAAGCCAGATCCGGAACCAATTCCGGTGACCACGCCTTGTAGTTTTGCAGCTTTGCAGCTTTGATTTCCGGGTCGTAAAGATGGATGGTCTGATCGGGGAGATTGCGAAAGTCCCGAACGATCAGGGCGACGCTGAGAAAATCCCGATAGTGCAGCGAACTGCCCGACAACACGGCCTGAGCGGGAACCGCCGGCTGGATCATATGCACTAGTTCGCGAATTTCGGTTGTGGAAATCACATGCGCGGCGCGAAACTGTATTTCTCGACCCTTGAGCCTCTGCACATGAACCGTCCATACGCGATCGAACATCTGCTCCATCGACATCACGAAGTGTCCAAGATAGATCGATCCGCCCATCGCGCGGATCTTATCCGCGCAACGGTCCCACATCTGCCCCGGTCCTAGTCGCGGATAGCGGAACGTCGGTTCGGTCGCCCTGCTCGGTTCTGCCGCCCCATCCCATGCTTTTCGAGCGTAGTTCTGAAAAAGGAGTCTGAAAAGGCGGCTTCCGAACTGCTTGGTGCCCCATTCTTCGAACGACCTCGGAGGTTGGCTCGTTCGAAGCAGCGCCTGCAGATAGGACAGACCCGATAGCATTGCTTCCTGCAGCCCCAGTTTGGGCAGCACATCGGTCGCGGTGCGTGGGTACGGGAAAATCTTACCGTTGTACGAGATACGCGAGAGCCTCGGGCGCTCAATCAGATCGTTACCGAGAATCTCTTGCCAGAAATCGTTGACCACCGACGAGCGAGATTCAAACGGATGCCCGCCAATGTCGAACCCGAAGCCTTTGTAGGCCACCGTCTTCGCCAGACCACCCAAACGATGGCTATCGCCCTCGAAAATCGACACACTCCAGCCTTTCTTCGCAAGAAGGTATCCGGCGGTTAGCCCGGCTGGGCCACCTCCGATGATAGCGATGTGCTGTTCAGGGTCCTGCATCGTCTGCCGGAGCGATTCGATTGCGCAGTGGGTCTGCGCTCTAGTGCATATCGGCGGATACAGGCGTTAGCCTTAGTCCTTTCTTAGCCCTGCCAGACGACTATTTGGTAACTGGCGGAGGAGTTGGAGTTGCCGGAACTGGTCTTGTGGCCGGAGCGGCTTCGTTCCTTAGATCGGCTCGGGTTTTCGAAATGTCGTTGTAGAGCACGAACGCCACAACCATCATGAGAAATGCGAAGCCAGCCTTGAAGACGGCCTCCTTAACGCGCATTGACAAATCTTGCCTGCGCACCATTTCCACAAGCAGCATCAGGATGACGCCGCCGTCAAGAATCGGGATCGGCAGCAGATTGAAGATCGCCAGATTGAGGCTCACCATCGCCATCAGTCCAAAGAATGTCATCGGACCTTGGCGCGCGGCGCGCTTCGCCAGTCGGGCGATACCCACAGGACCTTCCAGCGATTTGGGCGACAGCCGCTGTTCGAGCATGCCGCGCAGGAACTTGTAGATCAGGCCCGCATATTCGGTGTTTCGGTTGACCGACTCACGAAGCGCATCGGGAAACGACAGTTTGGTGATTTCGAGCAGTTCTTCCTGCTTCACGCCAATCGCCCAACGCTCCGGAATGCTCGGGTCGAGCTTCTTCCAAACCGGCGTAATCGTCGCCATACCCGGCTTGCCTGCGCGAAGATACGTCACCTCGACTGGCTTGCCCTGCGAGGATTGCACTGATTCGGACACCGCTGCGAGCGACAAGATCGGACGGCCATTGACTGTCTTCAACTGGTCGCCGGGCTGAAGCCCCGCAGCATCGGCGGGTTCGCCGCTGACCACTTCGGCTATCAAAATCTCGCGTTGTTGGTCCCAGCCGGCGTCGCCAATGTGGGTTTTCTCATCTTCGGGAAACGGAATCTCAAAGCTCAGGCGCTGTCCGGCTGCACGTTCCACGGTGACGGCGAGAGTCTTGTTGGTGGCATCGAATTCCCGCAGGCGGACATCGTTCCACGTCGGGTTTTCAGTTCCGCCAATGGAAACGATCCGATCGCCAACCTGGATTCCGGCCTTCGCCGCGCCGCCAGTCGGAGTGAGATATCCAATCGCGGGATTCTTGCCCATCGGTGGCCGCTCATAACGGACCATAAACAGTCCGGTAAGGATTCCCACTGCCAAGAGCATGTTCATGAACGGACCGGCGAATGCAATAATCAGCCGCTGCCAGCGCGGTTTCGACATAAACCCGCGCGGATCGGCGGATCCGTCTTCACCCGGCTGTTCGCCCGCCATCTTGACATAGCCGCCCAGCAGGATCGCGGCGAATCGAAAGTCCGTTTCGCCGACTTTGAATCCGAATAACCTGGGGCCGAAACCGAAGCTGAAAGTCTCAACACGAACGTCGAAGAACCGCGCCGCCCAATAGTGGCCGAGCTCGTGGATGATGATCATGACACCGATCAGGATCAGCAACCACCAGACGCTTTCGAAACCCTCGGACAACATATTCATATTCAATCCTTAAAACTCAGCAAACAAAAACTCAGCACACAAGAGCCGTGCGGCGGCGAGAGACGAAAGCACGGGCAGCCTCTCTCGACTGACGGTCGATTTCGAGAATGGTTCCCACAGAAGTGACTTCTTGCACGGCAACGGCGTTCAAAGTATCTTCGACCACCGCAGCGATGCCCGGAAACGAGATTTCGCCTTTGAGAAATGCCTCCACGGCAATCTCATCGGCCGCATTGAGCGTGCAAGTAGCCGAACCGCCTGCGTTGAGCGCGTCGTAGGACAAGCGCAGCAGCCGGAACTTCTCGAAATCCGGTGGGTAGAAATTCCACGTGCGCGGTTCCGTCCAACCGTAGCGCGGGACGGGCGCTTCGATGCGTTCCGGGTAGGTCATGGCGTATTGAATCGGCATCCGCATGTCGGTGGCGCAGACCTGGGCGACGATGCTGCCATCATTGAATTCAACCATGGCGTGGACGGTGGATTGTGGATGCACGACCACATCCACTTCATTCGGCTGAAAATCGAACAGCCAACAGGCTTCGATGACTTCGAAGCCTTTGTTCATGAGGGTTGCGGAATCGATCGTAATGCGCTGTCCCATGACCCATGTTGGATGCTTCAAAGCCTGCGATGGCGTCACATTTTCAAATTGCGAGCTAGGTGTTTCGCGGAAAGGCCCACCGGATGCAGTGAGAATCAGTCGCAAAACCTCGCTGCGGCGACCGGCGCGCAGGCATTGGTGGGCCCCGTTGTGTTCGCTATCGACAGGGATGATTTCGCAGTTGTATTTCTTGGCGGCCTCAGTGACGAGTTGGCCGCCAGCGACCATCACTTCTTTGTTGGCGAGTCCGATGCGCTTGCCGAGCTTGACCGCTTCGTAGGTGGCTTCGAGTCCCGCGACGCCGACGATGGCGGACATGACAAAGTCGACCTCAGGCGCAGTGGCGGCGGCGATGCGATTGCGGTTTCCGGCGGACAGGTCAGGCAGTGGTGAGACGCCCAGTTCTTTGAGGGTCGAAGCGAGTTTAAAGACGTCTTCGTCGCGTGCCACGAC
>CAZCPL010000368.1:1614-4813 GCA_964500255.1 uncultured Solibacteraceae bacterium | reverse complement strand
TTCCCAGGATGCCTGCTTTGGAATTCGCCGCGAATGGGAACTTGCCGACCTTGACATCGAAGCCCTGTGCTTTCGCTTGGGCTTCTGTCAGGCCAACGGAGCCGATGCCGGGTTCCGTATAGGTCGCGCCGGGGATACGGTTCTTGTTGATGGGCTTCGTTGGCTTGCCCGCAATATGGGCGCAGGCGATCATGCCTTCCGCCGAGGCGACATGGGCCAACTGCGGGGTTCCGGCAACGATATCGCCGATGGCGTAGACGCCGGGTTCGCCGGTCTGCTGATTGCCGTCGACCTTGATGAAACCGCGCTCGATCTGGACACCGGTTCCCTCAGAGCCGATGTTTTCGGTGTTGGGTTTGCGTCCCACCGCGACGAGCAGGCACTCGGCTTCCATCTCTTCGACCGTGCCGTTGCTTAGAGTGGCCGAAAGCGCAACGCCGTTTTCGGTATGGCGAATGTTCTCAGCCTTGGTGCCTGGCTCGCAGCGGATCCCGTGCTTCTTGAAGT
This sequence comes from uncultured Solibacteraceae bacterium, assembly GCA_964500255.1. GTDB lineage: Bacteria > Acidobacteriota > Terriglobia > Bryobacterales > Bryobacteraceae > F-183. The sequence continues at coordinate 4,306 of CAZCPL010000368.1, read as the reverse complement.
AGCGTTCCAGTTCCTTTGAGACTTCCTCGTCTTCGACCGGAACCAACCGCGGCAGCATCTCGAGTACGGTGACTTTTGAGCCGAAGCGCGAGAAAATCGACGCGAATTCCACTCCCACCGCTCCCGCGCCGATGATCAATATGCTGGCGGGGACGTGTTGCAGGTTGAGGATTTCGATGTTGGTGAAGATGCGCATAGGGTCTGGCGTGACGCCGGGGATCATGCGGGCTTCGGATCCCGTCGCCAGAATGATGTTCCTGGCTTCGTAGGATTCGGCGCCGCGTTCGGAATGGACCTGAACCGTTCCTTTTCCGGCCAACTTGCCATAGCCCTTGATGATGTCGACTTTGTTCTTCTTCATGAGGAACTCGACGCCCTTGGCATGTTTCACGACGATTTTCTGTTTGCGGTCGCTGACGGCCGGAAAGTTCAGGCGCGCGTTCTCGCAGGAGATGCCTTCCGCCTCGGGATTCTTGAAGTATCCCCAAACTTCGGCGGAATGCAGCATAGCCTTGGTGGGAATGCAACCGACGTGAAGGCAGGTGCCACCTAGCATTTTGTCTTTTTCTACGATGGCGGTCTTGAGTCCGTATTGGGCGGCGCGGACCGCAGCGGAGTAGCCTCCGGGGCCGCTCCCGATCACGATAACGTCGTATGTCATGGGTTTGAAGAGGCGATTTCCTAGTTTCAGTTTAGCGCTAGTGCGCCGCCTATGGAATCTTGCAGGGCCCGGTTCCACATCGCCGGAAAGCCGGTCTTTTTCTTCCTGTTGGTTGTCACATCCTGACAAGCAAGAGGAGGGGGGCACTCTCGTTGTCTGGAAGAGGAAAACACCGATCTGATTCAAGGCACTTTGGACATGCTGATTCTCAAGACGCTGAGCCTTGAGCCAATGCCTGGCTTTGGCATTTCGAAGCGAATCGAACAGATTTCGCGAGGTTCAATATGAATCCAGGTTCGCTCCTCACGGCCTTCAACGTCTGGCCTTGACGTGAAAACCAGCTTGGAATCGCCGCGCTTCAGCGATCGCACGTCTTTTGACGACTGAGGGATGTTCTGGAAAGCGTCTACCCGTGGACTGTCGCACGAGGAAAACGTATGTTGCTCAAACGTCAAAGGCGAATGGTTTGAAATCACCGGTGTGGTGGCGGATCCTCGCGACAAAGGCTGTTCGGACACCGCAGTGATTTCGTACTCGGTTGCGGAACGCACCAATGAGAGCGGGATACGCTTGGCGTTGGGAGCGCATTGGAGGCTCTCCGGGCCGGGTAGCGGAGTTGGCAGGCCGATCGCGAGCGTGCCAACAGTCTCACTTCTTTTCGCCGGGAACATCGAAGAAATAGATATCCTCGATATGAGATCCGGGTGCCATTGACGCGATCTCTTTCAGATAGCCCGTCGTCAAGTCGTAGATCCAGCCATGAATTGTCGGAAAGCTCTCGGTGCGCCATGCCCGTTGGACCATGGACATCTGCGCCAGGTTCTGTACCTGCTCATAGACGTTGATCTCCACCATTCGATCCCACCTCGCGATCGGGTCAGCGATCGCCTCGATTTCGCGTTGATAAATCCGATACGAGTCCTTGATCTGCCGCAACCATTTGTTGATGAGGCCCAGATCGCTCCGGCCCATCGCATTTTTTACGCCGCCGCATCGGTAGTGTCCACAAACGATGATGTGTTTGACTTTCAAAACCTCCAGGGCGTACTGCAGTACGCTGAGCATGTTAAAGTCCGTGTGCACAACCAGATTCGCGATGTTGCGGTGGACGAACAATTCTCCCGGCTCGGCACCCGTAACATCTTCGGCTGGCACACGTGAATCCGAGCATCCGATCCAGAGGAACTCGGGAGTTTGAGTCTCCATGTGGCTGGTGAAGTAGTCGGGACGAGTCCTCAACTTTTCCTCCACCCAGGCTTTGTTGGCCAACAATAGCTTCATGTGTGATTCCATCTCTGTGCTCCCTAACTCCTGGTGGTTTCCCAACGCTTCAATTCCACTTTAATGTTCTTGTGCGCGGCCAAATGTAGAAAGTCATCGACGACTTCCATGATGTCGTGATCGATGAATAGTGCTCGCGTACCATCGATGATGACGTGCGAACGTTCCGGTATCTGTCGCAACTTGTTGCGGAATTCGCTCTTGTTCACGAAACTCGCGTCTTTGTTGAAGCGCATCAGGTAGTCGTTGCCTTGGCTAACGACGGTGATGCTGTCGCGGTGGTTTGTGCGCATCACAAAGAAAGCTCCACAGGCCATGCCGATCAGCACGCCTGTCAGCAGATCGCTGAACACCACGGCGAGGACAGTGGTGAGGAAGGGGACAAATTGGTCCCAGCCAAGGCTGTACATTTTGCGATAGAGGGAAATCTTAGTCAGCTTGCACCCGACGATAATGAGGATGCCAGCAAGGCTGGCCAGGGGAATGAGTTTCAGTGTTCCCGGGATGAACAGTACCGAAGCCAGCAACAGTCCTCCGTGAAGAACTGTGCTCCTCCAGGTATTGCCACCAGCCTGGACATTGGCCGACGTCCGCACGACAACGGAGGTGACTGGAAGGCCCCCAATCAGACCGGAAATCAAATTGCCGATCCCTTGGGCTCGTAGCTCACGATTCGGTGGAGAAATGCGTTTGTAGGGATCGAGCCGGTCGGCGGCTTCCAGCGAGAGTAGTGTTTCCAGGCTGCCAACC
>CAZCPL010000368.1:0-1604 GCA_964500255.1 uncultured Solibacteraceae bacterium | reverse complement strand
GTGCCCGCCACGATCCAAATCTTCTTATTGGCCCAGAATGTGAAATCCGGGAAGACAAGTTGACGGAAAAAATCTCCCACATTGGATGACGGGAGGCTCACGATATGCTCGGGTTCAATCAGTTGCAATCCATTGCCTAGCAGCCCGAAAATGTGATTCAGCGCGATTCCTGATAGAACCACCGCCAAGGGTCCGGGGACTAGGCGAAAGAACCGGTAGCGCTTTGACAGCATATCCCACGCGAAGAGCAGTGCCAAACTCACCAAGGCAATTATCAGGGCACCGGGTGCCGCACTCATGACGCCCTCGGCAATGTCACTGATCGTATTGTTGCCGCCAGCCTCAAGAAAACTAAAGTCTCCCTCGTAGTCCTTGTCACGACCGAGAGCATGTGGGATTTGCTTGAGGATGATGACCATGCCGATGCCCGCCAACATGCCCTTGATGACCGAGTTGGGAACATAGTCCGCGATGACGCCGAACCGCAGAAGTCCGAGTGCCACTTGAATGATGCCGGACAGCACGACGGCGAGCAGGAAGCCTTGGTAGGATCCGATGTCTTGGATCGCACCGAAGACGATCACGGCCAAGCCAGCGGCCGGTCCGCTGACACTCACCTGGGATCCGGACAGGACGCCGACCACCAATCCGCCGACAATCCCCGCCAGTACGCCGGCGAGCAAAGGGGCTCCAGATGCCAGAGCGATTCCAAGACAGAGTGGAAGTGCTACGAGAAAGACCGCGATACCAGCGGGTCCATCTTGCTTCAGGTTTTCCCACGGCGACGGGGATGTATCGGTTTGACCGGTCTCAATTGACATAGAAATATGACCCTCTTGAAAGGCTTGATTTTTCGCAACTGCCGCGATCGAAGTGTGGACCGACACTGTGGGCGAGCAGCGACGCGACGCGGTGCGTGCGTGTGTTCCTGGGATTTAGGCTTTGGGACGCGGCGGTCCCCGGTTGAGGTTCGGTGTCCCGGTGCGATTGCGCTGCCTGGCGGAAATCGTCTGTCCAGCTAAGTAGCGGACCGAGCCGAAAACGGGCCGCGATATGTCGTACAAAGTAGCCGCATCGACGAAGAGCGGAGCGGCTGGCGAGAGGTTTTCGAAAGTTTCGCGGACAGAAGGGGCGAGAGTACCGGATGCTCTGCGCAGAGATACCGCTGGCTGCAGTGGTCGTGAAAAATCATCTTCTTCCGCTGTTGCAGCGGCTGTGAGAACAATTGCTAGCAAGACCCGGAGCAATAGCCGCATGGTTAGAAGCATACCATCCTATGATCGGTTTCGCGGTGTCGCTAGACTCGCGCCCGCCGAGGCTGATTGAGTTAGGCTTAGAGAATGCTTCGAATCGCCCTGATTGCTCTGAATGTCATTGCTTATTCCTATGGCGCGGATCCGATTTTTCGGGCAACCTTCGATCAGTCGCTCGATGCCTCGATCGCAAAGGGTGATGCCAAGCTCTACACCGCACGCAGCTATCGCCGTGGAGGTGAGCCCGGCCTAGGAGGCGCGCCCGAAGGTATCGTGGCTCATGCAAAGGCAGAAGGCCGCAATGGCGGCGGTGCGCTGAAGTTTGTCAAGAAGAACACGGCAGCCGTATTC
>CAZCPL010000367.1:4475-4830 GCA_964500255.1 uncultured Solibacteraceae bacterium | reverse complement strand
ACACCGAAGAGACTTGGCAGGCTATCAAGAGGAGCCAAAGCGGCATCGCCCGCATTGCTGCCTTCGATACGACCGGCTATAACTGCCAGTTCGCGGGCGAGGTGAAGAACTTCGATCCGGCAACGTACGTCGAGAAGAAAGAAATCAAGAAGATGGGGCGATTCATTCAGTTCGGAATCGCCGGCGCGGATATCGCAATGAGCGATTCCGGCCTCAAGGTGAATCCAGAGATCGCGGAACGGGTCGGCGTCTACATCGGCAGCGGCATCGGCGGCTTCGAAGTGATTGAACGCGAATACAGGACGCTTCTCGAAAAAGGCCCCAGCCGCGTTTCCCCATTCTTCATTCCGGCCAC
>CAZCPL010000367.1:0-4465 GCA_964500255.1 uncultured Solibacteraceae bacterium | reverse complement strand
GTATCGATCCGCACGGGAGCAAAAGGCCCGAACTCCGCTACCGCCACGGCGTGTACGACCAGTGCCCATGCGATCGGAGATTCCTTCAAGATCATTCAGCGCGGCGATGCGGACGCGATGATCTGCGGCGGCGCGGAAGCAGGGATTACGCCTCTCGGCGTTGGCGGATTCGCCGCCATGCGAGCTCTCTCTCAGCGCAATGCCGAACCGGAACGTGCATCCCGCCCGTGGGATAAGAATCGCGACGGCTTTGTGATCGGCGAAGGCGCTGGCATCCTTGTCATTGAGGAACTGGAATTCGCGAAAGCCCGCGGTGCAAACATTATTGCCGAGATCGTCGGCTACGGGATGTCGGGCGACGCCTTCCACATCTCATCGCCTTCCGAAGACGGCGACGGACCGTTCCGCGTTATGCGCAACGCCATGAAGGATGCTGGTATCGAGCCCCACCAGATCGACTATCTCAATGCCCATGCCACTTCCACCGAACTTGGCGACCGTATTGAGACCATCGCGATCAAGCGCGCATTCGGCGAACATGCGTACAAGATGGCAGTGAGCGCAACGAAGTCCATGACTGGCCATCTTCTTGGGGGAGCCGGAGGACTTGAGGCCGGTATTACAGTTCTTGCGATCCGCGATCAGATTGCCCCACCCACGATCAATCACGAGAATCCCGGCGACGGCTGCGATCTCGACTACATCCCGAACACGGCGCGTCCGATGAAGATCGACTATGCTTTGTCGAACTCGTTCGGCTTCGGCGGAACCAACGGAAGCCTAATTTTCAAGAGATATACGGAATAAATGAAGATCATCGTCGCCATCAAGCAGGTGCCTACGCGCGATTCCCAGTTGCGAGTCGACGCGGACGGCAAATGGATCCAGGAAGGCGATCTCACTTTCGAGATCAACGAACCGGATGCGTATGCGCTCGAAGAAGCGCTGCAGTTGAAAGAAAAGCATGGCGGCGAAGTGATCGCGCTGTGCCTGGGTCCGGCTCGCGCCGCGCAGACCATTCGTGAAGCGCTGGCCAAAGGGGCGGATCGCGCAATCCACATTGAGGAAGAGAATCTCACCGGTATGGATACGCTTTCCATCGCAAGCTTACTGGCTTCGGCGATGAAGGCGGAAAGTCCGGATCTCATCCTCACCGGCCTGCAATCCGACGACTTCGGCTACGGCCAGACGGGTGTCGTGATGGCGGAAATCCTCGGCATTTCGCATGCCACGATCATTATGCAGGTGGAAGTAAACGGCGGCGCACTTCGGGTGAAGCGCGAGCTCGAAGACGGCTGGTTTCAGCACATGACCATCCCAACGCCTGCCCTTCTGACGATTCAGAGTGGTATCAACAAGCTGCGTTATGCCACCTTGATGGGCATCAAAAAAGCCAAAACCAAAGAAATCAAACGCATCACCACGGCCGATCTTGCCGCCGCTCCCGCAGCCGCATCGACCCTCGATAAGGTTTACATGCCACAGCGTACCAAGCAGGCGATGATCTTTCAGGGCGATCCCAAAGTCACCGCCGCGCAGTTGGTTGAGAAGTTGAAGTTTGAATTGAGGGTGATATGAGCAGCGTCCTCGTTGTCATGGAACAGCAGGGTGGCAAGTGGCACCGCATGTCCTGGGAAGCTCTCGCTTGTGGCGTAGAACTAGGCAAGCAACTTGGTTTGCCGGTAGAAGCCGCCGTCGTAGGCTCGGGCGTGTCGGGGCTCGCCGCCGAAGCCGCGACCAAGGACATCTCGAAGGTCTACGCGGTCAATCACGCGCTTCTTGAACACTATACCTCCGACGCCTTCACGTCCGCCGTGGAACAGCTCACCAAGCAGACTGGTGCGTCGTTCGTGCTCTTTCCGCATACCTATCAAGTGCGGGATTTCGCACCGAAGGTCGCGACTCGTTTTGGGCGCGTCCTCGTGAGCGACGTTGTTTCCGTTCGCACTTCCGGAGCCGTGACATTCGTCCGCCAGTTGTTCCAGGGCAAGATGAATGCCGACTTCCAGGTCGCCGGTACCGGACCCACGTTCGCCTCGATCCAGGCCGGTGCATTCCGCGCCGATAGTTTGGCAGCGGGATCCGCGGCAGTATCCGAATTCGCACCGTCCATCGAGGCGTCTATAATCCGTGTGAAAGTGGACGCGCCGTTCCGCGAATCGTCGCGCGCGGTCGACCTCACCGCCGCGGAACTCATTGTGTCTGTGGGACGCGGTATCAAAGACAAGGACAATATCCATATCGTCCAAGAACTCGCAGCCGCAATGGGAGCGGAACTGGCGGCTTCCCGCCCCATCTGCGACGCGGGATGGCTACCGATGGAACGCCAAGTCGGCAGTTCGGGACAGACGGTTTCGCCCAAGGTCTACATGGCTGTCGGTATTTCCGGTGCGATTCAGCACCTCGTCGGTATGAAGGGATCGAAGGCGATTGTGGCGATCAACAAAGATGAGAATGCCCCGATCTTCGAAGTAGCGGACTACGGCATCATCGGCGATCTGTTCGAAGTGGTGCCCGCACTTATCGCAGAAGTAAAAAAAGCCAAGAATTCCTGATCTGCTTCCGTCGAAATTATCGCTTTAAGTATTGAATGGCCTCTTCCAAAACCATGGACCTCGAAGGCTGGGCTCTCAGATCGATCCAAACTGCCATCGGGCGGGAACTTCCCGCATTGAAGAGCAAGATCGCGTCTTCGCGGGTCACGGAACTGCGCCAGGAATACTTCAGGCTCTTTCGTCTGCTGGAATGCAGCTTCACCAACGGCGGCCAGAACCAGATCGTCTACGCCGCCTATCGCCCCGACAACAGCTCTGTCCTCGTGTTGACGGGCCGCCAGCAGGCATTGCGCTTGATCGCGGCGATCAGTCCTGTGGCGTTCAAGTCGGCGGACGATGTCTACGAGTTCGCTGCCTTTGCGGATCTGTTGACTTCCGAGGACACTGGCACGGTCACCAAGATTTCGACTGTCGACGATCTGAAGAAGATCGCGAAGGGCGATGTTTCCGCAATTCAGGATCAGTTCCGGGACCGGATCCAACCGGTGGAACGGACTGTGCAGCCATACGGGTTGCAGGAGCGCCTCCACGTCGTATGCACCGATCGGCTGATTGAGCGGACTCGCATGGTCGCCTCCGGTGGCATCTTCTTCCGGCAGGATGAAGTGCTCGCTGACAATCTTCCGATCGCGAAGTAGAGTTGGGACGGGGGAACCGTCCGGTGTGATGCCTGCCGCCGACTGATCGTTACCGGATTCGACACCGATTTTCTGCCCGCCAGTTGCTTGCAACTCTGTCGGGTTTTTCCAATCATTTGCCCGGATCCCGCGCTACTCTGACGTTAGCCGTTATGTCCAACCTTATTCTTGCCGCTGCCGGATGCGTCGTGCTGCTGGCACAATCCGCCGGAACCACAACGCAACCACCGAAGGAGAAAACTCACCGCATGAAGACCGTTACTGGAACCTTCGATGTGAAAATGCTGCCGTCGCCACCTCCGGTGGAAGGAGAATTCGTTCGTCTGTCGCTGGATAAAACCTTTGCTGGGGCGCTTGCCGGAACCAGCCGGGTGGAGATGATGGCTTCAAACAACGGAACGAGTGCTTCGGGTGGCTACGTGGCCCTCGAACGGTTCACGGGCAAACTGGAGGGCCGGTCCGGAAGCTTCACCATGCAGCACAGCGGGATCATGTCTCCCGGATCGATGGAAATCAAAGTTGTACTTACCCCCGGTTCGGGAACGGGAGAGTTGGAAGACATCTCCGGTACCCTTGAGATCCGGAAAGAGGGCAAACAGCACTTTTATGCGCTTCACTACGAAGTACCTGCGAAGCAGTAGAGTCTACTAGCGGGACTTTGCGCAGTGCGCGGTGGCTCGAGTGCCGATGTCGCCCGTGCTGGGAAAAAGAACTCTTGTCTCCTACTTCCCGGACTTGGCAAAGTGCGCAGTGACGCGCGTTCCGATGCCGCCGCGCGGAGTGAAGTCCCCAAGAACGGTTGCGGAATGCGGTTTGCAGGCCGCGACGATATCTTCCAGGAACCTGTTGACGATGTTCTCCTGAAAAATGCCCAGATTTCGGTAGGCTAGCATGTACATTTTCAGAGATTTCAGTTCCAGGCAGTGCTTGTCCGGAACATACTTCAGAGTGATCGTTCCATGATCGGGCAAACCCGTCTTGGGGCATACCGAGGTGAATTCAGGCATCGTAATCTCGATCTCGTAGCCGCGCTTGCCGTACTGATTGGGCCAGCACTCAATATCCGGCAGGGGAGCCTTGACACCGCTCGAGGCGTGGTCGTCTGTATATTGTTTTGCCATTAGACCTTGATCATCCTTGCCAGCAAATCGAGAAACAGACCAACGTCGGTGACGACGCCCACCGCCTGCCCGGTTCCGCGATCGCTTACTTTGGTCGCCACCGCCGGATTGATATCCACGCAAACCACTTTCACCCATGCCGGAAGCATGT
>CAZCPL010000366.1:0-4839 GCA_964500255.1 uncultured Solibacteraceae bacterium | reverse complement strand
TGCCGCGATGCGCTTCCGTCCCGTCATGATGACCGCCAGCGTCGCCGCCCTCGGCCTGGTGCCTTTTCTGTTCTCCACCGGCCCGGGCTCTGAGGTCCAGCGCCCCCTCGCCATCGTAGTCATTGGCGGCCTCATCTCCTCAACCGCCCTGACCCTCCTGGTTGTCCCCGCTCTTTACAGCTACTTTGACTCTGTGAAAGAATCGTGACCGATGCAAACCGCGAATCGTTCGGAACGTCGCTCCTCCTTCAAGACAACGAAGAAAGGACACCGTGACTCAAGAGCTCATGAGAATCACTTCGTCGCTCTTGACACCGGGTACGGTTACTCCACTTGCGCCAATTCATCCAGCGTAATCGTGTTCAAGGGATTGTCCGGATGCAGGTAGATTGCCAGTGCATCGTGGCCACTGTCCACTCGATTGGATCGCTGGCGTCTCCTGCGCTTGGCGGCCTCGCGCTCTCCCGGTTCCATCACAAGGTATCGCCATGCGTCGATTGCCTGTTCCGAGTTTGAAACTACAGCACTCGCCGCACAAGAGTGATAGGTTTCTCAGGCGGTTGCGGGCGAAACCTGCGAGAAGAGAGAAGATTGGCACCCCGGCGTGTTTTTCACAAAATATGCGGCTGACTACTTTGCAACCAACTTTTGCCGATCTAGAGAGACGGACGGAATATCCCATGAATCCCGGCCTGCGGGCCATTCACGACATTCTTGGCAAGTAAGGGGACGTGGTGGAATTGGTGCGCAAGGATCTACAATCCGGGTTGACGAATGCCAGCAACTGCTCCTCGCTGGTGCGAATGCGCGTCAGGAACTGGGACGCCAACTTCCACCGAAAAGGTGGGCGCAACGGTAGAGTATTCTTCAACCCAGGGTTGAGCGAGATTCACCATCGTGTCGCAGCTGGAATCGCGAATCACGGGACAGTCGGTGGCAGCCCAACATGGCTAGGCAAACAACCATGCTGCCATACAGAACCATGCTGCCATACAGAACCATGCTGCCATACAGGAAGAGTCTCGACATCCTGGAAGTGAGCCAATCGTACGATCACGCTGGACCTACTGCCTGAATGACTTAACGCCAGCACTTCAAGTTGACGAATTGATGAATGACGCGGCTGCCCCAAGTTCCTCTCAACCGGAAGCAGTGTCCAAATCGAAAACCGCGCCGAACCACTTTAGGTTCGGCGCGGCCTGCTTCAGGTTCCTTCGACGCCTACCGCGCGTCGAAACGATCCAAAGTCATCACCTTGGTCCATGCCTTCACAAAATCCCGCACGAACATCTCTTTGCCGTCGACAGAAGCGTACACTTCCGCCACTGTGCGCAGCTCGGAACTCGATCCGAACACCAGGTCAACGGGAGTCGCCGTCCACTTGACCTTGCCGGTCCCGCGATCGCTTCCCTCGTATACACCTTGCGCGCCGGCGGACTTGCTCCATTTCGTGGACATGTCGAGCAGGTTGACAAAGAAGTCATTGCTGAGAGTCCCCGGTCGGTCGGTGAAAACGCCGTGTCCGGCTTGCGCGGCATTGGCATTCAGGGTCCGCATACCGCCCACGAGAACGGTCATTTCAGGAACTGTCAGCGTCAACAGCTTGGCCTTGCCAACCAGCATCTCTGGCGGAGACATGCTCAGACCACTGCGAAAGTAGTTTCGGAAGCCGTCCGCAACCGGTTCCAAGGAGGCGAATGAGGCCGCATCGGTTTGCGCTTGCGACGCATCAGCGCGCCCTGGCGTGAACGGGACCTGCACGTCGTGTCCGGCATTCTTCGCAGCCTGCTCGATCGCGGCTCCACCAGCCAGAACGATCAGGTCGGCAAGGGAAATCTTCTTTCCGCCAGACTGCGCACGGTTGAATTCATTCTGAATGGCCTCAAGACGCGGCAACACTTTCGCCAGTTCACGCGGATTGTTGACTTCCCAATCCTTCTGCGGTGCGAGGCGAATACGAGCTCCGTTTGCGCCACCGCGCATGTCGGTGCCGCGGAACGAGGAGGCCGAAGCCCAAGCCGTCCGGACCAGTTCCGGCACGGTCGCGCCAGAGGCGAGGATCCTGGACCTCAGGTCAGCAATGTCCTTCGCTTCGACCAGCGGATGATTCACTCGCGGAAGGGGATCCTGCCAGAGCAAGTCCTCGCTCGGAACCTCGGGGCCAAGATAGAGAGCCCGGGGTCCCATATCGCGGTGAGTCAGCTTAAACCATGCCTTGGCAAACGCGAGCCTGAATTCCTCAGGATTTTCCTTGAAGCGCATCGCAATCTTGCGATAGCTCGGGTCCATCTTCAGGGCCACATCGGTGGTAAACATGATCGGCGCATGCCGCTTGGCCGGATCGTGGGCGTCCGGGACGAGGGTCGAGGCCTGACCCTTGGCGGGAATCCATTGGGTCGCACCGGCGGGACTTTTTGTCTTCACCCATTCAAAGGCAAACAGGTTGTCGAGATACTCCGAAGACCATTTCGCCGGGGTGGATGTCCAAGCCCCTTCCAAACCGCTGGTGACCGTATCGCCAGCATTGCCTTTGCCGCACTTATTGTCCCAGCCGATTCCTTGCGCCTCGAGACCGGCGGCCGCAGGTTCGGGACCTACGCACTTACCCGGCGCGTGGGCGCCATGCGCCTTGCCAAAAGTGTGGCCACCGGCGATGAGCGCGAGTGTCTCTTCGTCGTTCATCGCCATGCGTCCAAAGGTTTCACGGATGTCCTTGGCGGCTGCCAGCGGATCCGGATTACCGTTTGGACCCTCAGGATTCACATAGATAAGGCCCATCTGCACAGCCGCGAGAGGCTGGGCGAGCTTGCGATCGCCGCTGTAACGTTCGTCGGCCAGAAATTTCTTCTCCGGTCCCCAATAGACCAAATCTGGTTCCCAGTCGTCCTTACGCCCGCCGGCAAACCCAAACGTTTTGAAACCCATCGATTCCAGTGAGACATTTCCAGCCAAAACCATCAAATCCGCCCAGGAAATCTTCTGGCCGTACTTCTGCTTGACCGGCCAAAGCAACCGCCGCGCCTTGTCGAGATTGGCGTTGTCCGGCCAGCTATTGAGCGGATCGAATCGCTGCTGACCGCCGCCCGCTCCGCCGCGTCCGTCACTCACCCGGTACGTACCGGCGGTGTGCCAGGCCATTCGGATAAAGAAGGGTCCGTAGGTGCCATAGTCGGCGGGCCACCACGGCTGCGAAGTCTTTAGAACCTTGTCTAAATCCTGCTTGACCGCCTTGAGATCGAGGGTTGCAAATGCCTTGGCGTAGTCGTATTTTTCGCCTAGCGGGTTGGATTCGGCGGAGTGTTGCCGAAGCGGTGAGAGATCGAGTTGGTCGGGCCACCAGAACTGGTTGGGTTTGGGCTTACCCTGTGCATTTGCCGTACCCAGAAACAACAGGGGTAGAGCCGCAACTGCGACAGCGGCGAACAAGGACTTCAGGTTCCTATTCATTGACTTCTCCTAACCTACGTAGATTCAAAGGAAGGTGCATGCGTTCTAAGTATTGCGGAGGACCCGGCCAAATTGCACCTATACGACATATAAGAAGCCGGGGCGGCCTAAATTAGTTCGCGTACGGGCTCTCGGACCGGTGCCGCAACTCGAACTCCTCTTTCGAACAGACGGTCTTCAAATCCTCCACCCTGTCGATACAAAGCACACCGTCCAAATGATCGATCTCATGCTGCAGTAGCTCCGCCAGATCCCGTTCCGGACCCGCCTCCACCCGATGCGTCGCACCCGAAAGATCCTGATAGCGCACCGTGACGTACCTGTGCCGCCGCACCATCATAAAGATCGACAGAAAGCTTAGGCAGGCGTCCCAGACGACAATCGTTTCCTCACTGCGCGCCGTGATCACAGGATTCACCAGCGGCCAAGGCCGGTCGCCTTCCACATTGAGAAAGATTACCCGCTGCAGGATCCCGATCTGCGGGGCGGCGATCGCGCGGCCGTATCCCGTGGTTTCACGCGAATGCCGTAGCGTATCGGCCAACGCGGTCACCGTCGGCGCTGCGTCCCTGGGATCCGCCAGAGTCGTACAAATCTCCCGCAAAAGCGGATTTCCCAGCTTCAGAATCTCGCAAACCATGTTTTCCTCATGTTATACTTTCCATGAAGCCGTGTGGGCGGCTAGCTCAGCTGGGAGAGCGCCACGTTCGCAACGTGGAGGTCATGGGTTCGATCCCCGTGCCGTCCACCAAATCCAATCCAAGTTAATCTAGAGAGCATGATCTATCGCATCTTGCTCGCTGCATGGATTTGTTCTCTTCTTACCTTTTCTCAAACTCGAAATTGTGTCGGAACCGCCGCTGTTGGCACCTTCCGCATCCTCGTTTCTTCCCCCAATGGCACCAATCCCTTGCCTGTCCGCGCGCTCAACAATATCGCCGCCAATAGCAAGATCACTTATGAGCCGATTCAACTGCCCGATAGTCTCAAAAGGAATGGCAAACTCGCCATTGTGGCCGTGCCCGCCGATCCTGACCAACGCGCCGCACAGGGGGCCGTCGTCCTCGAACCGAAGCCCGCTGGAGCCACCGCCGAGTGGATCGCGCCGTTCCGCATCGGCACGATGTTGATCGCTTTCGCGCCGCAAGGGCTGGACGAAAAACGCGTGATCAATCTCGTTTCCCGCGATGAGGATCTCATCGACGACCTCGCCCGCTACGCCGAGCGCACCGTCGAACTCGAGAACACCATCGAAGCACTTACACTGCTCGATGCCGAAGAAGACGAAGCTGCCGACCCCGGGCAAGCCTCCGCCAACACGCCCGTAGAACAGGCGCTCTTCACCCTCACCCGCGCTCTCAACCCCACCTCCACCTATTTCAATCCCCTCAC
>CAZCPL010000365.1:1708-4877 GCA_964500255.1 uncultured Solibacteraceae bacterium | reverse complement strand
GCGTCAACCGCGTGATTTGACGAATGGGCAAGGTGGGTTTGTTGTTCCCGGTGGCGGCGGTGAAGCTCAGAAGAGCGAGAGCGCAGACCAACGAGAGGTGAAGGGCGAGTGAAACGGCCAGCGATTCTTTTCGCATAGTGGAGCCTGCCATTGCATGTGGGACACCACTGCGAAACCCCACGGTTTTATTGAGTTTTCTTTAAACGTCCTGTTTCCATTCCGGTGACAGGTGTGAAATCTGTTCCCGGGCGGCCTTCTGTGCCAACTCGTCGCAGCGGTTGTTGTCGGTGTGCGAAGCGTGGCCCTTGGTCCATTCCCATTTGGTGGCGTGCTTGGCGTTGAGCTCGTCGAGTTCCTGCCAGAGATCTTGGTTGGAGACGGGCTTTTTGTCTTTGGTCACCCAACCGTTGCGCTTCCAACCGTGGATCCAAGTCGTAATGCCGTTCTTCATGTAGTTGGAATCGGTGACGATCTCAACTTCACAACGCTCTTTGAGCGCGCGCAGGCCTTCAACCGCGCCTTGAAGTTCCATGCGGTTGTTGGTGGTGTGCGCGGCGCAACCAAACATTTCTTTCTTGTATTGTTTGAATCGCAGAACCGCAGCCCAGCCGCCTCTGCCGGGGTTTCCGAGGCAGGATCCGTCGGTGATCAGTTGTACGCTTTTGAGCTTTTCCATGTGTTTAAGCTGCGGCGAGTTCGGTGGTGAAGAAGATTTCGACCAGTTCAAGTATCTTGGGAGCGTCGTGGACCTTGTAGATTTCCGTGCGCAGCTTTGCGCCGTTGCGGACGCCATGAGTGAAGTAGGTGGCGAACTGCTTCATCTTGCCAACGGCTTCGTGGCGGTCTTCTTCGCGGAGCATCGTGTAGTAGGTCCGCATCATTTCGTAGCGGTCGCGTTCGGTGGGCTGCCAATAGGAACCAGTGGCAAGATACTCGGCTATCTGGCGGAAAATCCAGGGGTTGGACGCGGCGGTGCGTCCGATCATCACTGCGTCGCAATTGGTTTCGCGGTACATGCTGACGGCGTCTTGTGGCGTCAGGATGTCGCCGTTGCCGATGACCGGAATCTTGACGGCGTCTTTGAGCGCGGCGATGCGCGTCCAATCGGCCTTGCCGCTATAGCCTTGTTCGCGGGTGCGGGGGTGGATAGCGACGGCGGCGAGTCCGCAGTCTTCTGCCAGTTTGCCCATTTGCACGAAGACGAGTTCCTTGTCGCTCCAACCGGCGCGGAACTTCATCGTGAGTGGGATCTTGATTGCCGCGCGAACACTGGTGAGAATCTCTCTGACGAGCGGAAGGTCGCGGAGTAGCCCTGAGCCGCCGTTGCATTTGACGACTTTGTTGACCGGGCATCCGAAGTTGATATCGATGGCGTCGAAGCCCTGGTCTTCGCAGACCTTGGCGGCCTCGGCCATGATCGCGGGGTCGGATCCGAACAGTTGCGCCGTGATGGGATGTTCTTCGGGCTGGAAGAGAAGATAGCGAAACGTTCGCGTTTCCATCGGCTTTTTGGCGGTCTTGTACATGTGTACGACGCCGTGCGAGGAAGTGAATTCCGTCATCAGGAGTCCGCAGGATCCTTGTGCGCGGATGAGCCGCCGGAAAACGGTGTCGGTTACCCCAGCCATAGGTGCGAGCACCGTGGCGGGGGCGATAGGAATGGATCCGATTTGGAATCCTGTTGGGAAAGACTGCGCGCTCACTAGCCTCATTGTACCGAGGCGCGCACATCTCGACGAAACGGTACGCGCCCGGTGTACGTTGAATGTGTAGGGAGATTCGCCGTGAACCCCAAGACCTTTCTTGCGTTTGCTCTAGGTTGTTTCGTTGCCGGAGGTGCTGCGTTTCTGTTGTCGGGGCCGCCTGAGAAGGTCGTTCCAAAGCCGAAGCCGCCCGCTGTTGCGGTTGAGACGGAGACTGCAGCGGTAACTCCGGATCGTGTGATTTCGGCTGCCGCTCCCGTGGCGGTCGAAGCCGTGAAGGTGGATCCTCCGGCGCACCGATCCGGATTCATCTCTGCGCGCGCGGTTGTTGCTGCGCGGAAGCCTAGTCCCGCGGCTGTCGCGAAAGTGAAGCTGGCGCCGAAGCCGACGTCTGCCGCGCCTGTCGCGCCCGCGCCGATTCCGGTTGTCGTTCCGCCGGTATCCGCAGAGCCTGTTTCGCAGCCTCTGAAGATTGACGTTCCCCCGCCGCCGGCTCCGACCGAGCCCGTGGCGCAGGTGACAGCGCCACAGCCCGCAGCTCCTCCGAAAGCCAATACCGTGATCATCGCTGCCGGGACGATGCTTTCGATTCGTTTGCAGGAAGCTCTGAGTTCGGAACGCAACATGGCAGGTGACGCGTTTCAAGCGGTTCTGGAACAGCCGGTAATTGTCGATGGATTCGTGATCGCCGAGAAGGGCGCGCGAGTGGAAGGAAAGGTTACGGAATCCGATCGCGGCGGCAAAGTGAAGGGCATCGCGCGCTTGGTGTTGGAGGTCACCAGGATCCATACTTCAGATGGCCAGCGTGTTGCCGTGCAGACCTCGGCAATGGAACGTAAGGCAGAGCAAAGCAGGAAGTCCGATGCCCTGAAGGTCGGGCTCGGTGCGGCGATTGGTGCGGCGATTGGCGGAATTGCGGGCGGCGGCAAAGGGGCTGCGGCAGGTGCGGGTGCCGGCGGCGCGGCCGGCGCAGGTCAAGTATTGTTGACGCGCGGCAAAGAAGCGTCACTCGCTGTGGAATCGCGCTTGTCTTTCCGGCTGCAGGAACCCGTTACCCTGACAGAGCGCTTGAGCAAGTAGCGCGGTTTCGGTTCAAGGTTTAGGTTAGGCGACGTGAATTCCGACGAGTTCATCGATACATTCGAAGAGTTGCTTCTGCTGGACTGGCTTCGACAGATAGGCATCCGTTCCGGCGTCCAGACAGCTTTGTGGTGGCCCCGCATCGCGTGAGCGGTCAGGGCGATAGTTTGTATGTCATTCCCGGTCTCCGTTCTATTGCGCGGAAATGGCCATCCGGATTTTCAAGGACCTTCCCCCCAGTTTCCGCCAGCTTCACGTGATGGCTACGCTTTCAATGCGGATTCCGGTGGCGGAAGGTAGCGTAGCGCCGATAGCAGGTGCCGGAACCAGCGTTGGTGGCGTCGCGAATGGTGACGACGTATTTGCCGTCTTCCGGCGCGATCACG
>CAZCPL010000365.1:0-1698 GCA_964500255.1 uncultured Solibacteraceae bacterium | reverse complement strand
CCGATCTGTTCGTGAGTGGCTTGTCGGTAACTGTGTTCGCCTCAGTTTCCTCACCGGGACGTGTTTAAGAATTTTCGAGAGGAAGTTTGAAAGGACTTTCCCGATGGAGTCATTTCCCTGTCGAGAGGTAGCAGTAACCATGATTCCAGACCGTAAGACGATGTTCAGCTTGGCCGCCATAGTCGTTGGCACCCTCGTTTTCCAGGGCGTCGCCAAGCCCGAAAAGCGAGCCAATCCGAGGGGAGTTTCCGAACCCACCGAGGGCACGCTCTATCACACCGACCGGCAAGGCCTTGCCATTGGTGTTTTGCCGCTAAAACATACCGATGTCAACGCCGACTTATCTGGCTTTCTGGCCCGCGTTTCGGTTGTGCAGGAGTTTAGCAACGATTCCAAAGAGGCAATCGAAGCGGTTTACAAATTCCCTTTGCCGCACGATGCCGCCGTGGACAGTATGGAAATGATCATCGGCAACCGCGTGATCAAGGCCGATATCAAGAAGAAAGAAGAAGCTCGCAAGATCTACGAGGACGCTCGCAACAGCGGACGCCGCGCCGCGCTGCTCGATCAGGAGCGGCCGAATCTTTTCACCCAGCACGTCGCCAACATCATGCCGGGCGACACAGTGAAGATCCACATCCAGTACGTCGAGACTTTGAAATACGAAGACGGCGACTATGAGTTCGTGTTCCCGATGGTGGTGGGTCCTCGTTACACGCCTGCGCAAATGTCGAATCCTGAGACGGTGACAGTTCGTCGCATTCCCGAAGGCGTTCGCGCCGGGCACGACATCAACGTCAGAGTCTCAGTGGACGCCGGAATGTCCATCGGCGCCGTTGCCTCGCCTTCTCACAACGTCGATGTGTTGAAAGCCGGTGCAAACAAGATGATGGTTGCTCTAAAGAACGCCCAGAGCATCCCGAATAAGGATTTCATCCTGCGCTACGATGTCGCGGGTAACAAGATCAAAGATGCCGTTCTGACGCACAAGGCGGACAAAGGCGGATTCTTCACGCTGATCCTGCAGCCGCCGGATCGCCCGGCCGAGTCTGAAATCACGCCCAAAGAGATCGTGTTCGTCGTCGACACCAGCGGATCGATGCACGGTTACCCGATGGACAAAATTAAGGAAGTCATCAAGCATGCCTTCGACGGCCTGCATCCTCGCGATACGTTCAACTTGATTACATTCTCTGGAGACGAGCACATTCTGTTTCCGAAGCCTGTGCCCGCCACCCGTGAGAACATCGCCACGGCGTGGAAGTTCATGCAGACGAGAGAAGGCCGCGGTGGAACGGAGATGATGAAGGCGATTCGCGCGGCGCTCGATCCTTCGGATGAACAGGACCATCTGCGTGTGGTTTGCTTCATGACCGATGGCGAAGTCGGCAACGACATGGAAATCCTCGCGGAGATCCAGAAACACAAAAACGCTCGTGTGTTCGCTTTCGGCATCGGAAGCTCGGTGAACCGGTTCCTCTTGGACGGTATGTCTCGATACGGACGAGGTGAGACGCAGTTCGTGACCCTCACTGAAGACGGTTCCGCCGCCGCGAAGAAGTTCCAGGACCGTGTTCGTACGCCGCTGCTCACTGACATCGAGATCGACTGGAACGGGCTCGAAGTTGCCAATGTGTCGCCTTCTCGGATTCCAGATCTGTTCAGCGCCAAGCCGCTCGTGATCAGCGGACGTTATAG
>CAZCPL010000364.1:2754-4903 GCA_964500255.1 uncultured Solibacteraceae bacterium | reverse complement strand
CAGTGGTGCGCTGAGCTGCTGGAGGCAACCATTTCTTATCCTGTGATCGCCTACTATCGCTCGCAACATGACAATCAGAGTTGGCTCGCGGCATTGACGGCCGTGTTGGATGCTGCCGCCTTGGCGATCGCGAACATCGGCGGATCCACCAACAGCTATCAGGCGCAAGTGACGTTCGCAATCGCGCGCCACGCGGTGGTCGACATCGCGCTGCTGTTCAACATTCCGCCCGATAGGGTGGTGAGGCGCCTGGACTGCGCGACGATTCGTCAGCAGCTTGTGGTTGCCGGATTCGATGGCATCAGCGCTCCGAAACTCGAGGACCTGCGGGCGATGTACGAACCCTTTCTCAATGGCCTTTCGAAGCGGTTTCTGCTGCCGTTGCCGCCGTTTGCCGCGGATCCGAATATGGCCGACAATTGGCAATCCAGCGCTTGGATGAAGCGTGTCGAGGGGCTCGATCACTTGGGCGATCCCACTTACGAGAACGAACATTTTGACTGAGATTCGTGCATTTTTAGAGGATGGCGGAGTGGTGCTCGCGCCCAACGCAAGGCTCGCCCGCGCAATCCGCGAAGATTTTGAAAGTGTGTTGACGCCATCGGCGGTCGTGGCAAGTCCGCGGATCTTCACTGTCGATAAGTGGTTGGAAGATCTGTGGCGGGCGCAGGCTATCGGCGACAGCCAGGGCGGCGACATGCTGCTCAGTGACGCGCAGGAACTGCACTTGTGGCGGCGTGTCATCCTCGAATCCGAAGAGGCCGACCGGTTGTTGCAAGTTGGCGCGGCGGCGCGTCTGGCGATGGACGCTTGGCGGACGCTCCACGCGTGGGAGATTCCGTGGACGGCTTCGGTGCTCGATCAGCAAGAGGACACGGCGGCGTTTTATCGATGGTCGCGCCGCTATGCGCAGATTTGCGATCAGAAGAAGTGGACGGATCGTGGCCGTTTTGCTGAAGAAATCGAAGTATCGGGCGTGTCGGTTGCCCTGGTCGGATTTAGCGGAGTGGTGAACCCGGCGTTGAGAGCTACGCTCGATCGGATCGCGACGGGCTGGCGTGAGATGGAAGCATTCGAATCCTTGGCCGGGCCGATGGTGAGTTCCGCGGAGTTTGGGTCGGTGGCCGATGAGGTGCGCGCGGCGGCGGAATGGGCACGCGAGTTGCTGCGTGCAGATCCTAGCGCGCGAGTTGGCGTCGTATCGACCGATCTTCATTCGCAACGGCGGCTCTTTGAACGGGTCTTTCTCGAAGTGTTTCATCCCGATCAGTTGTGTTTCGAGACGCAGCGCGAAGACCGTTCCTATGCTGTTAGCGGTGGCAATGCGCTGGCGCGCCATCCTTTGGTGCACTCAGCGCTTTTGGCCCTGCGTTTGGCGAAAGGCGATCTGACGCTAGCCGATGCGGGAAGTTTTCTGCGGTCCCCCTTTTTCGGACGTGCCCTGCAGGAAAGGACCGCGCGCGCAGTTCTGGATGTTACGTTGCGGCAGACGCATCCGACTTATTTGAGTGCGGGCGAGTTACAGGAAGGCGCGAAGCTTAAGGCTCCGGTAATGGCGACGCTGCTGGCGAAGTTCGACAAACACCGGCGCGGACTTCCTAAATCAGTGATGCCGAGTTCGTGGGCGTCGCATGTTTCGAAGCTCCTGCGCACCTTGGAATGGCCCGGCAGCGAATCGTTATCGGCCGCTGAGAATCAGGTGATCGAACTGTGGCACGAGACGCTTTCTGAATACGCTGCGCTCGATGCGATCGCAGGAACCGAGCCATTTGCCAACGCTCTGCAATCGATCGAAGACCTCGCGCGTACCAAACTGCTGCCAGCGCACGAACCATCGCAGCCCGGCGTTTGGATACTCGGCGTCAAAGATGCCGTAGGCTTGCCCTTCGACTTTCTGTGGGTTTCCGGGTGCACGGTGGATGCCTGGCCGAGGCCTGCGAAACCGAATCCATTCCTTCCCGTGGCCATGCAACGAGGCAAGGGCATCCCCGGTAGTTCGGCTGCGATCGAATTGGAATCCGCGCGGGCGGCAGCGAAAGAACTGATGGCGCTAGCAGGGGAATCGATCTTCAGCTACGCATCGCGCGATGGCGATCGCGAGTTGCGAAAGAGCCCTCTCATTGACGGATTGGCACCGATGCACGTGCAA
>CAZCPL010000364.1:0-2744 GCA_964500255.1 uncultured Solibacteraceae bacterium | reverse complement strand
TGTCCGTTTCGCGCGTTTGTCGAGATCCGGCTGGGCTCGCGGGCAATGGAAAGCTCGGAAGCGGGGCTGAATCCTCGCGATCGCGGCAAGCTTTTGCATGAAGTGCTGCGGCTTGTTTGGAACCAGATTCAAACGCTGGCGCGCTTGCAACAGGCAACGGATGCGGAACTGGATGAGATGATCCGAGGGGCGATTCGCAAGAGCCAGTGGTCGGCTCGCGATACCTTCGATCGCGAAGTACTCAAACTCGAAGCGTCGCGTTTGCAGGTGTTGATCCGCGAGTGGTTGGCGGAAGAGAAGAAGCGGAGTCCGTTTGTCGTGGTGGGACAGGAGCAGAAGCGTACGGTGGAGTTTGGCGGACTGAAGTTTGAAGCGCGAATGGATCGAGTCGACCGAATGCCGGACGGACGCGAGTTGATTCTCGACTACAAGACCGGTGAGGTGTCTGCGAATGCGTGGGAGGGTCCGAGGCCAGATGAGCCGCAACTGCCGGCTTACGCGGTGTCGCATGAGGAAACCGTGGGAGGCGTCGCGTTTGCATCGGTCGTGCGCGGCAACATGAAGTTGGAAGGTATATTGCCGTGGTCGAAGACTTCGGTACCGATGGAGGAGTGGCGCGCGACGCTTGTGCGATTGGCTTCCGAGTATGCCGCGGGCAATGCTGAGGTGGATCCGAAGCGATACCCGGGAACGTGTGACTACTGCGATGTGGCTCCTGTGTGCAGGGTGACGGATCAGCGCCGGGGGACCGAGTAGTGGGTTCGAGCCTGTTTCCATTTTCCGTACCGGAAGACGTCGCTGAGCGGCGTCGCGCCATCGATCCGGAGCGTTCGTTCATCGTGCAGGCACCGGCGGGATCCGGCAAGACCGAACTGCTGATTCAACGCTTTCTGACGTTGCTGGCGAGAGTCGATGAGCCTGAGGAAGTGGTGGCGATCACGTTCACCAAAAAGGCCGCCGGTGAGATGCGTGACCGCGTGGTGGCATCGCTCGAACGGGCGCAAGCCGGTGATCCGCTCGAGAATCAGCGCGATGTGCAGCAGAACGAATTGGCTCTGGCCGTTCTGCAGCGAAGCCACGATGCCGGTTGGGATCTCACCCGAAACCCGGGGCGTTTGCGGATCGATACAATCGATGCGCTATCTCACGCCATTGTGCGTTCGATGCCTTGGCTGTCGCGCTTTGGCGCGATGCCTGAACCAGTTGAGGATGCGGGCGACCTGTATCATATGGCTGCCTCGCGCACCGTGCGATTGCTGGGCAGTTCGACCGAGCGGGATTCGGCGGCGGTCCGTGTGCTGCTGGAACATTTGGATGTTAACGTCCGAACGTGCGAACGCCTGATCGCGCAGATGTTGGGACGCCGCGAGCAGTGGCTTCCTATCGTAGTTGCTGGCGATGTCGGCGATTTGCGACAGGTGTTGGAAGCGAACATGGCAGAACTCGTGCGGTTCGAGTTGACGCAGGTTCGAATGCTGCTACCGGAAGACGCGGCGCGTGCGCTTCCCAAGGCCATTCAGATCGAGCGTTTGCCGGATGCGGATCCTCTCGCACTGCCTGTTTGGAAAGACCTCGCGGACAAGTTGCTGACGCAGAAAGGGGAGTGGCGCAAGAAGATCGCAGGGCCCGAGGCTGCGGTGGTCGATGCTCTACGCGGCGAAGCGCACGAGCCGTTGCGCGAGGCCCTCAGTGCCGTTCGCGAATTGCCTCCGCCTTATTACGAAGACACGAAGTGGCATGTGCTGGAGGCGCTGTTTCATGCGCTGAAGCTGGCTGCCGCCAATTTGCGTGTGGTGTTTCAATCACGCGGGCAGGTGGATTTTAACGAGATCACGCAGGCCGCCTTGGATGCGCTGGGTCCGGTAGAACATCCCTCCGATTTGGCGTTGTCGTTGGGGCACAGGATCCGCCATTTGCTCGTGGACGAGTTTCAGGATACGTCGGAATCGCAGAAAGAATTGCTGTTGAAACTCACCGCCGGTTGGGACGATGGCGATGGGCGAACGTTGTTTTTGGTGGGCGATCCGATGCAGTCTATCTACCGTTTCCGGCAGGCGGAAGTGGGTGTGTTTTTGGAGACGCGGACGTCGGGGATTGGTCCGCTGCATCCGGAACCGCTGTCGATTCATGTGAACTTTCGTTCGTCGCCGGAAGTTGTCAATTGGGCGAATCAGTGTTTCGCCAAGGCGTTTCCGCAAGTGGAAGACGCGGCGATGGGAGCGGTGCCGTTCTCGGATTCTGTTCCGTTTCGACGGGAATCGGGCACCGTGCGGATGCATCCGATGTTTGAGAGAAACGATGCGGCGGAGGCGGTTCTCGCTGCCGATCTCATTGGGCAGGCGCGGGCGGAAAATCCTTCGCAAAAGGTGGCCGTGCTGGTGCGCGCGCGTCCTCATTTGACGGAGATTGTGAATGAGCTGAAGCGCCGCGGTTGGAAGTATCGCGCAGTGAAGGTGGATACGCTTTCGGAATCGGCGGTGGTGCGCGATTTATTGGCATTGGCGCGCGCGCTGGTGCATCTCGCCGATCGCCCGTCATGGCTTGCGATCCTGCGCGCGCCCTGGTGTGGACTGACGCTTGCCGATCTTCATGCCATAGCCGGTTGGGATCACAGCGCAACGATTTGGACGTTGTTGCATAGCCCTGGGATTGCTTTGTCGGAGGATGGGGGTGCTCGCGTGAAGCGATTCCTGCAGGCCATCGATCCTCTGATGAAACAGCGTCGGCGCGTTGCTTTGAGGCAC
>CAZCPL010000363.1:0-4933 GCA_964500255.1 uncultured Solibacteraceae bacterium | reverse complement strand
ATCCACCTGGATCGCCTTCATGAACTCCTCAAGTGCTTCTTCGAGCTGACCCTGATCCCGCAGCTTGGAAGCGGCTTCCACATGTTTCTGGCTGGAGTAAAAGCGCGTACGCTGCACCAGAATCCGGTATGCGGCATCGTTGGGATCGGTCGCCAACGCCTGCTCGTAGTAGGGGAGGGCGGTATCGTAATCCTGTTTCTGTTCCGCCGCTTGACCAAGCTTGAAAAGTTTGTCGCCTTTTCGCGTCCGCGCCATCGCGCTCGGTGCGCTGCTCAGTACCAGGAGAACGGCCATCGAAAGTCCGACAGATCTTTGTAAGTCTCTCAAAAAAAACATGTGTTCGCTATTCTGGCGGTCTGGAACCCGTGTCCACAACAAACCACGGGACTCCCGCCTCTACCAGTACAAGACGCAACGGCTCTCCAAACTGTTGATAGAAAACAGTGATTTACATTCGCCGCCGCAATGCACGAAGATGGTATGGGTATGGCAACTTCACCGGATGGCGGCTTCAAGATCCTCAGCGACAACCGCCAGGCTGGGCACAACTATTTCCTGATGGATAAGTTCGAGGCCGGAATTGTGTTGACCGGCACAGAGGTGAAGTCCGCTAAGACCGGCAAGGTGCAGTTGAAGGAAGCGTACGCCGATATCGCAGGCAACGAGGCTTGGCTCGTCAACGCGCACATCAGCGAGTATTCGCATGGCAATCGCGAGAATCACGTGCCGGTGCGCCGAAGAAAGTTACTACTTCACCGCCGCGAGATCGATAAGCTACTGGGAAAGACCCGTGAGAAGGGCCTTTCGTTGATCCCGACCAGGTTGTACATCAAAAATGGCAAGATCAAGTGCGAACTGGCGCTGGCGAAAGGCAAGAAGTTCCACGACAAGCGTGAGACTGAACGCGCCCGCGAGGCGGATTTCGAGGCGAAGGCTGCTGTCGCGCGAAGTAAGGCCGACTACTAGAGCGGCGGAAAGATGATTCTGGAATGAAAATCGAAGTTCTGGCGAGTGCGATCGAGACGATCGAATGTGAAGTTCTCACCATGTTCGCCGTCGAACGGACGAATGGCGAAACGCTGTCCGGGGTGACGGGCAAGGCGAATGATCTGACCGGTGGATGGATCGAAGGCGCGTACGCTTCGGGCGAATTTTCCGGTAAGGCCGGGGAGATTGCCGTTCTGCATCGTCCTCCGGGCATGAAAGCGGGCCGACTCGCCCTGATCGGCACTGGCAAGGCAGGTTCAATCCGCAAGGCAGCCGCGACGGCGATGCGCCAGTTCAAGACCAACGCCACTTCGATCGTCTATGCGTTTGACTCTGCCGATTCCGCCGCCGCGATTACCGAGGGCGCGGTGACTGGAAGTTGGGAACAGGATCATCACAAGAGCGCCAATCGCCGCGAGAACAAGTTGGAACGCCTTGGCTTTGCCAATCCGGATTCCTCAGTGGCGGCAGCCGTTGAACGCAGCCGGATTATCGCCGAGAGCCAGAACTTCTCGCGGGATATGATCAACGAACCCGGCAACATCCTGCCTCCGCGCGAACTCGTCCGCCGTGGACGCGAAATGGCCGAGGCGATGGGCCTCGAATGCGAAATCCTCGATCAGGACCGCATGCGCCAACTCGGCATGGGTTCGCTGTTGGGCGTCGCGATGGGTAGCGCGGAACCGCCGTTCCTGATGGTGATCCGTTACAAGCCCAATGTCGCCACATCGCAAGATCATCTCGCGCTGATCGGCAAAGGCGTGACGTTCGACACCGGCGGTATCTCCATCAAGCCAGCCGACGGCATGGAAAAGATGAAGAATGACATGGCCGGCGGCGGCGCGATGCTGGGTGCGATGCGCGCAATCGCCCAGTTGAAACCAGGCGTGGCTGTGACGGCCTTCATTCCGACCGTTGAGAACATGCCAGGAAGCAAAGCCTTGCGTCCGGGCGATATTCTCACTTCGCTTTCCGGCAAGACCATCGAAGTTCTGAATACGGACGCCGAAGGCCGACTGATTCTGGTGGATGCAATCACTTACGCCAAGCGCCAGGGCTGCACGCACCTCGTCGACGCCGCGACGCTCACCGGAGCAATCGGTGTCGCTCTGGGATACCTGCATGCGGGCGTATTCTCAAACAATGAGGCAATGCTGGGTCGGCTGATGAGCGCATCGAAGAAGGCCGGCGAGAGCCTCTGGCACATGCCGGTCGATGACGAATACCGCGAACAACTGAAGAGCGGCTACGCGGACATCGCCAACATCGGCGGACGCGCAGGCGGATCCTGCACGGCGGCGGCGTTCATCAAGGATTGGGTGGAAGACACTCCCTGGGTCCACCTGGATATCGCCTACACGGCCTATATGGATGACATCAAGCCGCACTCCGCGAAAGGCGCGACCGGGTTTGGAGTCCGGACGTTTGTGGAGTTGGCTCTGGCCTGGTCCTAATCCTTCACAACCGGTAGTTCAGCACGGTTGCTCCAATCCTGAAACGATCCATCGTAGAGCTTCGGCTTCAGGCCCAGATAGCGGGCAGCAAAGTAACCAACGGTTGCCTGCTGTCCGATGTGGCAATAGGTCACCAAGTCCCTGGCCGGCTTACCGAACTTCGCTTTGAGTTCGCCCTCGGGAAGCAACTTTCGATCTGCCGTCATCAAGCTCGGAAACGGCACGTTGACGGCACCTGGAATCCGCCCCGCACGGGGCATCCCTGAGTTATTGGCTCCGGTATAAAATTCCGCCAGGCGCGAATCCACTAGCGTCAACGAAGGTTTCTCGATGCGGTTTTTCAACCAGGCGGCATCCACAATCAGTTTCGGATTCGGCTTCAGAGTCAGCTTGCCTACCGCCGCGCCCGCTGCGCCCGCAGCCTCAGTGCTCATCGGCTTGCCGGACGACTTCCACGTACTGAGGCCACCGTCGAGCAGGGCGGCCCTGGAACCCCATCCCAGATAGTCGAACGTGAACCAGACGCGCGTCGCCGACTGGATACTCTCATTGCCCGGATACACCACGACGCGCTTGCCATCCGCGACGCCAAGCTTGCCCAACGCCTCCCGCAGTTTTTCAAGCGGAGGCATTTCCAGACGCAATCCACTGGGACCCTGCACCGACAGATCGGCCAGCGTCACCAGCCTTGCGCCGGGGATGTGGCCAGCATCGTAATCCTTCGCGGTTCCCACATGCAGGATCACCAGAGAAGGATCCGCCAGCTTACCGGCGAGTTCGTCGACCAAAATCAACATTCCCCGATTGTCGGCCACAGCCAGCAACGTCAAAGAGAAAAAGAGAGCAATGCGCATTGGGATCATCCTCACTTCAGCGCCGCCAGCGGGGCCTGAGCGACATTTTTCGGTGCCGAAAATCGGGGATTCTGCTGACCGCGGGTATCTGCCTTTACCTTCTCGGCGACGAACTGCAACAGTTCCTGACTCGTCACCACTCGATCGCCGTTCAGATCGGCCGCTCCGGAAAGTGCTTGCGAAGTCCAATGGGCGAAAAGCGTCCGAGTCTCGCCGGTCGTCTTCCGATACTGCGAAAGCTCATCCGTGGAACCACTCACCAGCACAGCCCGGCTTTCGTCCTCGCCGAAAAGGCGCAAGAGCGCGTTGTTGATGAGATTCTTGCCGGGAAACCGGAATTCGCCATCGATTCGGTGCCCGACATCGAAGATAAGGATCGTATTCTTGCTGCGGACGCTTTTCAGCAGCCTTCCCGCCAAATCCTCAAGAGCGATCGCCGAGATATCCGTCTGCTTCATCTGCGTGCCGTGGGGGGCGAGATAAAGTTTGTCGGGCGAGAACGGATCGTGCAATCCATGGGCAGCGATATAACAAACCAGGATATCGTCGGGGCCGGCCTTGGCGGCAAAGTCGGAAAACGCAATGCGGATCTGGTCGGCATTCGCCTGATCGTCGCGCAGCAGGCGCACGTTGGCCTGCGGAAACCCATTGGCAACCATCACGCGGGCGATTTCCTGCGCGTCGGCCGAGGCTGCGCGCAGTGGAGGCGGCGCGTCCTTCGCTTTGCCGTAGTCGGAAATCCCGATCACAACGCCGTAGCGGTTCCCCGCGAAACGCGGCGCCGGAGGGGCCCGAGTGGCAAGGACAGGAATCACAACCGCGCGCTTATTCCCCTTCTTGTCAATAGCCTCAAACGTCAAGTCCTTCATCTGGCGGGTGACAGTGACGGTCTCTTCGAAGTCCGCTGAGACGACATCGACGGGAGGGATCCAGGTCTTGCCGTTGAGCTTGACACTCGTGCCCGGCTGCGCCGAAGAGAGGATGCCCTTGACAACAACTTTTGCCGAGGCCGCACCGGGCGGAATGGAAATCGGCTGCGACGGCTCGGTCAGAAACAGGTCGGGAGGAAACCCGTTGGGATCATCGGGCGAGGTCGCCGACGTATAGGCAAAGTAGCTGTTTGGCCGCTTCTCGTTTACCTTTACCAGCCAGCTTTGATAGTACCGGCGGCCGCGGCGATCCTCCGCCGAAACTTCGATCGCGTTCTCGAGCGGATCGAAAACCTGATCGGGGCGAAGCCCTAAGGTGGACGGATTCATCACCAACAAAGCGCCTTTTTCGTTGGCCTTGCGATCGAATGCATTCCCCATTCCTTTGCCATTGATGCGAACAATAATGCGGCCGTAGCCGATATTTTTCCCACCGGCGTCGAGCACTTGAATTTGGAGATTGCGAATCGGCTTGGCCTGCACTTCGACCGTATCCGCTCCGCCATCGAAGGCCTTTGGCGATAGATCGGGAAGAATGAGCTGAAAGATTTTCGAGCCCGTGGGAGCCTCTTGTGCCAAGACAAGCAAAGGCAGGATGGAAAGGAAAGAGATCATGGAAAATCCAAGGAAGGGGAAGACGGCGGCCATCCTCCCCTTGTGAGTCTATCTACTTCTTGCGAACAGCAGCGCCTGCGGCCGCGCCAACCGC
>CAZCPL010000362.1:0-4961 GCA_964500255.1 uncultured Solibacteraceae bacterium | reverse complement strand
GCCAAGCTTCGCCTCCGCCGCATGAGGCGTTGCCTACGCCGCGCGAGACGTTGCCGCCGCCGCCAGCCAAATCCTCCGTGTGTGCCCGGCCAATTGCTTTGATTTCACGCGATCTTCCGTTCCCTTTTTTCGGCCCATCCGACTCCCGCGGATGGTGAGGGTGGACGTGTAATGTAGGGGGGGATGATGTCAAAACCGGCGCATCGTTTAGAATGATGCGCGTAATGAGTGGTGAAAGTCTCTCGACGACTTCGGGCGTGGACGTGCTGCTGACGCGACTCGCGAATGGCGACGCCGCCGCTCGCGGTCTATTGATCGAGCGTTCGTTGCTTCGGCTCACTGCTTTGGCGCGCCGGCAGCTCGGCGCGTTTCCGGGCGCAAAGCGCTGGGAAGAAACCGAAGATGTCGTCCAAGGCGTGTCGCAACGCCTGCACCGCGCGCTGGCCGACGTCAAACCGGCCAGCGCTCGGGAGTTCTTCGCGCTCTGCTCGGTACTGATCCGCCGCGAGTTGATCGATCTGAAGCGGCGGCACTTCGGACCCGAGGGCATCGGCGGGCATCACGCGTCGCCGGCGCCGGACCCTGCCGGATCGCAGCGTGGCGACGGGCCGATATCCGACGTCCTCGACACGACACTGGAGCCGGCCAAACTCGCTCGATGGACGGAGCTGCACGCGCACATCGCGGCGCTGCCCGATGAGTTGCGCGAGTCGTTTGACCTGCTGTGGTACCAGGAACTCACGCACGCCCAGGCGGCCGGCGTGCTGGGGGTTTCGATCAAGACGATCAGCCGGCGCTGGCGGGATGCGCGGTTGCAGCTGCATCATTTGCTCGAAGGGAGGGAGATTTGATCGCCGACTCCCGGTTGAATGAGCTGTTGTCGCGTTGGGAGGCGGCCAGCGGCTCTGTTTCACCTGAGGATCTCTGTGCCGCGTGCCCCGACCTTCTGCCACCGTTGCGCGAACGCATTGACCGGCTGCGCTCGATCGACCGCCAGCTCGAACCCGAGTCCGACGCGCGCCCCAAGCCGCCGGCGATCGACGGCTACGAGATACAGTCGGTGATCGGCCGAGGCGGGATGGGAACGGTGTGGCGCGCCGTGCAACTGGGGGCGCATCGAGCGGTGGCGCTGAAGGTCATCAGTGCCGGCGAGTTTGCCTCACCGCGCGCCCGGGCCCGGTTCGAGCGCGAGGTCGAGCTCGCCTGCCGGCTGAATCACCCCAACATCGCCCGCGTATACGATAGCGGCCTGCACATGGGGTTGTTCTACTACGCGATGGAATTGGTTGAAGGGGTGCCGCTGGAGCGCTTCGTTGAATCCAAGCAGCTTGATCGGCGACAGATCCTTGAACTGATGCGGCCGATCTGCGCCGCCGTGCATCACGCTCACCAACTCGGTGTGATCCATCGCGACCTCAAGCCCAGCAACATCCTTGTGGCCGCGAATGGCCAGCCGCGCCTGTTGGACTTTGGCCTAGCCAAGGAGGTTTGGAACGAGACTTCGCCGCAGATCACGCTGGAGGACTCCCCCGGCACCCCCGCGTACATGTCTCCCGAGCAAGCCGCCGGTCGATACAAGCTGGTGGGCACGGCGTCAGACGTCTACTCGTTAGGTGTGATCCTGCACCTGCTGCTGCTGAAGCGGTTTCCACATTCGGTGGAGGGTACGTCGATCGAGGTGATGCACCGGATCGCGACGCTTGAGCCGCTGCGTCCGCGCAGGCTGGATAACACGTTTCCGCGCGATCTCGAAGCGATCTTGCTCAAAGCCCTCGCGCGCGAGTCCGAGCAGCGTTACTCCTCCACGGACGCCTTCGCCGGCGACATCGGGCGATGGCTCGACGGCCTGCCGTGCGCAACGCTGGGGCGCGGCTACCACGCAAGTAAATTCATCCGCCGGCACAAGTACAAGCTCATCACCGCCGCGACCACGCTCGCCCTCATCTTGGGCGTGACGATCGTGGCGTACGTCAACGTCGCCCGCCAGCGAAACCGAGCCGAGACGAATGCCGCGATCTCTGCCGAGGTGAACAAATTTCTGGTGTACATGCTTGCGTCCGCGGATCCCGCGGCGTCGGACGGGCCAATCCCTACCTTGCCGCAACTCGTTGACCGCTCCGCCGCGCGCATCGACGGCGCGTTTCCGGATCAGCCGATGGTCGAAGCCGCCATCCGTAGTACGATCGGTACGACCTATGTGCTGCTGGGACTTTCGAACCGCGCCGAGAAACACCTTCGCCGGGCGTACGAACTTCGTCTCCAACATTCTGGTCCTCGCGATCCGCAAACGCTTGCAGCCGTAAGCGATCTGGGATTTCTGCTTTACAATGACTACCGGCACGTCGAAGCGGAGTCACTGCTGCGCCCTGCGTTGGCCATCGCTCGTGAGATCCTCGGCGACGAGGATGAGCTATCTCTCGCGCTCCTTGAGCGCCTGGGGGCATCAGTCTTTTATCAGATGCGCTACGACGACGCCGAAGCAATTGCACGTGAGATTCTGCGGATTCGCACCGGGATCAGCGGAGCCACCGCCGTCAGCATCCGCACCGCCGGCGAGGAATTGGCGACCACACTCGTCGCAGGCGGAAAATACGACGAGGCCGAGCAGATCCTCCGGCAGGTCCAGCCATCGTACGGTCCTGAACCGGACTTTCGCGATCCGGCTGTCTCCAAGTTCTATCTCAGGCTCGGAATGCTCGCGCTCATGCAGGGCCAGCTCGCCGAGGCCGAACAGATGCTTCAGCGATGCGTCGATGTCCGCAGCAAGCTCTACGGGCCGGATCATGCGATGGTTGCCTATGCAAAGTTTCGCCTCGCGAATGCCAGGGAAAAGCTTGGGAAGCTCACCGAGGCCGAGATCCTCGTCCGTGAAGCGCTGGCGGTCGATCAGGTCCAGCGGCCCGAGTCCACGCTCGTGGTCGAGGAACTGATGACCTTGGCGCGCCTGCTCCGCGCCCAGGGTCGCGCCTTCGAGGCGGCACCGTTAATCCGCACATGCTCGCCTGATCGCTGAGACCATGCTCGACAGCCCCGCTACCCCCGATCTGCGCGGCCTGCTCGACTTCGGCGATGGATTGATGTCCATCGGCCAATCCGAAGACGCCCGCGTTTTCCTGACGCACGCCATTGAGGTCGCACGGCAGCATTACCCCGCCGATCACGCCGGCCTGCAACGACTGGTAGCCGCCCTCGACCGCGCCCGCTCCGCGACGACCCTGCCCGCCACGGCGCCAGCTCGCTGATCTTTGCCAGCGTGGCCGCAGGCGCGGTATCTCGCTACGATCGCACGAGAATGGTCCTTGCATATCACGTCATCTTCAGCACCTACGGTTTCTGGCTCCCCAACGACCCGCGCGGAAGCAACTCCGATTTCGTCGGCGCAAAACACCTGCTCAAGTTTGGTGCCGCGACGAAGGTCCGCGACCGGCGCTCGCACGCGCTCGACCCGCACAACCGCGCCCTGCGGGCGGCGGCGAAACAGTCGCTCACCTATCCACCCGTTACCTTCACCGAGCAGCAGCTCCAAGCTGTCGCGCGCCGATTCGCGCGCTGCCTCCAGCGGACAAACTGCGTCATCGTCGTGTGCGCGATCCTGCCGCAACACACGCACATGGTCGTGCAGCGCCACCGCTACGAGATCGAGAAACTGATCAATCTCATGAAAGGTGATGCCACGCGACAACTCGCTTCCTAGGCACTGCATCCGTTCGAATGGCTCCGGGGCGAGGTCGAGCCACTGCTGTCCCCGTGGGGCGCGGGTCTGCGCAAGGTCTTCCTGATCACGCCGGGGGAGGTTTGCGATCGTATTTCATACGTTCGGGACAATCCAGTCGAAGCGGGAATGCCCGCACAGGTCTGGGATTTCGTCGCGCCTTATCGTCCATAGCGCAAGCGTGCCCTTCGGGCATCGGCAAAACAGCGCCCGTTCCACCGACGTCCAAAGGACGCGCTCCGTAGAAATTCTCCAAAAATATCTGTCCACGCTGTCCACCCCGCCCGATTCCTCTCGCTTACCTCATTGAGGGAACGCTCCGAAAACGGGGCGGCCCGGGTCATGTCTTTGGAATCAGAAATGGAGAGCGCATGTTCACTCGTCGCAACGCGCGTCGCAATCGAATGCTCCGTTCCGCGTGCCTTGCCGAGCCGCTGGAAGCCCGCAGGTTGCTCGCGTCGATCACGCCATTTTTCAACAAGACTGCGTTTCTCGCCGCCACGCAGGCCACCAGCGAGACCGGCGCGATTCCGCTGGTCGGGAGGATTGCCGCAGGCACCTACACGGCGGGGACGATCACGTTTACCACGGCTGCCAACGCGTTGTACCTCGGCGTCCTGCCGAGCGACGGCGTCCCGAACAACGATTTCAGCCAAAAGTTTCCAGGCGACGAAATCGGGATCACGGGCACCGAAGATCTGGACGTCCAGGCGAGCACGCCTCGGTATTCATCGGGATTGGACTTCATCAAGCCGATCAACGATTGCGCAGGCTTGGGCAGCTTTATCGGCGGGGGCACGCCGTCGACGTTTGAGGTCACGCTCAGAGATGCATCAGGCGGTACGGTCGGGTCATTCACGTTCACTGGCGAATATTGTGATAATGCTGTCCGGCCTCGGTCGTTTGCAAGAAGCCGAGTCGACGATGCAGGAATCTGTCCGTCATCGAGAAAAGCTGTTCCCCGCGAGCCACCCGACCAACTCGTTTGGCTACCATGCGTTGGCGGATATCAAGGTGAAACTGAAGAAGTTTGACGACGCCGAGGCACTCTATCGCAAGTCACTATCGATCAACCGCGCCGCTGCCGGCGACGACAACCACGCGACACTCGATGACCTCCTGTCGCTAATCCAACTGCTGTGCGATCACGGTCGTCGCGCAGAAGCGCAGCCGTTTCTGGATTTGTGTGCCGAGATCGCGCCACGAAAGCTTGCCGAGCCCAATTCCTTCGACGCCAACTGGTTCACCT
>CAZCPL010000361.1:0-4994 GCA_964500255.1 uncultured Solibacteraceae bacterium | reverse complement strand
GCCGTGCGCGCACGGCAATAGGCCTCAAACGCAGTGCAACTGCGAAGCAAGCCGATCCATTCCAAATGATGGTGGGAACGATGCCGGAAGTGGACATCGAGCAGGATTGAGGTGTTGGTGGCGCGCTCGAGAAAGCGCCCGATTTGGATGAACTGCCACGCCTCGTTGTGACTCATCGACGAATCGGTGATGCCGTGAAAGAGATGGATGCCCTCATCGACCGACAGCAGGAACTCAAGCGGAATCGAATGCCGCGGATCCGCGGAGTGCCGCCGCACCATATGATAGAGGCGGTTTAGCTGTTCCCACATTTCGGAACTGATCTGATTGCGCACCTGCCGACAGTTCTCTCTGGCGTTGTTCATCGACGATGTGATGGACCCACCGCACGCTGGATCCCAAAGCAGGGCGTGTGTCAGCGCCGCTGGATCGCGTGCCCCATTGGGCAGTTCCGGGTCGCCGAGGCTTTCGAGAATCCGCTTCCAACGGTCATCCGTCGAAAGCGACGTCTGATCGAGAATCAGGTTCAACTGCACGCCGATGATGCGGGCGGAGTGTTCGGCACGCTCTATGTAGCGGGCCATCCAGTAGAGGGAATCGGCAACGCGGGAAAGCATAATTAATCGTTGAGCACCCAGGTATCTTTGCTGCCGCCGCCTTGCGACGAATTCACCACGAGCGAACCCTTGCGCAAGGCAACCCGCGTGAGGCCGCCCGGCACGATGGTGACCTTGTCGCCGTCGTAAAGCACATACGGACGCAGATCGATGTGTCGCCCCTCCACTTGCCCATCGATATAACAGGGTGCCTGCGACAGCTGAATCGTCGGCTGCGCGATGTAGTTGCGGGGATCCTCGAGAATCTTGCGCCGGAAATCCTCCTGCATCTCTCGTGTCGAATGCGGACCGATCAACATCCCATACCCGCCCGACTCGCCGACCGCCTTCACCACCATCTTGTCGAGGTTCTCAAGCACATACGCGCGGCTGGCGTCTTCGCTGCAGATATACGTATCGACGTTGTCGAGAATCGGATCCTCGCCCAGATAGTATTTGATGATGCGCGGCACATAGGCATACACGGCTTTATCGTCGGCAACGCCATTGCCGAGCGCATTGGCCAAAGTCACATTGCCGGCGCGATAGGCGTTGAAGAGTCCGGTGACGCCAAGCGCCGAATCGCCGCGAAACGCCAACGGATCCACAAAGTCATCGTCGATACGGCGGTAAATCACATCGACGCGGCGCAGGCCGGCGATGGTCCGCTGATAGACCAGGTTCTCGTGCACCACGAGATCACGGCCTTCGACTAGTTCGATGCCCATCTGGCGCGCGAGGTATGTGTGCTCGAAATACGCGGAATTGTAGACGCCGGGCGTGAGCAACACGATCGTCGGATCGGGACGCCCGATCGGAGCCAATGCCCGCAGCGTCGCCAGCAGCGTTTGTGGATAGTGCTCGACAGGAAGCACGCCGCATGTTTGAAACAGATCGGGAAAGATTCGCTTCATCACCTGCCGCGAAGTCAGCATATAGGACGAGCCCGAGGGCACGCGCAGATTGTCCTCAAGCACCATGTAACGGCCATCGGCACCGCGAATCAGGTCAGTGCCGACCACGGTGATATAGACATCCTTCGGGATGTTGAGGCCCATCATTTGCCTGCGGAAATGCTTGCAGGTGTAAATCATCTCGCGCGGCACAACCTGATCTCTCAGGATGCGTCCGTCGTGATAGATGTCATGTAGAAACAGGTTCAATGCGACGATGCGCTGGGTGAGTCCGCGTTCGAGCAACTCCCATTCCGGGCGGCGGATGATGCGAGGCAGCAGGTCATGCGGAAAGATCTTTTCGATGCCCTCGTCCCGACCGTAGACCGTGAACGTGATGCCCTGGTGAAGGAATGAAAGGTCGGATGCCTGTTTGCGACGGCGCATCTCGTCAGGCGGCAGGTCGAGCAGATGTTTTGCGAGCGCCTCATAGTGAGGGCGGACGTTTCCATCCGCGTCGATCATCTCATCGAACGCGCCGTTGATTTCGTAGTTACGCAAGAGATCCGAGAAGTTGGACATCGTTCCGGCCTTTTTTGGGCACAATTCAGCACCTGGCTCGTTCAACGAAGAACGCAAAGGACATTCGACGGGGATGTCCCGCGCAACTTGGAAACGCTAGTGTAACTTACTTTTTGCCGCTGGTTGGGGCGATGCTCAACGCAAGGAAGTTCGTGACCTTCGCTTCGTTGCGGGCCACTTCGTAGTAGGCGTTCTTGAGCAACTGATCTTTGCGATTCAGCAGCGTCTCGCGGATGTTCTGTTGCACCTTTGGGTCGTTCAACTCGCGCTGCCCCGCGGGCTCGCGCGAAATGATCTTGAACATGCGGTAGCCCTCGGGAGTGGTCACGACACCAGTCAACTTGCCGGGGGGCGTGGAAAGCAAGAGCTTGCGGAGGTCCGGCGAAGTCTTGTCGAGGGCCGATTCGGGAATGAATCCCAAATCGCCGCCCTGCTGAGCCGAATTCGTATCTTCGGAATAGTTCTGCGCCACCATCGCAAAGTCTTCGTTGTTCTGCAGGCGCCGCAGAATCATTTCCATCTTCTTCTTGGCCTGTTCTGCATTCTGAGCTTTGTCGCCCTTGAGATTTCGCACATTCGGATCGGCCTGCGGGGTCACCATGATCTGAGCCATATGGATCTGCGGCTCGGTCAGATTGAACATCCCTTTGTTCGAGTTGTAGAACTCGCCGATCTCCTTGTCGGAAATCGAAATCTTGGACTTGATCTCGCGATTGAAGAGCCGCTCGACGCTCAAGTCGCGGCGCAACTGCGCCTTTAACTCTTCCTGCGTGAGATTTCGCTCTTTTAACTGGCGTGTTAACTCCTCTTGTGTATAAGGAGCCTTCAACTCGTTGTACTTGGTGTCGACGTCAGAATCGGTTGCCAGCAGGCTAAGCTTTTCGGCACGTTGCAGCATGATCTCGTTATCGATCAAGCCACGCAATACTTCGAGCTTCTGCAGAGTGACCTGATCGTCACCGCCCTTGGGGGCCGCGCCAAACAGCGCATGGTATTGGCGATCCACCTCGGCGAAGGTGATGGGTTTGTTGTTGACCATTGAGGCGACGCCGGGTGGCGGAGCCGAATTGCATCCAGATAGCAAGACAACGAAGCTTGCGAGAATCCCTGCTGTGACGAAACGCATGCGTAAGACCAATCCTGTAACCATAGCACTTCTTTCAAACGGCGAACTAGTCGGGAGGCAAAGTAGTAGGGACAGTCGACCCGCCAAGCCCGGCGAAAACATCTTTCACTTTGAAGACCTTCGATCCGCGAAATGTCACAAAGGTTAGCTTGCCGGGAGGTTCGCCGTAGATCCAATCTTCCTGCTCGTAACCATCTTTGGTCTCGCGCGTCTTGCGCCGCGGGGGCCCAAGAGCGAGCAGCACCTGATCGCGATCCATCCCCTCGATCGCCTTTTTTTCCTGGATTGCCTGCTTCACTTCGGGCGGCAGGGTTTCCACATAGGATTCGGTGGCGGTGCGCTTTTCGAAGTCGAGGATCGGAGCCAACATCTTCTTCACATCGGAAGCCTTCATCGCACTGAGTTTCTTGTCGAATTGCAGCGCAATCGAGGTCCCGCCGGGCGCGCTGGTGTTCTGCCCGCGTCCAACAGGCGACGTGCCGTTGCCCATGCCGACTTCCACGCGTTCGTACCATTTGCGGCCGCTCTTCATGCCGCCGTTGATCTCAAGCGTGATCTTGTCGTCGTCGAGTATTACCTTGGTGACTTGCACCATATCGCCGACCCGAGCTGCCGGCCCATTGGACTTTCCGGCATCGGACCACGCCGCTTTGTCGTATTTCCCTGTAGCGGCTTCAAACGGCAGAGCTTTCTTCGAACGAGGCAGAATCACTTTGGCGGTGGCGAACTCAGCCATCAGCCCACGCGTGATTTCCACCCGCTCTTCGAAGTTGAGCTTGTCTTCCGCGGTCAACAGAGCGGCCGCGACAATCCAACTGGAAGCGATCATTGGACCTCCACCTTATTGTAATCCTCCGCTGTTAGAACAGCGGCATCCTCTTGACCTTCGCGACGGCCTTCTTGACCGCGGCTTTCTTCGCAGCAGGAGCCTTGCGCTGCACGCCCAGGCCTTGTTCCAGCATCGATTCCAAAGACTTCTTTTCCGCCGCCGTCATCACTTTGTTGAAGTTTGCAGGGCGCCTGGCAAACACATCCTTCACCTGCACCATCCACTCGTAGGCCTCGCGGGCCGGATGCGCGTCCGGCATCTGCAGCATCAGTTCGTAGGCCGCCGCAATGTCCGGAACCTCGCGATAACAATCCACGGCTGCAGCCAAATCGCCATTCTCGCGGTAGATCGCCGCAGCCTCTGCAAAGGCACCCGTCTTTTCGAGACACGTCGCTTCGGCCTTGCGTTCGGCGGCACTCGGACCATCAGCCGACTTGAGGCGCAACAGCGCCAGCGCATCCGGATACCGCTTGGCTTTCATCTGCGATTGCAGTGTGCGTTCACGCAACGCGCGAACCCGGCCTGCCGGGTCTGGAAAATGAATCGCCTCGTAGAACGGCTTGAGGATCGGAAACAAGAGGGTCGCGTTTTGGCCGACATCGACCGTGGATTCAATCTGATCGACCCAGCCGCGCAACTTGGGCTGAATCTCGGTCAGGATCCACGGCGGAACCGGCGTGGTGGTTTGCACCACATGCTCGGCAAACCGGAACAGCCTTTGCGGCCGCTCGACATGCGCGGCACTCGCAATTCCCTTGAGCCTGTGAATCATCCCCCGCAGCCCGAAGTGTTTGTCGCCATCCAGCCGCTTCTCCGCTTCGTCAAAAAGATCAAGAGCACCAAGCGAAGCATCCATCTTCGCGCCGCGCATGCCCAGCACAAAACTGATTTCCGCCGCCGTGAGTTCCACGCGCTCGCGCAAGTCCGCGTCCGTGACACGTTCGGTCTCATGGCCACCGCCTAAGAGC
>CAZCPL010000360.1:0-5001 GCA_964500255.1 uncultured Solibacteraceae bacterium | reverse complement strand
CTTTCCGCCGACGCGACAAAGCTCTATGTATCCACGGGCCGCGGCAAAAACATGGTCACCATCGACACGGCAACGAACAAGATTGTCACGATTTTAGAAGTCGGCACTCGCCCCTGGGGCATTGCGCTTTCGCCAGACGGCAAACATCTCTTCACCGCCAACGGACCCGCAAACGACATCTCGATCATCGACGTCGCAACGAACTCTGTATTGAAAAAAGTGAAGGCCACCGGTTCGCCATGGGGCGTACTTGTATTGCCTGCGCAATAACGTCGAGCCGGTTTTGACGCGGTTGCCGCGTAAGCAGACGGGAGGGACTGATTCACGATGCTTGCCGGAATCGCCGTAGCGGTTCTCTTCGCCGCCGCGCAGGATCTCGAAGGGTTTGCGAAGTCGCATTTGCCTGCGGGCACGGAGTTGGCGCATCCCGTCGTGGCCGGTGCATTTGGGCCAGCAGGACGCCACATTGTGCTGTTGTACAGGCCGGAATCCGACGATTCGTCCGAGTTTCAGGGGATGGTGTTTCTCAACGGCGAGCGACCGCAACCCTTGCCCGCGTTGGGCCTCGTTCCCAACCAATTCGCTGTCGAAGTCAAGGCTGTATTCTTCGATGGCGCACAGCTGTTCGTTCTCTACGGCTATCATCGAAACGGTTCGCAGGCCGACGATAGCCACGCCTGCGCCGTCTATCGATGGCGCGACACGGAGTTCCTACGCGTGCCCGATGTCGAACGAAAGATCGTTGGATTGTCCACCGCGGCAGCAGTCCGCGAGAGACTGCGCCGCGCCGTACCCACACTGAAGCGACCTGGAGACAAAAAGAAATGACACCTACTCTCAACATGTCCGTGGATTTTTACCTTGCGGCGAATGGCGGATCGAATGCTTTGATCTATCTGTCCATCAGCCAAGGCGATTTCTTCACCAGCCTGAACAGTCTCACGACCATGGGAAAGAAGCGGCGTGATCTGGTTCGCCCGACGCAGTCGTTCCTCATGTACGACAACGACCGAATCGCCTACGCGTTTCATGTGGTGGACAATCGCGAGGCCGCTGCGCCCGGGTGGATCAAGCCAGGTGCCGCCGATGTCACGGTTGCCAAGAAATGGCTGGCGGATCAGAAAATCAAGCAGGTTTACATCTTTACCCGCGACGTTACCGACACGCTGCCCGCGCCGAACACTGCCGCGCCAAGGCTCAGCGTGCAGGATTACGATACAGCGGCGACCGAATTGGGCATCGAGGCCGCGGCGATTCGCGCTGTTGCGGAAGTGGAAGCCGGCGGACGCACGGGCTTTGACGACAGCGGACGGCCGAAGATTCTGTTCGAAGGCCATAAGTTCCGCAGCTTCACGGGCAAAGCTTACGATCTGAAGTATCCGTGGTTGTCGAAAAGCTATCCGTCGAGCCGCGACTTTTACAAGTGGAACCAGTGGAGCCGGATGTACGAAGCGATGGATCTCGATGTCGAAGCTGCGCTCAAGGCAGCCTCGTGGGGTTTGTTTCAGGTGATGGGCTTTAACCACAACGGCTGGGGATCGGTGATACCGTTCGCACAGGACATGTTTTTGTCGGAGTACAAGCATCTCAAGGCATTCACATCCTTCTGCACGGACAACAACCTGACAAAGTACATCACGGCGCACAATTGGGCGACATTCGCGCTGAAATACAATGGCGCGGACTATGCGACGAACTCCTACGATACGAAGATGGCGAACGCTTATAAGAAGTACGCGCCTCCGCCGACGAAGCCCTAGCATGTTAATCTGACAGTTCATCCAATGCAGCTTTCCGAGATATACGTGCGCCTTGGCGGCGACACTTTCGCCGATATGTTGAAGCACGTTTCCATAGGCAAATTGAAGACCTACAAACTCTTCGAACGCCTCAAGACACGTTGCCATTTGCAGAAGCTCAACACCGAGTCGTTGCGCAAGGCGGCCCCCCGGCTGCTCGATCGCATCGGCGGCGGAGATGAGGAGATTGCTTCCGAAATCGCCCAGTGCATCCTCATCTGCCACCTCGAGATGATCGTAGAAGTGCTGAATTTTCTTGAAATTCCCCACGAAGACGGCTTTTTCGCGAAGGATGTGGAAGTTGCACCGTATCTGAAAGACGGCTGGCAACAACGAGTCTTCGACCGGTTTAAGGACACGCATCCAAGCGCTGTTCTGCTGCTTTACATCAACCATCTGGACTGGGAAATGGCCAAGTCCGAGACCGTTTTCATGGCCGCATGATGAATTTGTTCGAAGCGATCCGCACGGGCGACCCCGCGGCAGTGGCTGCGTTGGTGCAGGCGGATCCGCAACTTGCGAATGCCAGGAATGAGCAGGGCGTTTCGGCACTCGCGTTCGCGGTCTACAATCGCAAGCCCGAGGTTGTGGCGAAGCTTCGTGAACTCGGTGCGCAACTCGATATCTTCACCGCTTGCATGACTGGCCATACTGCCACTGTCGAAGAAATGCTGCAAGGCAACAAGGGCTTGGTGAAGTTGATGAGTGCCGACGGTTGGACGCCCCTGCATCTCGCGGCCTTCTACGGTCAAGCAGGCTGCACCGCGGCGTTGTTGAAGGGTGGCGCAGATGTTTCGACGAGATCCACCAACGCGATGCAGAATCTGCCGCTGCACGCAGGTGCTGCCGGACGGAATTTCGACGTGATGAAACTGCTGGTGGACTTTGGCAGCAACGTCAACGCCCGCCAACACGGTGGCTGGACAGCCTTGCACGCAGCCTCGCAGAATGGCGATATCTCCATTGCCGAACTGCTTCTGATCAACGGTGCGGACCCCAAAGCGCGCGCAGAGAACAATCAGGGGCCTATGGATCTCGCGCTGACCAGAGGCCAGCAGGCCATCGTCGATTTACTCGAAAAACACGGAGTCGCCCTCTAGCTGTGAACGTCGAACAACTCTTAAACGATCTGCGCACCAGCGCGCTCGAACGCATCGCGGCGGCCGAGACAGCCGAGCAACTCGAAGAAATGCGAGTCGATGTCCTGGGACGCAACGGAGCTATCGCCGGAGTCAGTAAAGACTTTAAGAAGCTGACGCCTGAAGATCGCGCCCGCATCGGCAAGCTGCTGAACGGCGTCAAACAAGAAGTTGAAGCTTCGTTTGAAACAAAAAACTCCGTTTTTGTGAAAGCCGCACTGGACGCCAAACTCGAAGCGGAGTGGATCGATCCGACTCTTCCCGCTCCTGGCCCGCGGCCTGGTGCGTTACATCCTGTAACGCGAATCCAGCGAGAGATTGAAGATCTCTTCATTTCATTGGGATTCACCGTGCTTGACGGGCCTGAAGTGGAGACCGAATACTTCAACTTCGATGCGCTGAACATCCCGGCCACGCATCCTGCGCGCGATATGCAGGACACCTTCTGGCTTGAAGGCGGCAACCTGTTGCTGCGCACGCACACATCGCCCGTGCAGGTGCGCGGGATGCAGAAACTGGGTCCGCCGTTACGTATGATTGCGCCGGGCCGGGTGTTCCGCAATGAAGAAGTGGACGCCTCGCACGAGCATACGTTCTATCAACTCGAAGGGATGATGATTGACCGCGATGTTTCGGTCACCAATCTCATTTACTTCATGAAGACGCTGCTCAGTTCCATCTTCAAGCGCGAGGTAACGGTACGGTTGCGCCCCGGATATTTTCCGTTCGTCGAACCCGGCTTCGAACTGGACATTCAATGCCTCATTTGTGGCGGTTCCGGGTGCCCTGTGTGCAAGCAGAGCGGCTGGGTGGAGTTGCTGCCGTGCGGGCTTGTGCATCCGAATGTGTTGCGGCTAAGCGGAATCGATCCCGCCGAGTGGAACGGCTTTGCCTTTGGCCTTGGCCTCACACGTTTGGCGATGATGCGCTATCAGATTGACGATATCCGTCAGTTGCAGGGCGGAGATTTGCGTTTTCTTACACAGTTCACGTCATGAAGTTCTCCTATCAGTGGATCTCCGAACTCGTGCCGGGCTTACAAGTGGAGCCCCGCGAATTGATGCGACTCATCACCATGAAGACCGCCGAGTGCGAAGGCATCGAAGAGGCTGGTGCATTGCTGCGCGACGCCTCGGTCGCGCGCGTGCTGAGCGTGGAAGCGATAGAAGGATCCCACAATCGCAAGGCCGTCGTCGAGACTTCGCGCTATGGTACGAAGATTGTCGTATGTGGGGCTCCCAATTGCCGCGAGGGCCTTTGGACAGTCTACGCGCCAATCGGGAAAAAGGTTGTGAGCGGCGTCGAAAGCGATGGTATTCTGGCCAGCGGCCGCGAATTGGGCGTCAATAAAGACCACGAAGGCATTTTCGAGTTGGCATCCGCGGAACTCGCGGCAACTCCGGACTGGGTGATCGAAGTCGATAACAAAAGCCTGACGCATCGCCCCGATCTGTGGGGCCACTACGGCATGGCGCGCGAAGTCGCGGCGATCACAGGCGGCAAGCTGAAGGATCCAGTGGAGATGTCGTTGCTGCCGGTTGGCGCGGTGGCGACGATGAAGGTTTCGATTGAAGACTTCACTCTTTGCCCGCGGTTTAGCGCGCTCATGTTTGAGAACGTGACCGTCCAACCCTCGCCACTTTGGCTGCAGTTCCGGCTTGAGGCCGTGGGCCTGCGCCCGATCAACAACATCGTCGATGTGACGAACTATTTAGCGGCGGAACTCGCTCAGCCGACACACGCCTACGACGCCGACAAAATCGTGGGCGATACCTTTTATGTGCGCGTGGCCATCAATGGCGAGAAAGCGATCGCACTCAACAAAGAGACCTACGTGCTCGATTCCACGAACCTCGTCATCGCCGATGGATCGGGGCCGGTGGGCATTGCAGGTGTGATCGGTGGCGATGGATCGGCGATCGGCGACACCACGACGCGCATCGTGCTCGAAGCTGCAAACTTCAACGCGACCAGCGTCCGCAGGACGGCGGCGAAGATCAAGAATCGCACCGATGCCTCAATGCGGTTCGAGAAATCGCAGGATCCCATGAATACGGTGCGGG
>CAZCPL010000359.1:4033-5016 GCA_964500255.1 uncultured Solibacteraceae bacterium | reverse complement strand
TGAGCAGTTTGAGCCGGATGGTGGACACTTGGGCGGTGGCGAACTCAGTGCCCTGCGGTGCAGCTGAACTGGACGGCTTCCACCGGGGTCGCCACCTACGACGTCTACCGCAACGGCAGCCTGTACTTCTCCGGCTTGACGGGAACCCCCTTCAACAACACCGCCGGTCTGACGGCGGGCCAAAGCGACACGTATTTCATCCGGGCGCGGAACTCGACAGGGAACACGGACTCGAACACCATCAGTGTGTCTATTCCGAGCAACATCTGCGGCTCGCTGCCGGGCTCGTTCACGCTGACCAACCTGGCGCCGGTGTGTAACGTCGGCAGTCCTGCGGTGCAGCTGAACTGGACGGCTTCCACCGGGGTCGCCACCTACGACGTCTACCGCAACGGCAGCCTGTACTTCTCCGGCTTGACGGGAACCCCCTTCAACAACACCGCCGGTCTGACGGCGG
Source organism: uncultured Solibacteraceae bacterium (assembly GCA_964500255.1). Classification (GTDB taxonomy): domain Bacteria; phylum Acidobacteriota; class Terriglobia; order Bryobacterales; family Bryobacteraceae; genus F-183. The sequence goes on along the minus strand of CAZCPL010000359.1, from coordinate 4,559 downwards.
GCCAAAGCGACACGTATTTCATCCGGGCGCGGAACTCGACAGGGAACACGGACTCGAACACCATCAGTGTGTCTATTCCGAGCAACATCTGCGCCGGCAGTGTTTTGACGTTTACCGGTCTGACACCTTCGGCAATTCCGACCAGCACGGCGAACTATCAGGCTACGTTTTCCGCCACGGGCACAAACTTCAACAACGTCACGCAGGTGCGCTTCAATTGGAGCGGGGCCACCAACGGCAGCGCCACTTGGGCGAGGGGCGATTCGAATTGGAGCAGCAAGGTAACGGTCAATTCCGACACCTCGATGACGCTGCAGCCCACTGTCACGGCTGCTGGTGACCCAGCTGGGACCACGACTTGGACCGTGACGCTCACCGACACCGCCGGGACCATGGCTTCGCGGACATTCACCGTCACCCACACGCCGACCGGGACACCCACGATCACAGCCTACTCGACAAGCCCGTCATCCCCGGCGGCCGGCCAGCAGTTCACGATCAACATTAGCGGGAACAACTTCAATGC
>CAZCPL010000359.1:0-4023 GCA_964500255.1 uncultured Solibacteraceae bacterium | reverse complement strand
GCCTCGACGGCGCAGATTCTGTTCTCAGGGCCGGGTTGCAGCCCATGCACGGTGCCCAACGGTGCGCTGAACACCAAGACCGCAACGCTGCTGATCGGGCCGGTGACACTGAACACGGCGGGGAGCTACACGGTTTCGGTGCAGAACGGTTCGGGCGGAGCGACCTCCAACGGGTTGCCACTCACGATAGGTTCTTCGTCGGACGGGGCAGCTCTGGTTAGCGAGACGGTCCCGGCCAACTCGCAGGTGACTCAAGGTCAGAGCTTCACCAAGAGCTGGATCATGCGCAACAGCGGAACCAGCATCTGGAACTCTGGCTACAGCCTGCAATACGTCTCGGGCAACGCCGGTTGCAGTCACAGCGTGGTGGCGGTGATCGGAACTGTAACGCCTAACTCGACCTACACATTTTCGATCAGTTGTACGGCGCCGGCCACGGCCGGGACCTATCGTGAGGACTGGCGACTTGTGGGGCCTGCTGGCGCCATCCCGGTCGGAACGTCGCCGACAGTAAATCTGATCATCAACGTCAAGCCGTCGCAGACCCCGGCAGACGCGGTGACAGTAGTTTTGCAGACGGTCCCGGATGGCAGCCAACTTCTGCCCGGCGAGAACTTCATCAAGATGTGGCGTTTGAGGAACGCAGGCACGACAACCTGGACGAATTACCGGGCGGTCTTCGTTCAGAGCCCCGGGGCGGGTGCAATAGGCGTGAACCTGCTCGACTCTGGCGTGTCTACTGTGCCGATCCCGACGGCTGCCCCTGGAGATCTCGCAGACCTTTCTCTGCCGATGCGGGCTCCTGCCGAACCCGGGGCCTATGCCAGCTATTGGCAATTGCAGAACGCCAGTGGGACTCCGTTCGGCACGCTGCTGGGTGTCCAGTTGCAAGTCCGATCAAGCGGAGGCACGCTTCAGATCGCGCCACGGCAGACTTATGATGCTGCAACGCGGACGCTGGTGCTTACCGCCAACGCCACAGACAGCCTTTCCCGAGCGGTCACCACAGGGAAACTGAACTGGTCGTTGCGCGACAATAGCGGTGTCCAAAGAACGGGTGGGAACCTCACCTATCAGAACGGCGAGTGGGGTACACGTCACACACTGCCCACGCCTTTAAGTGCGGGGCTGTACAGCGTTCAATACACTCTCACAGATGGAGGCCGATCGGGTCGGCAGTCAGCAGCTTCTCGGTGGGCGACATGGTTGACATCACCGGGACGGTCCTGGATGGAAAGACCAGAGCACTACTCCCTGGCGTGGAGGTGCGCGCTGGCGGCAAGGCTACCCAGACCGACACTACAGGGAAGTATGTTTTGGGCAGCCTAAGTCCCTCCGCACTTACGATGATCACGGGGACCAAGCCGGGGTACACCTCTTATGACGCCTCCCTGGACAGTCCCTCCGGGAGCCGAACCATTGTCCGGAATTTCGACATGTTCCCGACGTCTGCGTCAAAGCCCGTGATTACCGGGCTGACGGCGCAGTACGAGGGTACCTTCCTGGCCGGTGTACCATTCACCAACCGGTACAGCGCCCGGGTCACCTGGAACGGTAGCCCGGGTACGGTCGAGTTCTACTATGACGGCAAACTGGTGGCACCAGTGCGAGGGACAGCTTCCGGCGCGGAGACGTCTTTCGACATCGGTACTGGGTCGTCCTCATCGCCGGCAATTCGCGCGCTCCGAGTGATCGCGCGCAACCAAGCGGGTGAGCCCTCCGATCCATTTGAGAAGAGGATCACCCTTGCACCGCTTCCGAACTGGCTGAAACGATTGCAGGGCGCGCTTATCTGCGGTCTCTCGACGCGGTGTACGGCAAGCTTGTCACTCGTTGACCTGCAGAAGACAATCCCATTTCCAATACTCGACCAGCTCGGCGCAGAACTGTCCATCGGCGCAGAAGTGGAATACGATACCCAATCCGCACAACTAGATTTAGTGGTTGGCGCTGAAGTATCAAGAGAGTGGGGCAAGGCTGGCGCACGGCCAAACTTTCCCTTCCTGACTCAAAAACTGAAATTCTATGTCGGCAATAAAGAAGTGTCCGGAAGCTTGATGGGAGGCGCCCGAGGAACCTACAACAGTTTCCGTGGATGGGAGGACATTCGGCCGCTCATTAAGGGATCGCTACATGGAAGATTCGAAGGGACGCGCATCAACCTTCTAAATTACTTCGGGGGACTGGGAACCGCGCTTGATGTTATCGGTTTGCGGCAGGTCACGGACCTGACGTCGTTGCCCTTATACGCCATCATTGATCTCGAAGGCGAACTGGTTTTCGTGCTGGAGCCTGGATTAAAGATCGGCGGAAACTTGGACGGCGGCTTTGGTCTGGAACTCGCATATGAGCCCAAGCTTGGTGGCCTAGCCGAATTGCGGGCGTATGTGGGTGGGAAGGGCGCTTTTCAAATTCTGCCTAAGCCGTTCACCGACTGGCGTTTTCAAGCCCTTGCAGGGTATGAAGCGCGACTTTGGAAATGGTCGCAATCGAGGGAATTTATCCTGATCGAGTGTCAAGGTCTGAGTTGTAGCGGGCCAGGCGGGCAGCGGATCGCCATCCCAGTTGGACCGCCGGATGTCAGGGACAGCTTCCGGCCTCTTAAACGGGACTATCTGGCTCCGGGGCCGCCAAGATTTGCGGCTTACGAAGCTAGCACGGACAACGAGAAGAAACATGCAGCTGCTGTTGCGCCGATTGAACGGTTCCGCGCGATGGGATCCGGAGACTCGCGGGGGGCCGGCACTGAACACCGTGCGGATCTTCCAATCGTCGCTAACACCTTCCGGTACTGTGAGCCCTCTGTTGCCGCTCGGGGCAACGAGCTGATGATGGTCTATGTAGCGGATAGTGGCAGTGCCGACCCGGCCCGTTTCACCAACATTGACTATTCGTTCTTCGATGGGGCTGACTGGACCCAACCTTCACCGGTTTCGACCGACATCCGCTCGGAGTTCTCTCCCAAGGTCGCATTTGATGGGAACGGAGACGCGATAGCGGTTTGGGAGTGGGAGAAGGATGCCACGCTGGCGGCCGATGCGCCCATCGAAGCGGTCGTATCGAAGATGGAAATCGTCTGGTCTCGCTGGGACCGTTCTACGCGCGCGTGGTCGACACCGGCGCCGCTGACCGACAACGATCACCTCGATCATTCGCCGTTGTTGATCGGGCCGATGGAGGACGGTAGTCTCATAGCGGCATGGACCGAGAACTTCTCAAATCTCTTGGTTGGCAGCGGTGCCGACGGCAGCACTACGGCCAGCCGGGTTTGGTGGGTCCGCTGGGACGCTCAGAGCCGTTCGTGGGGACAGCCGAGCCTCTTGGTTGCCAGCGTAGCTGGCCGTTTGTCCCAAAGTTTGGCCGGCGCCGGAAGATTAGCGATATACGCGTGGACGCGGGATACAGACGGCGACCCGGCTACATCTTCCGACCAGGAGCTCTGCTACGTGACTTGGGACGGACGGGCGTGGTCCCCAGTCCGGCAACTTACGCGCGATGCGATTTCGGACCGCAACGTGCGCGCGGCTGTTACGCCCGCAGGAGAAGCTTTCCTGGCATGGCAGCATGGTAATGATCTCGTGTTTGATCGAAACCTGAGCGGTGCTCCGACGGCCATTCGGCCGGAATCCGGCACACTTGGGTTTGAGGATTTCACTTTAACGGCTGGACCTTCTGGGGGCTTGGTGCTTCTGTGGCAGGACCGCGGCGCGCGAGGGACGGACGTGTTTTACAGGGTCTTCGATCCCGCATCGAATTCTTGGAGCGAGGACCTGCAACTCGCAAACGACCGCGACCTCGAACGCTCCCTGGCGGCAGCCTGGGACAGCGCAGGCAACCTCACCTTGGCATACAACCTCGTCGCCGTGAACGAGGTGACGAAATCGGTTACCTTGGGCGATGGCAGGACTGTACAGGTTGAGGGCGCAATCGCGTTTGGGCAGGTGGATCTTCGGATTCTGAAGATGGCGCTCCGGCGCGATGTGGGCTTCCGACTGAACGGTCTGACAGTGGACTGCGCGCCGT
>CAZCPL010000358.1:4785-5026 GCA_964500255.1 uncultured Solibacteraceae bacterium | reverse complement strand
GGCGGATGTGGCTCCGGCGGCTGGCAAAGAAAAGGCCGCGGCAGCGGGCGCGAGTTTTGCTTTAGGCGCCGCAACCAAGGGCCTGCCGCTGCTGATGGACAAGGACAAGTACGACCCGAACACCGACGGCTTCTTCACCAAAGAAATGAAGTTCGCCCGCCTTTGGCTGATGCAGAAGGGCGTCGTGGTGTCCGAAGAAGAACGCAATCCGGTGGACGTCGAACTCGAAAGCTTCTTCAAC
>CAZCPL010000358.1:0-4775 GCA_964500255.1 uncultured Solibacteraceae bacterium | reverse complement strand
CGATTCGATTGCGGTGATGTTGTCGAATAACGCGATGGAACAGGAACGGCGCGTGTACTTCAACGAGATCGACAAGATGGGCGGAGGTCCGGTGGGTGGTTCGGCAGTAAAACCGGCCGTTGCGGCACCTGTCGTCAAGAAAGCCTGAGCCTGAATACAACTGAGAAGGGCCGTTGCGGAGAAGTCCGAAACGGCCTTTTCTTTTGGTGGGTGTGGGTGTGTAGTATGGTCTAAAACTATGGCAAGCTGGCAGGCCTATCTCTGGAGCACGCTCCTTCGGCATACCTTCAAGAAGAAGCTTGCCCGCGCGAATAATATCCATGCGATCCGCGCGATCATGGATCGCAGTTTTTTCAAAGTCCCGCCGGATGTTCGCATCACTCCGGCCCGCGTCGGACAATCCGATGGCGAATGGTTGGAACCAACCGCGGTCGCCGCCAAGGTGGCGAAGAAGATTCTGCTTTATCTCCATGGCGGCGGATACATTGCCTGCAACGTAGTCACGCACAGGCCCTATACAACGGCCTTTGCGCAACGCGGATTTCGCGTCTATGCGCCTTCGTATCGACTCGCGCCCGAGCATCCCTTTCCCGCTGGCCTCGACGATGCGGTGGAGGCCTACCGCGCACTGCGGCGCGACGATCCCGATGCGCCGATTGCGATCGGCGGCGATTCCGCCGGTGGTGGCCTTGTCCTCGCCACCCTTCTGCGTTTACGCGAGGCCGGAGACAGCTTGCCTTACGCGGTCGTTTTGTTCTCGCCCTTCACCGATCTCACCGGTGCCGGCGCGTCGCGGCAAAAGAACGACAAGCGCTGCGCGATGTTCCACGCCAAAGGGCTTGAGACCATCGCCAGCTACTACCTCGCACCGGGCATGGATCCCAAGAATCCGCTGGTTTCGCCACTTTTTGCGGATGTTCATGCCGATCTTAAGTTTTTGCCACCGATGCTGATCCACGTGGGTGCGGATGAGACGCTGCTCGACGATTCCACGGTTCTCGCCGAACGCGCGCGGGCCGCGGGCGTTCGCGTCGAGTGCAAGATCTGGCCTGTGGTTCCGCATGTCTGGCAACTGCTCTCGATGCCTGAAGCGAAACTGTCTCTCGACGAAGCAGCAGCGTTTCTGCGGGATCGATAAAAAACACTGCGGTCTTGTCAGAGACGGCAGCGATCTCTCGGCGTTAGCAGGCGATTCTCGTCCGCTTCGGTTTGGCGTACGATAGTGAGGAAATGCTACTCGGCGCTGTCACCTACAACATCCTGAAAGATTGGGATCTCGAAACCTGCATCACCAAGCTTGAAGAGACCGGCTTTTTCGCAGTCGAGCTTCGCACGGAGCACAAGCATGGAGTCGAGCCAACACTGAACATTGACGATCGCAAGCGCGTTGCCGCGCGGTTCGCGCGCTCGAAGGTGAAACTGCTCTCGTACGGCACCACCTGCGAATTCCATTCGCCCGACCCCGCGGTGCGAAAGAAGAATGTTGAGATCGGCAAGACCTGGATCGATCTCGCCCACGACACCAATGCCTGGGGTATCAAGGTGCGCCCCAATGGATTTCCCAAAGAAGTCACGCCGCAGCAGACGGTGGCGAACATCGCGGCATGCCTCAAAGAGCTGGGCGATTTTGGCGTGGGCAAAGGCGTCGAAATCTGGGTGGAAGTGCATGGCGCGATCACGCAGGTTCCGACGAACATGGCGGCCATTATGCGTGCGACCAAGCATGACAATGTGGGGCTTTGCTGGAACTCGAATCCGACCGATGTCGAAAACGGCAGCATCGCCAAGAGCTTTGAATTGCTGCGACCGTGGGTCAAGAACGTCCATATCAATGAACTTTCTTCGAACTATCCGTGGCGTGAGTTGTTCACGCTGTTGCGCAAGTCGAAGTACGAACGCTATCTGCTCTGCGAATGCACCGCCAGCACCGAACCGGAACGCTTTCTGCGCTGGTACAAGGCTCTGTTTACCGAATTGAACCGCGCATGATCACGCGTCGCGGGCTACTACTTGCCGCCGCGGGACCAGCCTTCGTACGTGGTGCCGGGCGTCCGAATGTGGAAGCGGTGACTTCGGGCGATGTCACCTACGATCGCGCGCTGATCTGGGCTCGCGGCGATCGCGCGGCAAAGATGCTCGTGCGTTGGGGAACGACAGAGAACGGTTCGAAGCGTCTCGTGCGCGGATCTTTGTGCGAGGGCTCGACGGATTTCACGTCGAAGCTGATTTTGAAGGGTCTGCCAGAAGGCCAGACAGTCTTTTACGATGTCCAATTCGAAGACGGCAAGACGCTCAGCGAGCCGGTTCGCGGGCAGTTGCGGACACCTTCGCGCAAGAGTTCGCGGGATGTGCGATTCGCGTGGTCTGGCGATGTAGCCGGGCAAGGCTACGGCATCAATCCCGATTGGGGCGGGATGCGCGGCTTCGAAGCGGTTCGCCAAGCCAGTCCTGATTTCTTCATCCATAGCGGTGACACCATCTATGCCGATGTTCCGGTAGAGGCGGAAGTGAAGCTTACCGATGGCACGATCTGGCGGAATCTGGTGACGCCCGAAAAGAGTAAGGTTGCGGAGACGCTGGCTGAGTTCCGCGGCGCGTACAAGTACAACCTGCTGGATGGTCACTTCCGCAAGTTTCTTGCCGATATCCCGCAGGTTTGGCAGTGGGACGATCACGAGGTGCTCAACAACTGGTCATCGAGTACGGATCTGACAGCGAATGCGCGCTATACGGAGAAAGACATCCGGGTGCTGTCGGCTCGCGCACGCCAGGCGTTTCGCGAATACTCGCCGATTCCGTTCGATGGTGGCAGGATCCATCGGCGCGTGAGCTATGGTCCTTTGGTGGATGTTTTTGTGTTGGATATGCGGTCGTTTCGCGGACCGAACACTTTTAACCGGCAGGAGTCCGAGAGCGCGGAGACGGACTTTCTGGGTGCGCGGCAGATGGAGTGGTTCCAAGGGGCGCTGCGCGAATCGAAGGCTGTTTGGAAAGTGATCGCAGCGGATATGCCAATTGGGTTGTTGGTTCCAGATGGCAAGGATCCGCAGGGGCGGACGCGGTTTGAGGCGATCGCCAATGGCGATGGTCCGGCGTTTGGCCGCGAGTTGGAAACCGCGCGATTGTTGAAGTTCATCAAAGACAATCGCATTCGCAACACGGTTTGGTTCACGGCGGATGTCCACTATACGGCGGCGCATCGCTACTCTCCGGAACGTGCTCAGTTCAAGGATTTCGATCCATTTTGGGAGTTTGTTTCCGGGCCGCTGCACGCGGGGTCATTCGGACCTGGGACGCTGGAAAACACGTTTGGCCCTGAGATGGTGTTTGCGAAGCATCCACCGAAGGGGCAGGGAAATCTGCCGCCGTCCGCGGGTTATCAGTTCTTCGGCGACGTACAGGTTGAAGCGAAGTCTCAGGCGATGCGGGTGGTGTTGCGGGATATTTCGGGAGCGGCGCTGTATACGAAACTGCTGGAGCCTGCGAATCGCTAGCCGACCAAGGCCGGGGCTTCCTCAATAGGGGCCGGCAAGTATTGCCTGCCTCCCCGGTCCATTTCGCCGGCCAGTTATTCCGTGTTCGTCTCGCCTTTAGGATTTTCTACGTCGCATGAAATCCAAGCTTGGCCCAAAAACATGCGTTGTGTCGCTGGTTCCTCAATAGCTACCGAACTTCGTAACTACTCTTCGTCTTTCACTTTCGAAGAGGACTTGTTCTTTTTCACGTCCACCTCGGGGATGCCCAAGTGTCCGCCCAGTTTCTCAAGTTGCTCCATGGTAATCGATCCTTCGATGTTCACCACGGTCAGCTCTCGCGGACCGGAATTCAACACCACGATTCCCTGGCCGGGTTTTAACATGACCTTCGAGTGTTCGCCCTTGCGCCCGCTGCGCACTTCGACAATCGTCGACCAACCCTTTAACTGTTGTTCGATTTTCTCCACGTCCGCTGCGGAATAGGCATTGGCTGTCTCGAAGTTGTAGCTGCGGACGTAGATGCCTTTCAACCCTGGCAGGATGTTACGCACCTCGCGCAGATCCTCGCCGCCACCCTTCAGAAACGAAGCCGCCAGGCGGATCAGCCCCTCATCCAAAGTCACATTGACGACCTCACCGGTCTTCTCGGCCAGCCGGTCGAGATGACGCAGATCGAGTGACTGCGCAGAAAGGGTCAGCGAAGCGCAGAGAACAAGAGAAAGGAGTTTCATGAAGGGATCTCACTCATTGGAATGCAAGCCTGAATCGCTTGCGGAGCTATGGTTGATACGGCTGCGGACGACATCCAGCTTTTCACTGGTGACACGCAACGCAAGCAGCAGTTGATCGCGAGCTTCCATCGCCCTGCGCTGCTGTTGCTGTTGATAAATCGCGACGCCGCCAAGCGATGCGAACGCCAAGCCCGCGGCCGTGGCCCAGGCCGTAAATCGTGAGGGCTGTCTTGTCGCAGCGGATTCCCGCGCCAGCCGGGCGAGCACACGCTGCTCAAAGCCCGCCGGAGGATCCACTTGCCGCAACGCCTGTTTTAGATCGTTCTCAAACTGATCCATGATTTTCCCTTTTGCATCACCGTGCCCGTCAAGCGACGGCGCAATTGTTCCAAACCACGATGGATGGTGCTCTTCACCGTGCCCACCGGCACTTTCATACTCTCGGCAATCTCGCCGGGTTCCATCTCTTCCTGAAACCGCATGATCATCATCAATCGCGTCTTTTCCGGCAACTTTCCCATCGCATTGTGGATGCGATCCGCCAACAGCGGATCTCGCGGCTCTGCCT
>CAZCPL010000357.1:1730-5069 GCA_964500255.1 uncultured Solibacteraceae bacterium | reverse complement strand
TCCGGATATCGACGAGTTCTTCGATCCGAAGCTGGGTCCCGATTTCGATATTCTTCCGCTGGATGACGTTGCGCAGTTGCTGGCGAGTGCTGACCCGGACTATCGGGCTGAAGCTCTCGAATCGCTTTCGCCGGACGATGTCGACGATCCTACCGTCTCGCCGAAGGTTCGCGCGTTGGCGCAGTCGGATCCCGATCCGAACGTCCGCGGGCGTGCCTGGGAAGCGGTGTCTTCGCTCATTCCGGAAGATGAGACGCTGCTCAATGATTTGAAGGCTGTGCTCAACGATGCGTCGCGTTCGCCCATGGAGCGTTCCGGAGCGTTGGTCGCACTGTCCACTGCAACCGAGGGCAGCGAAGAGATGAAAGATCGCGCCAAGGAATTGTATGAAATCGTTTCTGAGCGGAAGCATGTGCTCAAGGCGATGTGGCGTTCGATGGATCAGTCTTACGCCAGCTTCATGCAGTTCCACTTGGACGATCCGGATGTCGAGGTCTGCGAACAGGCGATCTTCGGCGTTGGATACCTGGGCATCGTGTCCGATGTGCAACGGCTTGAGAAGTATATGCAATTCGATCCGTTGCGGGTTCCGGCGCTGTTCAACTACGCGCTCATCGTTCCCGGACCCAAAGATCGCATGGGCGTTAAAGCGATCTTGAAGAAGGTCGATAAAGTCGCCAAGGGTTTGACGAGCGAGGAAACCGACATCGTCAAGACCGCACTCGACCGGCGGCTGGAGTTGAAGGGAATGAAGCCGGTGTTCCACGAACACAGGCATGATGGGGCCGCGGAGGAAGACGAAAACGGCGTGATCGAGTCTTAGCCAATGCGCCGCGCGCATCCACCCTCGCGGCAAAAATGTTTCCGGATGGCGTCCTGCCGGATGGCGTCCTGCCGGATGGCGTCCTGCCGGATGGCGTCCTGATGGATGGCGTCCTGATGGTCTGCCGCTTCGATGGAAGTGGCGCTTGGCTTGGGGTGTGAGGCGGTGGTATTGGATGGAACACTTTGCCGATCTCCAAATTCACCAGCTTGCGCGGTTTGGAGACTGTAGCCGGTGAATAAGTCCATTGCCGTAGCGCCTCCATCGCCATGCGTTCGCTGCTGCTGAGATCGAGAGCCCGATGCTCGGTATTTGGCGGCAGGCTTGTCTGAGTTGGATGCATGGCCTAAAACATTATTCGTCGTATGTCTATGACAGGTCTAAGGCAGATGCCAACTCTGGCCGATAACCTGAAAAGGCAGTATGTCCGCCGCGTCATTCCAATTTCTCGTAGGCTCCAAAGCCGTGGCCAAACCCAGTTTGCTCTTGCAAGCTGATCAGGACCTCGCCCAAAGGGCCACGCCAGGCATTTGGACCAGTTTGGGCTTCTTGCCAATTCTGGCCTTTGCCACGAATTACGCCAGCGAACATTCGGTTGTCCTGACAATCTTTACGGTCACAATCGTACTGTTGACGGCAGCCCGTCTTGTGTTGGCCCTGCATCGCAGTCGTTTCGAGACCGGAAGCTGGCGGTATCTGGTGACAATCGTTTTCAGTCTAACTGGCCTAGCTTGGGGATCTTTCGTTCCGGTTACCTTCTATCTCTATGGACACAAGGGGATTGAGGGCTTGCTTAGCGTTTTGTGGCTGGCAGGATCCTGCCCGGCTGCCGTGTCGATTCTGGCGCCTCATCTAGTGAGCATGCGGTTTTATCTCATCGCGGCGATGTTGCCTGGAATTCTTGGAGAGCTGTTTCTGATCCAGGATGCCCAGCCAGCGGTCGCCGTAATGTTGGCTGTCTTCCTGCTTTATATGCTTGAGCAAGGCAATACGGCGCATATCAGCTATTGGAAGAATGCGGTAGACAGCGAACTTCTCAAAACGCGTGCCTCTGAGCTGGAAGGTGCCAAGGCAGAAGCCGAGTACGCCAATCGCGCCAAAAGCGAACTTCTGGCCAAGGTCACCGAAGAAATCCGGCAGCCGTTGTATGACATTATCGGGCTTTCCGCAGGCCTTCTCGATTCGGAACTCCCCGCGGAACCCGTCCATCAACTGCGCAATGTGAAGTTTTCGGCCGATTCGCTCTTGCACCGTGTGAGCGATCTGCACGACTACGCCAGGCTCGAATCCGGTGAAATCGAACTGGAAGTCGACGTCTTTCATATTCAGGAAGTGGTCGGGATGGCCCTTAAGTCGCTCAAACCAGCGGCGGATGCGAAAGGCCTTGTTTTTCGTGCGCACATCGACGAAGAAGTACCGCGCAAGGTGGAAGGTGACGCTTGGCGATTGCAGCAGTTGCTGACGAATGTTGTCAGTAACGCGATTAAGTTCACTTCAGAGGGTGAGGTCGCGGTGGATATTCGGCTCGATTCCTGGCAGGGACGCGACGCCTGCATCCTGTTTGTTATCACCGATACCGGTTGCGGTATCGCTCACGAATACCACGAGTCGATTTTCCATGCCTTTTCCCGGGGCACAGTGGGGTCAGACGCTGCCGGATCCGGCTTGGGTCTGCCCATTGCCGCGAAGATCGCCAAGCTTACAGGCGGAAGGATTTGGCTCGAAAGCGAACCCGGCCACGGAACCAAGATCTACTGCACCACCCGTCTTCAAACGGCGGATCCTTCTCTGCGTCCCAGGTTCCGCACGCTGCCCGTCGTGGCGTAAATTCCCGTCTCTCATTCTCCGTACCCACCTCCTGACGGACCAGTGCTGTCCAAATTAGTTTTCGAAGCAAGGTCATTCTACCGTTAGTCATTGATTCTTTATACTGAATCTACAAAGAACGCGGATGAGGTTCCTGCGCGACGCTGGCACTGCCCGTGGTCAGAATGTGCTGGCCGGGTGCGTCCGAGCCACAAGGTTTTCGTCGCCACCGCGCTGGTACCGTAAACGTCGATTGCACGGCAGGCCTGCTCAAAGCTAATTTGGCAAGACTTGGCCTGAAACTCATTGGAATTCTGTAGAGACCGTCCTCTCAGAAACGTCTGAGAAAAGTTTGTCCTCAAATTTAGTGAAACTGAGTACGATGAGAGTACTGTGGCGCTGGTGCTCCTGGGTTGCAAAGTGTTGAAAGAAAAGAATGAGCTAGCATCGTGTCCGGCTGGGGTATTCCCATCGTTTCCTAAGGGTGTGATTGGGTCTGACGGGTTCGTAGCCCCTGGCGGGGGCTGTTGTCAAGGAATTCCAAGTGCGTTCTAGGGTTTCCGCTGATTTCATCAAAAACCGATGGATGATAACTTTTCAATAGACCCAAGACACATGATTGTTGCGGGATAGGAGAAAGAGCAAAATGAATCGTTTTACCAACCTCGTATGGCAGTTGCGGATCTGGAAAGACACCCGCGGTCAGGACC
>CAZCPL010000357.1:0-1720 GCA_964500255.1 uncultured Solibacteraceae bacterium | reverse complement strand
ATCGAATACGCCTTGATGGCCGGTTTCGTGGCTGTTGCCGCGGGCGCCATCATGCCGGGCGTCGCCACGAGCATCTCGCAGATCTTTTCGAAGGTCGCCAGCGTCATGACCGCGTCCGCGGCGCAGGGCAGCTAAACTCACCGAATTGTCTATTGGGCCGCGCGCTTTGAGGGTGCGGCTCAAACATCGAAGCTGGCCAGGCGGCACAGTCTACGAAAAAAGGAATTCCACAATAGTATGAATCGTCTTACCAATATCGTTTGGAAACTCCGTATCTGGACAGATACGCGTGGCCAGGATCTCATCGAATATGCTTTGATGGCTGGCTTTGTCGCCGTGGCTGCCGGAGCGATCATGCCAGGTGTCGCCACCAGCATCTCGCGGATCTTCTCGAGGGTGGCCAGTGTGATGACGGCGTCCGCGTCCCAGGGTAGTTAGCAATCTCGTCGCTCAACTTGATCGCGCTCCGAATGAATGAGGGTCTCTGAGCCTCATTCATCCGCAGCGAACGATTACAAACCAACCAATACAATTTAGGAGAATGAACATGAATCGTTTTACCAACCTCGTCTGGAAGCTGCGCATCTGGAAAGATACCCGCGGTCAGGACCTTATCGAATATGCCTTGATGGCCGGCTTCGTTGCCGTTGCCGCGGGCGCCATCATGCCCGGCGTTGCGACCAGCATCTCGCAGATCTTCTCGAAGGTCGCGAGCGTCATGACCGCTTCGGCATCGCAGGGCAGCTAAGCTCCTCCCGTCACAACTGCAAGTGGGCGTGATCTCGTAAGAGGTCGCGCCCATTTTGCGTTGACGGAGCCCAGTTTGAGCTAAAGTATTCAAAAGAAACTAGTTGTGTCGCTCATCTAGGACCATCGGTCTATCGCCCCCAATCGATACGAGGTATTTCCAAGTAAGGTTTTAGGGTTTCGCCTGATTGGTTCCAACCCGCGCCAATGATAAATTTTCAATAGAACCCGATACAACCAGTTGTGCGGGAGAGGAGAACAAAGCAATGAATCGTTTCACGAATCTCGTTTGGAAGCTGCGGATCTGGAAAGACACCCGTGGTCAGGATCTTATTGAATACGCGTTGATGGCTGGCTTCGTCGCCGTCGCCGCTGGCGCCATCATGCCCGGCGTTGCGACCAGCATCTCGCAGATCTTCTCGAAGGTCGCGAGTGTCATGACCGCCTCGGCGTCTCAGGGCAGCTAAGCTCGGTATCTACCGAAATCCGCGAAAAGGGCGAGGTGCTTCGGCATCTCGCCCTTTCGCCATGTGAAGAGCCTAGTGCCCGTCTGCGCCTAGATCCAATACACGTCACTTAAGAACATTTCCGTGTTAGTCTGTTTTAGAGGCCAGCCTCTCAGGGAGGTTCTTCTTGAACAAAACGACAGTGGACTCGACCACTCTTCAGGCGTTGGGCTACGACGAGGCGCGCGAACTCCTGGAGTTGGAGTTTCGCTCGGGGGCCATCTACCAATACCTTCATGTACCTCAAGCGGTTTACGAAGGCTTGCTCGACGCGCCATCCAAGGGACGATTTTTCAACGCAGCAATTCGCGGACGGTTTGAGTACGCAGCAGTCGCCTCCTCGCCATCCGGACAGCGCGCCGGAGGAGCGTGATGGCGCGCACTCCGGCGATGTTGCCTTCCGGGAGCCGCATCACCGACTACATCAGCCTGGGTGTCGTGACCGCGGCTTTCCCCGCGGAAAAGAT
>CAZCPL010000356.1:3859-5084 GCA_964500255.1 uncultured Solibacteraceae bacterium | reverse complement strand
CCTTTACGCCCGCGCATTCCACCGGAACATTCACGCCGGCAAAGCGATAGTGGTTCACCGAAGTGCCTGGAGAAACCCCGCGCGAAAATACAGGAAATTGCAACTTGCGCAACTGAGGAATATCCCGCACAGGGCCATCGATGATCGCGCCAGCCAGCCCCCTATACTTCATTGCGGTGCCCATGATGCCGCCGATTCCCGCGATGTCCTCGTTACCTTCCAGCGCCATCACATACACGGAACCAGGGGGAGCCTGATCGATCGCATCCAGCATCCCTTCCGAGGCTGCGGAGCCATCTTTGTGCTCTTCTTTCTTCATCGTCACCGTCACCGCAGGCCCGGCGAATTTGGTCATGAAGATGGGCCGCATGTCGTGTTTCATGTACGCCTTTTGCCCGTAGAGCTGTTCCATCGCGTCGGCAACAGACGAGACTTCAACCAGCTTGAAAGCCTCGATCATCTCATTGGCGGTTAACGCCACGGCAGGCGCAGCGGGAACCGCAGGCTGAGCGATCAACCATCCCGCGGTCGCGGCGATGAGGGCGAAAGCCAGAAAGATCAGGATCGATTTCTTCATTTTTTTAGGGACTCGTATTGCCGGTACATGCCCGCGACATTGGCGCTCTTGGCGTCACCCGGATGGATCACCATTCGATACCGCAGCCGCAGAGTCTTGCCGGCCTCTAAAACATAATCGCCGTTCTGTGTCTTATCGTTGGTGAACGCAGCGAGGCAGAAAGGATTTACCGAAAACAGGCCGTAACCGCGCGCGTGCCAACGCGTCGGGTGCCGCGGATTCTCAGGATGATCGAAGATCGCGAGGCCCATCGCCTCGTCTTCGACTTTACCTTGGAAGTCCACCCAATTCGAGGGCTTGCCCCAAACCTGCTTCTCGGTTTCCGCACCTTCGGCGTTCACCATGCGTCCGATGCTCTTCTCTTCCTGCAATCCCTTGTGGACACGGACTGCGAACAAGCCGTCTTTCTCGTCGCCGAAGACAACCTTGCCGTTGGGGATCAGGAGAAAGTCGAAATCGACGATGCGCTTATCGCCGCCCGCATAGAAGGTCATGGTGCGCTTCTCGGTGAGCACCAATTTGCCTGTGGGATCGTTCCAATCGAACGTCGTGACAATGGTTCCGGACCGCTTGCCGCCCTTTGCCTGGGTGATTTCCTTTAAAACAATCTTGCCCAGATTGTTTGCGCGTCCAGCGGGCTCATTGGCC
>CAZCPL010000356.1:0-3849 GCA_964500255.1 uncultured Solibacteraceae bacterium | reverse complement strand
TGGCCCAGAAGTTGAACTTGTTGACGTCCTGATGGCCGAAGAAAACCCCTCGATGATGGGGGTGATCGGTGGCCTCGCCGGTGTTCTGTTCCTGCGGCCAGCGCCGCGTCACGATCTTGCCGGAGGCCGAGCGCAGCGGGTGGAGATAGGGCTTGGGAGCCTCTGCACCCACATAGAAATCGGTGAACGGCTTGCCGTCGATTTCCACTTGGATCTTGCCGGTTTCCCTGGTGATCTTGACTTGTGCGACGACAGGAAGCGCCGCCAGCAGACATAAGGTGATTCGAACCATCACCAGTGAGTATATCGTTTCAAACAGCACTTCACCGATGAATCCAGCGAACATCGACTTTCTTCTCGAATGGTTCCGCGGAAACGCTCAGGTCAACGACAATCTGCTTAGGACACCTGTTTCACTGCAAGAGGCAGTTTGCGAAAACCGCCCGTTTCGACGAACCATCGCGGACAGATCATGGCCGCAGTTCGGCAATCGGGGCGGACCTCCGACCAGATGCAGGTGCTGGAGGACCTCGTATGGATCCCTGGTTCGCCTGGCGTCACCGAACTACGGTACCCAGAACCGATACAGCAAATAACTCACAATCGCACCGGCAACGACGGAAACGAGCCCGGAGACAAGCCGCTTGTGCAGAAAGATAATCAGCACCATGCCCGACAGCGACACCAGCACCATCAGAATCGCTGACAGATCGATCACCGCGGACCACACACGTCCGGTATCGCGGCCCTTGTGTAGATCGTTGAGAATCGCCGCGAATCCCATAGTCGTCTCGTTGAACTCAATGCGGTTCGCGGACCTTGGCAACTGCGGCAGTGAGTTCCGCAGCTGTCGGAATTGAGCCGCGCTGTGCAGCGAGTTTTCAAGCGCGCGAGATCGTTTCCGCCGCGGCATTCAGTGCGCCGTTGCTGCGCGTGCGCCATTGATCGAATAGCGAGAGCACTTCGCGAAGTTCGGCGAAAACCGGCACAGCCTGATCGCGCGTTCGCAGAAAGCGGCCGACCTCGCTCTGCGGGTCATAACAACTGAGGATCTTTGCCAAACGATCGATTTCCGCAAGGGCCGCCGCTTCCGCGCGATCGGCATCGGCACTCGAATCCGCATGGATCTTCAAAGTCAAAGAGGTGCCCATCACGTTCTCGTGATGAAACTCGAAAGGAGTTTTGGGCGTGGTTGTGGGTAGAACTCCGGCCAGAGCCAGAGCAAATAAAAGAGATGTCATGGTTCAATTACTCGTGATCGTCGTGATCGCCACCGCGGCGTCCACCACCTGGACCACCACCGGGAAAGTTGGGACGAACTTCATCGGCCGTGAGTTGGCCGTCGGAATTCTTGTCGAGCTTCGCAAGAGCCTTGGAAGCATTCTTCCATTCCGCCTCCGAGATTTCACCGTTCCGATCGGTATCGAGAGCCGAAAAGACCGGATCCATCTTCATCATGCCGCCGCCTCGGCGTCCACCCTCCGCGCGCTCGGAAGCCTGGGACTGCTTCGTTGCACCCTGCACCAACTCTTCGCGCGTCAGCACGCCGTCTTGGTTTCCATCGTTGCGGGCAAAGATGCCTTGCATGCGCTCTGGAACTTCTTCTTTGGTCAGCTTGCCGTCTTTGTTCTTGTCGAACTGCATCAGCGTATTGACGGTGTCTTCGGGTGACATGCCAATCGACTCGCCACCACGCCCGTCACCTCGGGGAGGTCCACCCTGCGGACGCACTTCATCCTCAGTGATCTTGCCGTCACCATTGCGATCCATCGCCGCAAACTTCGTGGATGCCTGCTGTATCTCCCCAGCCGAAATCACGCCATCCCGGTCGGTGTCCAGGATCCGTATCGAGGGCGACATCCGCATGCCGCCGGGCCCTCCAGCACCCCGTTCGCGCCTTTCGCCTACTTGCCCATAAGAGCAAATCACAAAAACAGCCGATAGTACTAAGGTGAGCTTCATAAATCTCTCTAGTTCAAAGCATACTGGAGCTTGGCGTGCCATTCTGTAAAAAGGTCGTAAAGCATCATGCAGCTTGTTAAATTGGACATCGACGCAGCCATCGCCACCGTAACGCTCAACCGTCCGGAGCGCCGCAACGCGCTCTCGCTTGACTTGATGCACGAACTCATCGCCTGCCTCAGAGGTCTGTCGCGCGATGTCCGCGCGGTGATTTTGGCGGGCGCTGGAAAGGTGTTTTGCTCGGGTCACGACCTCGGTGAAATGACCGGACGCAACATCCATGACTATCGCGAAATCTTCGATGTCTGCTCGCAGTTGATGCAAACCATTCAATCGGTTCCACAACCCGTGATCGCGCAAGTGCACGGCGTCGCCACCGCCGCCGGATGCCAACTTGTCTGTTCCTGCGACCTTGCCATCGCGAGTGAAAATGCGGCTTTCGCCACACCCGGCGTCCGCATCGGGCTCTTTTGCACCACACCTATGGTCGCGCTCACACGCGCCATTGGACGTAAGCGGGCGATGGAAATGCTGCTTACCGGTAAGCTGATCGACTCCGCCACCGCCGCCGATTGGGGGCTGGTGAATCGTGTTGTCCCCGCTGCGCAACTCGAATCCGAAACCCGCAAACTGGCCTCTGAAATCGCATCCGCGAGCGACCTCGTTCTCGGCATTGGAAAACAGGCATTCTACTCACAGATCGATCTCGATCAACCCAAGGCGTATGCGTACGCGAAAGAAGTGATGACCATGAATTCGTTGGCTCAAGACGCGCAGGAAGGCATCGGCGCCTTTCTCGAAAAACGCTCACCCTGCTGGACGGGACGTTGATGCAATACCATCCGGCGACGCCAGACCGCTGGGCTGACCTCGTAACCCTTTTCGGAAATCGCGGCGCTTGCGGCGGCTGTTGGTGCATGTTCTGGCGGATTCCCAATCAGGATTTTCAGGCCGGCAAGGGCGATGTCAATAAGAAGCGGCTCGAAGAAGTCGTGTGTAAACGCGAGGGTCCGGCACCCGGGGTGTTGGCCTATTCGGACGAAGGCGAACCGGTCGGCTGGTGCGCCGTCGCTCCGCGCGCCGAGTACGACTACTTCACTCGCACGACATCGCTGCAAGCGGTCGACGATCATCCAGTGTGGGCGGTCACCTGCTTCTTTGTCCGCAAGGATATGCGCCGCAAAGGAGTTGCCGCAGGGCTACTCAACGCCGCCGCGGACTTTGTCAAAGCCAACGGCGGCACCATGATCGAGGGCTATCCGACGCGGCCGAAGAAGGGTGCGATGCCGGATACCTTTGCCTGGACCGGATTGCCACAGAGCTTCGTAGCCGCGGGTTTCGAGAGGGTCAGCACAGGAGGCGCTCGCGATATTATGCGCCGTGCACTAGTGGTGTTTCTGATGGTCGGCGCACTGGCGAACGCACAGATGAAGTTCCGCGCGGAAGAGATCCAGCAGAAGTTCGGCATCGGCTACGCGGTCACGATTGAGGACATGAACGGCGACAAGAAGCCCGATATTGTCGCGATCAATCAGACGCAGGCGGTCTGGTTCGAAAATCCCTCGTGGACCAAACACGTGATCCTCGACGGCGTCACCAAGAAGGACAACGTCTGCTTCGCCGTCAACGATATCGACGGTGACGGCAAGCCCGATCTTGCTCTGGGAGCGGACTGGCAACCGACCAACACCAAGGCTGGAGGTAGCCTGCAATGGGTAGGATCGAAAGACAACTGGCAGGTACACGCGATCGGCGAAGAGCCGACGCTGCATCGCATGCGCTGGGGCGATGTCGACGGTGACGGCCGTCGCGAGTTGATCGTGATGCCGTTGCATGGGCGCGGCAATGCCCGTGCCGATACGGCCGACAACAACTCCTGGCAAGGAG
>CAZCPL010000355.1:0-5110 GCA_964500255.1 uncultured Solibacteraceae bacterium | reverse complement strand
AGTAACTCGCCATACAACGAGTCTATCAAAAAACAAATCACTATGGATACGTTTTACTGAAACGCTATACTAGTGACAATGACGCCGCGCTGACCTTCCTCATCCGTACTCTTGAGTCGAACGGGGGGCTCCTCAACATAGGAATTCTCGGGCCAAGTCCGTGCGTCTATCTCCCGACCTCCGCAGATCCATGGATCACGCTCATCAGTCCCCTTGTCGCCACCGGAGGAAGCACACTACTCGCCCACGTCGCGCCGAATTCCAACCCAGCCCGCCGCGCGGGCAGTATCGCCCGACACCATTTCCCTATCGCGTCTCGCAGTCTGCGTATTCTCGCTCCCTTGACCGCCTCGTTCTCACAAGCGACCGCCCAATTCTCTCCACCTGTTTGCCCCTCTCACCCGCGCCGACCAATCGCTTGCTCTCGCTCGCCCGACCACGTCCATCGCCCTTCGTCCCGATGGCCTCTTCGCCGCCGTAGGCCACGATGCCGGGATTTCCCTCGTCAACCTTCAAACCGCGACAGTCGAAGCATTCCTCCCCGTCCCGCTGGAAGTGGCTACTCTTGTCTTCAGCCCCCGAAGCATCCTTTTCGCCTATCCTTCCGCGAATCGCGGCACGCCGATCCGTCTGAACCTCGCCAACCGCGCGATCGCTCCACTTCCCCCGGCGCTGCCGACTTCGGTTGTACAGTTGTCTCCCGACGCCACGACGCTCGCCTCCTCGGCCGCGTCGATCGAACGCTGGACGATCAACGGTACCTTGCTCAATCCGCTGGCGACCGCTACCACGGAATCCTGCGGCAACCTCTGGTTTATCCATTCCGGTTCCCGGCTGTTTACTGCTTGCGCCGTGTCCTATATCTCGTCCGATCTATCGCCCAACCACCGGATCAATCGAGGGATTAGCGCCGCAGACCACCCGCCGACTCGCGCGATCACCGCCGTTTTGACCGCGAACGCCAACAATTTTCAGTCCGACGTGCTTTCACTCATCCCCGACTAAATTACTTTTTGTGAACTTCGCAAACCTAAGACTTAAAACAGGCAAAACGAAAAGATTGAGTATGGTCGAGGTAGCAAGGCCGCCCAAGATCACGACGGCCATTGGATGCTCGATCTCCTGGCCCGGCTTGTTGCCTCCCAGAGCGATTGGCAGAAGCGCAAGCGCGGTTGCGGTCGCGGTCATCAGAATCGGTACCAAGCGTTCTTCAGCGCCACGCATGATCATTTCCTGGCCGAAGGTTTGACCCTCCGATTCTTCGAGATGGCGGTAGTGGCTGACCAGCATTACGCCGTTGCGAGCGGCAATACCGAGCACCGTCACGAAACCGACCAGCGACCCGATGGAGAGCACGCCCCCTGTGAAGAGAACGCTGACCACACCGCCGACCAAAGCGAAGGGCAGGCTGATGAAGACCAGGGTCGTTAAACGCACCGAACGGAAGTCGGTGAACAGTACCATCAGAATCCCAATCAGAGAAAGCGCCGAGAGAGCGAGTAACCGCTGCTGGCCGGCTTGACGGGCCGCATACTCGCCCAGAAGTTCCGTGTGATAACCGGCGTCGAACGACATGGCGCGGACGCGCTCATCAATCTCCCGCGCTACGCTTCCAAGGTCACGGCCCTTCACGTTACACGAGATATCGATCTTACGGCTGGCGTTCTCGTGCTGAATGATATTAGGCGTCGGCGCGATGCGCAATTCGGCCACGTCCCGGAGCGGAATTTTGCCTCCCAACGGTGCGTCAATCAGCAGGCTACCGAGACTGTTAATATCGCTTCGTGATTTTTCGGAGCTCCAGACGGCAACATCGAAAATGCGCTGGTCCTCGTAGATTTCACCGACCTTGGTCCCGCGAACAAGCGTCATGGCCGCGCGGCGAACGTCTCCGGCAGTTAGACCGAAACGTTGGGCGGCGTCCGGGCGGAGACGGATTTCAATCTGCGGGACTTCCACCTGTTGCTCGACTTGAAGATTGGCTACTCCCTGGATGCCGTTAATGGTATCTCTCACTTCTCCGGCCTTGAGTCGCAACACGGCGAGATTGGGGCCATAAAGACGAACCACGATCGCTCCGTTGCCGCCGGAAAGAACTTCCTTGATCCGCTCCTTGAGATAGGTGAGGAGATCGCGCGTTAAGCCGGGATACCCGTCGACGACCTCTTGGATTTTGGCGATAGTAGGCGCATAGGCGACCTTGGGGTCGAGACTGATCCACAATTCGGTGAAATTCGGTCCGACGACTTCGTCGGCGACTTCCGCTCGTCCAATGTGCGAACCGAAGTTGCGGACGCCTGGAATGGCGCGCAGTTCCCGGCTCGCGCGAACGGTAATGCGCTGCATGGCCTGCAAAGAGGTACCGGGTTTTTCCACCCAGTGCATGAGGAAGTCATACTCCTGAAACTGCGGAAGGAATTCTTCGCCGAGAAAGGTGACGGCGACGCCGGTGACGGCAAAGATCGCAACCAGCACGACGGAGATGGTGCGAGGACGGGCGAGAAGCGAGGGCAGGATACGCCGGTAGGTTCCCTTCAGCCAGAGCACGAGACGTGTTTCGCCATGGTTTTTGGAACGGCTGACTTTCGGCAGCAGAATCAGGCAAAGAGCAGGCGTAACGATGAGGGCGACGGCAAGCGAAGCCGTAACCGCAAGAATATAGGAGAGAGCAAGAGGCCGGAAAAATGTTCCGGCGAGCCCATCGAGAAAGAACACGGGCAAGAAGACGAGAACGACGATGATGGTGGCGTAGACGACCGCGCTGCGAACTTCCAGCGAGGCTTCCAGGACGACCTTCCAAGCAGGCAGAGGGTCTGGCAAGGCATGATTGAGCCGCAATCGCCGTAAGACGTTTTCCACGTCGATGATGGCGTCATCGACTACTTCACCCAAGGCGATCGCGAGTCCGGCGATGACCATCGTATTGAGCGTGCTCCCACGCCAATAGAGAATGAGCGCGGCGGCGACGAGGGAGAGCGGAATAGCCGTCAAGCTAATGAGGGCGGTTCTCCATTCAAAGAGAAAGAGGATGAGAATGATGGCGACTAGCGCGCAGCCCCAGAGCAGCGAGTTCTGCAGGTTGCTGAGGGACATCTCAATGAAAGTCGCGGGCCGGAAGATGGTGGAATCGAGCTGCAGGTCTTTCAATCCGGGGCGGAGTTGGTCGATCGCCTTTTCGACGTTGCGGGTGACTTCCAGGGTGTTGGCGCCGAGTTGTTTTTCGACAATGAGCAGCAATCCGGGCCGATCGTTGATGACCGCGTCACCGATGGGGGCTTGGTGGCCTTCGGTGATGGCGGCGACTTTATCGAGGAGAATCGGCGCTCCGTTCCGGAAGGCGACGGGAACGCTTTTAAGGTCTTCCGCCGTCCGGACCGCGGGCATGTGGGTGACGGAGAGGCGCTGATTCGGTGTCTCGACAAACCCACCGGCGGCGGGCATGGTCGCGTCCTGGGTGACGCGGATGACTTCGGCGAGGGTAAGGCGATAGTCTCTTAAGCGTTCGGGGTCGACGAGGACATGGACCTGGCGGTCGCGCTGCCCCCAGACGGCGACGTTGGCGACGCCAGGAATCGACATGAGGCGGGGACGCACGGACCAGCGGATGAGCGTGGTCATTTCGGTTTGGGAGAGTTTGTCTGACCAGACGCCGATTTTCAAGACGCGGCTGGTGGAGGAGAGCGGCGATAGAATTACGGGTGTTTTCGCTAAGGCGGGCAACTGACCGGTGAGGGTGAGGAGCCGTTCCTGCACCAATTGCCGATCGGCCATGAGTTCAGTGCCGTCCTGAAAAATGAGGACGACCGACGACAAGCCGAGCACCGATTTGGAGCGCATCGTCTTCATGCCCTTCACCCCATTGAGGGCGTTTTCGATGGGGGTGGAGACGAGGCTTTCTACTTCGGTGGTGGAAAGCCCGGGGGCTTCGGTTTGCACTTCGACGAGGATGGGTGAGAATTCGGGGAAGACGTCAAGAGGGGTGGTCTTAATGACCTGCCATCCGGCGACGAGCATGAGGACGGAGAGGCCGACGACAATCCATCGCAACGAGAGAGCTGTTGCAATGAGGGCTCTCAATGGCCAGCTCCAAACTCAGTGCCGAATAACTCGGCGGCACCCTGAGTGACGACTTGTTGGCCGGGTTTAACGCCGCGGGAGAGAAAGGCCATGGCGCCGAGGGTTTCGGCAAGTTCGACCCGGACGCGCTCATAGACGTGAGGCTTCTCCGTGAGGTAGACCCACGTGCCGCCGTTGTAGTCATAGAGAATGGCGGATAACGGCACGAGCAAGCCTTTGCGTCCAGCGACCTTCAGCGGAAGGGAGGCGGAGAGACGTTGGCCGGGGCGGAGTTGGAGATCGTCGTTGGCGAGTTGGTAGTAGAGGTCGGTGGTAACGGCTAAGGGATCAGCGGTGGGAGGCGCGTTTACGCGACGGCCTTCGAGGGTGCGACCTGATCCATCCATGTCCCGAACAAGTACGATGTCCTGTGAGCCGATAGCCTTCAGGTCTCCGGCGTAGACGGGAACGCGCAGCCAGACCCGGCTGAAGTCGGCGACTTCGAAGAGCGGGGCTCCGCCGGCGACATTTTGCCCTTCGGCGGCGAGCAGTTGGCGCAGAATTCCATTCGAAGGGGCGGGGATCGTCATGTCCACGTCGGCATCGAGCGGATGAGTTTCCAAGCGGGTTAGCCGCACTTGCGCGGCGTCGTAGGCCGCCTTGGCTTGTCCGAATTCCTGATCGGCGAGTTCGACGTTTCGCCGGCTGCCCGCCATGTCGCGTAATAGCTGCCGGGAGCGTTCGAGCTGCAGGGTGGCGGCGTCGACGCGCGACTTGGCAGAAAGCAAGTCGGCTTGGTAGGTGGTCTTGAGGTCGCGTTGCGGCGCGAGCATTGGGGTGAGGCGAAGAATGGCTTGTCCGCTGCGAACCGGCTCGCCGACCGAGAGGGTCTTCTTCAAAAGAACGACGGTTCCCGAGGCTGGGGCGGTGACGACGATGGATTTTCCAGGAATGGCCATGACGTCACCGGCGATGTTCAATTGGTTGTTCGCGGTTCGTTCGGTTACGGACGCGGTTTCAATTCCGAGCCGCTTTTCGGCTTCGGGTGTGAGGG
>CAZCPL010000354.1:2496-5143 GCA_964500255.1 uncultured Solibacteraceae bacterium | reverse complement strand
CAGACCCCCTCCCGAAACCGCGCCCCGTCGGCGACCACTTCCCCGCCTCCCGCGACGGCGTCATCGTCAGTCTCGCCATCCCCGCCCGCAAACAGGATGGCCTCAACTGCCTCCCTCCCGATACACCTCCCGGAACCAACGGCGTCCGCTTTGCCGCCGAAGCCGAAATCCTTCACGACGAAACCACCGGACGCGACGAAAAGCCCGTCCACCTCGGTCGCAAGAACATTCGCGTCGTCTTCGAAACCGAGCGCCTCGAAAACCTCATCGCGCTGCCCATTGGCCGCATCATTCGCGACGGCGCGGGACAATTCGTTTACGACCCCAACTTCATCCCGCCCTGCATCGACGTCACCGCCAGCGACCGCATCATGTCGTTGCTCGGACGCCTGCTGGAAATCCTCGATGAGAAGTCGGCCACATTTTCCAAGCGCAACTCCACATGGATCGAGACCGCTACTCGCGAAATCGGCGCTTTCTGGCTCACCCACACCATCAATTCCGCCATGGCCCCGCTGCGCCACATCTATCGCACCCGCCACGGCCATCCCGACCTTCTATATCAAGAGATGTTGAAGCTCGGCGGCGCGCTCTGCACTTTCGCTATCGACTCGCATCCACGCAGCATGCCTGCCTACGATCATTCGAAACTCAGTGACTGCTTCGCCAACCTCGACTATCACATCCGCTCGCACCTCGAAATCATCATTCCCACGCAGTTCGTGGCCATCGATCTCGTGAAACGAGCTGAATACTTCTACGAGGCCGAATGCACCGATCAGCGCGTCTTCAACCGGTCCCGGTGGATCTTGGGCATACGCTCGAAAATCGGCGAGGCCGATGTCATCGCCAACGTGCCGAAACTGGTGAAGATCTGCTCCAAAGAATTCATTCCACGTCTCGTACAGCAGGCGCTGCCAGGTATGTCGCTCACCCATGTATCGGTGCCGCCGTCCCAGATCCCTGCAAAAGTGGACATGCAATATTTCTCAATGACTCAAGCCGGACCTTGCTGGGACCATCTCTCGAAGACCCGCAAACTCGGCCTGTACATCCCGGGCGAAATCCCCAACCCGGAAATCGAATTACTCGTGATTCTGGAACAATAAGAGGCTCGCAAACAACATGACACCCGGAGGATTTACAAGCGGTGCGCTCGGCGTCAGACGCCAGGAAAATCTCGCGCTCGCTTATCAGGAACTCATCACCGTCGGCGAACGGCTTCGCACCGGACGCCAACAGGTAAGCGATTCCGCTACCTTCCGCCAGCAACTGCTCGGCGCAATCGATCAATCGAGCGACAACGCACGAAAGCAAGGCTACGCGCAGGAAGACGTCGAACTTGCCACCTTCGCCAGCATCGCGTTTCTCGATGAATCGATCCTCAACCTACGCTCGCCTGTCTTTGCCGACTGGCCCAAGCAACCTCTCCAGGAACTCCGCTACGGCCACCACATGGCTGGCGAAATCTTCTTTAAGAACCTCTCCAACCTCATGGGACGCAACGATTCCCATGAGCTCGCCGACCTCCTCGAGGTCTACTATCTCTGCCTCTTGCTCGGCTTCGCCGGACGCTACTCACTCGGTGGCAAAGGCGATCTTTACGCCATCGTCCAACAAACTGGCGACAAGATTCAGCGCATCCGCAAGACGCCGCATGAACTTTCTCCCAATTGGGTGCTGCCCCTGGACAACATCGTTCGCGACAGTTCAGACCCCTGGGTCAAACGCCTACTCTGGGGTGCCATCGGCAGTCTGGTGCTCACTGCAATTCTCTTCGGTGTTTTCAAATTCCTATTGAACTCGGGCGTGTCGACTCTGGCCGATCTCGCAAAGGGGGGCCGTTAATCTTATGAAGGTCGAATGGAAAGCTGGCGGCGCGTTCCTGATGTATTTCGCCGTCGTTTTTGCCTGGGCGCAAGTCTATGGCATCGGCGGATCGAACGTCTATTATGTCGTCGGCATGCTCGGTGCCCTCGGAGTCACCGGCGCCGGGCTTTGGGTCTGGATCGCCAAGAAGAAAGAGAATGAAGAAGGCGGCGAGGCAGCAGCAGCAGCAGGCGGTGGTGGTGGTGGCGCGGCAGCCCCAACGGGCGACGCCGCCATCGACGCCATGATTAACGAAGCCGATCAGCGCGTCTCCCAATCGAGCGCCACACAAGGTGCCAAGATCGCCAACCTCCCCATGGTCTTTGTCGTCGGCGACCAGGGATCCACCAAAACCAGCGCGCTCGTCTATTCGGGCATCGAACCCGAACTGCTTGCTGGCGCAGTCTATGGCGAAGGCAATGCCGTCGCCTCCACCCAACACATCAACGTCTGGTTCGCTCGCGGCAGCACGTTTGTCGAAGCCGCAGGAAAAGTCTTTGCTGACCCGGCCAAGTGGAAGGCGCTCGTTCGCCGCTTGAAGCCCGGCTCATGGAAGTCCCTCGTTGGCAAGGGCGTACAAGCCCCGCGAGGCGTTCTGCTCTGTTACGACGTCGAGAACTTTGCCAAACCAGGTGCCGCCGAACAGATCGCCGGAGCCGCCCGCTACATCCAGGCCCGCCTTTCCGACATCTCCGACGGACTCGGCATCAGCTATCCCGTCTACATTCTCTTCACACGTACCGACAGGATTCCCTTCTTTCAGGAATACGTCCGCAAT
>CAZCPL010000354.1:0-2486 GCA_964500255.1 uncultured Solibacteraceae bacterium | reverse complement strand
GAAGAAGCCACGCAAGTCTTTAGATCCACTCTTCCCATTCGCGACCAACAAACCGGCGTCTATGCGGAAGAAGAAACACGACGTCTCAACAAGTCATTCGACGACCTCTTCTATTCGCTCGCCGACAAGCGCTGCGTTCTGCTTCCGCGCGATGGTGATGCGTCGAAAACGCCGCAACCCTACGAGTTTCCCCGCGAGTTTCGCAAGCTGCGGCAATCGATGGTGCAGTTCATGGTGGATTGCTGCCGCCCCAGCCAGTTGAAGGCGAGTCCATTTCTCCGTGGATTCTACTTCGCGGGTGTGCGTCCCATCACCGTAAGCTCCGCGCCCGTGGTGCACGCATCCAAACAGGACGAAGCCTTCAAGCAGGCCGGTGCCGCGACCCAGATGTTCTCGGCCGCGATGCTCAAGGCGCAAATGCAGCAGGCAGGCACCGCAGGCGCACAACAACAGGGCCGCCGCGTTCCGCAATGGCTCTTTCTCGGACATCTTTTCAACGACGTTCTTCTCAAAGACACGCTCGCCATGGGAGCCAGCGGATCGAGCGTCAAAACCAGCTTCTTGCAGCGCCTGCTGCTCGGACTCGGTGCCGGACTGCTCGCTCTTTATTCCATTGGACTCGTCGTTTCTTACTTCAAGAACCAGGGTCTCGAAGACCAGGCAATCGTGGCGGCAAAAGGCTTGGCCGATGTACGCGCCGACATGAAGGCCTGCGAAGCACCTTCGATGGATCAGTTGCAGCGGCTCGAAACCCTGCGCCAGACATTGTTGCAGTTGACCGAGTACGAAGAGCAGGGCGCGCCTACCATGATGCGCCTCGGACTCTACGCCGGCAGCGATATGTATCCCGAGGTCCGCAAGAGCTACTACGATCGCTTCAAAGCACTCCTGCTTGGCGGCACGCAACAAGGGTTGATCGCGAACATGCGCAAGTATGGCGCGAAAGGCAAGCCCGAAGCCACTGACTCTTTCGATGTCGCCTATGACGACGTGAAATCGTATCTTCTAACCACTCGTGAATACGAACGCGTTAAGAACGAGAAGGATCGCAAGTACGGCGAGTTCGCCGGTCGCGTACTGCATGACCGCTGGACCTGCGCCAAAGCATCCGAAATCGGCAACGATCGCTCGGAACTCGCCAGGAAGCAGTTCATGTTCTACGGCAACGATCTCGCCAACGGCAATCCGTATTCGAAGGTCGCAGATGGTTCCGTGCCAGGCGCGCAAGCGTACTTGCGCGAATTCTCGGGCGCTGAAGCAGCCTTCCAAGGCCTGCTGGCGAAGGCGGATCGCGAACAGGGTCCTAAGACCTTTAACGAGTTCCTTCCAGGTTCCGCATCGAACGTCATCGGCAATGTGCCCGTGCGCTATGCGTTCACCAGGAAGGGCTACGAGTTCATGTCCAAGGCCATCGACAAGGCCGACTTCGGATCTGAACCGTGGGTGCTCGGCGAAGGCGGCAGCAAGTTGCCAGCCGATGAGCTGAAGAAGCAGGTGCGCGAACGCTACGCCAAGGCGTACATAGAAACCTGGCGAAACGTCGCCAAGAAGGCGGTATTCATCCCCTATGGCGGACTCGCGAACGCGAAAGACCGCCTACCTGCGATCACCAACAGCACCGCACCGATTCCTGGTCTTTTCTGGTGGGTTTCACACAACACCAATGTCGATCTGACAGGAGTGAAAGCGGCTTTTGCTCCGGTGCACACGGTGCAACCACCGTCCGACAATCAGCAATTCATCGCTGGACAGCTCGGCAACTACAACGGCAGCATCCTGCAATTGATGAGTCCCATCGAAGGCGCGCTGCAGCAAGGTGCGGATTCGTTCATGTCCGCTCAGAATCTCAAAGACTCCGCACGCAACGCCGAAATGACGACGCTCGGCATCGCCGCGTCCCTACCGGTGGATAGCGAAGCTGCGTTGCACACCACGGTGCGCGACCTCATGCTGCGTCCGATCACCTCGATTCCGGTTCCCAAGGCCGGCGGCGAACTCGACGGCGCGGGCGGTGCGTTCTGCCGCGACTTCGGCGGACTCACCAGCAAGTTCCCGTTCAACTACAAATCGCAGATCGATATCTCTTTGCCGGAACTCGAAGCCGTTTTCAAGAACGGTGGCAGGATCAGTAAGCTGCAGCAGGATTTGGCTGGCTTCGTCACCTGTTCCTCAATCGGAAACATCGATTGCCAACAGGCTCCGACGGCGAAGGCGAAGATCAATCCGGCCTTCCTAAGATTCTTGAGCCAAACGATGCAGTTGCAGAAGGCGCTCTATCCAGATGGAAACAACTTGAACTACAAGTTCGCCATCAAAGCGCAAAGCGAGTTTTATGACCGGTTCAAGTTCAATGTGAGCGGCGACACTTCGCAGGTGAACGCCGGACAGGAAACCAAGCCTTATGCTTTCACGGCGAATTCCGCAGGCTTCGCGGTGGAAACGATCCAGAAGGGTAACAGTTCGGGACCCAACAACGTATCGCCGGG
>CAZCPL010000353.1:0-5161 GCA_964500255.1 uncultured Solibacteraceae bacterium | reverse complement strand
CCCCAGACGAAGAGTGGCATTTCAAACCAGGTCATGCCGGGGGCGCGAAGCTTGTGCACGGTGGCCACAAAGTTGATGCCGGTGAAGATGGACGAGAAGCCAAGAGTGAATGCGGCCAGCGCCACGAGGCTCACAGGCCCTGAAGTCGTCGAACTGTAAGGCGTATAGAACGTCCAGCCCGTGTCGACCATTCCGAAAACCATTGCGCTCACAGCCATCATCCAGCCGAGAACGTAGATCCAGAAACTGGCGAGATTCAGTCGCGGAAACGCCACGTCTTTGGCCCCAAGCATGAGCGGCAATACAAAGTTGCCGAGCGCCGCGGGAACCGAAGGGATGATCACCAGGAACACCATGATAATGCCGTGCATGGTGAAAAACCGATTGTACATCTCGGCACTGATGAAGTAGTTGTCGCCGTGATTGCCGGTCATCAGCGTGATGCGAACCAGAAGCGCAAAGACGCCGCCGATGATGAAGTTGATGATCACTGCCCAGAGGTACATCAGGCCGAGCCGCTTGTGGTCGACTGTGGACATCCAGGACCAGATGCCTTTGCTGGCCTCGATGTAGTCGACCTCCTTGGCCTCCGGGGAGACCGGAGTGCCAAGGTGCGGGGAAGTCATTAAGTCTGCCATGGTATTTTCTCTTCCTCCTTGTTATTTCAGCGACTTGATGTAGGCGATGAGGCCTTTGAACAGCTTGGGCTTGATCTGGCCTTCGAAGTTCGGCATCTGATTTTCGTATCCGGCGACAACGCGCTTGCCCGGGTAGTTGATCGACTCTTCCAGGTAGGCCTCGTCGGCGGTGGTCGTGGACCCGTCCGCGAACTTTTCCGTCTTGCCGTAGAGTCCCTTCCAGGTTGGGCCGGTATTCTTCGATCCGTCAATGGAGTGGCAGGTGTTGCAACCATACGCTTCGTAGGCGATCTTGCCGAGTTCCTCTGGCTGCATCTTATCCCATTCCGGAGGACCGTTGATCAGCCACTTGTCATACTCTTCTTGGGTGACGATATTAATTTTCGCCCACATATCCGAGTGGCTCTTACCGCAGTATTCGGCGCAGGCGACATGAAGCTCGCCGGTCTTTTCCGCCTTGAACCAGACATCGGTGTAGCGATTCGGGATGACGTCATGTTTGACGCGCATGTTGGGGACGTAGAAGTCGTGCAGTACGTCGTTCGAGGTCATGATAAAGCGGATGTTCTTGTTCACAGGAAGCTGGATCTTCTGTCCCCAGATAGAGCCGTCGGGGAGCGTGAACGTCCAGTTCCATTTCTTAGCGGTGACCTGCACTTCCATCGAATCGCCAGGGGCGACCGAGTAGTCGAGGTATCCGGCAGCGCCCCAGAAGAACACACCCAACACCATGATGGTGGGGATGATACTCCAGAACAGTTCCAGCGCCAGATTGTGAGTGATATGCGGCGTTTTCACTCCTTCGCGGCGCTTAAAGGCCCACACACTGTACAACGTCAGTCCGGTGACAAGCACAAAGAAAAAGACGTTCAACCAGAACAGTGCCATGAACAATGTATCCACATTGCGGGCGTGTTGGGAGCCCTGTTCGGGCAACATGAATCCTCTTAGCCATTCCATATGAAGTTCACCTGTCGTATTCCGGGTCTTCGGCGCGTTTTTTGTCGATTCTCTGCTTTTCCCAGGACCAGAATCGCCAAATCGCAATGCCAAAAACCATCACTGTCATGCCCGCGGCGCCCTGCATCAGATTCTGCGCCAGCACGACGTATGTCTTCGCCTTCGGGTCGTATTGATAACACAGCTTCAGCAGTGCGCGCTCCACGCTGAACCGGCCTTTGCCTTCGCTCGCCTCGGTGACGCCCATGCGGACATCGAACGCTCGAAAACGGGTTCCGTAAAGATAACGCGCAATCTTGCCCTCCGGCGTGAGAATCATGATCGCTGCCGGATGCACAAACTGATTGCGTCCCTCGTCAAAGCGATACTTAAACCCCAACTGGTTGGCCAGAATCTTGGCGTGCCCCTTGGTATCGGACAAGAAGTGCCAGCCAGGAGCGGGTCGCTTGAAGCTCTCCATATAAGCTGCCTTCTTGCGTGACGCCTGCTCCGGAGTTTCCCGAGGATCGATGCTGATCGTGACCACTTCGTACTCCGTGCCGGGGGTCCAGGGCAGTTCCTTAAGGGTCTGCGCTTGGCCGTTCAAGACGAGGTTGCACAGCGTCGGACAAGCGTAGTACACAAGATTCACAACCACCGGACGGCCCTTGCGAAAGTACTCGGAGAGCTTCTTTTCCGATCCATCCTCGGCAAGGAAGGAGAGATTGAGATCGACGGTCCGATTGACGTTCTCCTCCACTTCGAGTCCCTTGGCAATCATGGGCGTATTGCTGGAGTTGCTGGTATCGGCGAATGCGCAGACGCAGCCCCCCAGCAGCGCGATGGCTGCCGTGATCCGAACCGAAATGGAAGGAAACTGTTTCATCTACTCTTCTTAATGCTTGCCAGCCTCGGCGGGTGCAGGAGTTGCTGCGTTGGCTGCAGGTACAGCAACCGGCACCGCTGCAGGATCCGCTACTTTCGGCGAGTCGTTGGTGTTGTAACCGGCCTTGCCTGCTCCGACTTCGGACAGCAGCAGTTCCTTCGCCCGATCCAGCGGAATGCGGACTTGGCCCTGCGACTTATCCACGTAGCTGTAGCCGTTCAACAGCTTGTGCTCACGATCACGGAGCTGTTCCAACTGTTGATTCGGCGAACCTTCGACGACTTCCTTATAACGTCCGATCAGAAACTTGTCCCAGAAAATTGTCACCCCGATGAACACCGCCACGATAATGCCGACGATGACCGCACCGACCAGGACGACGGAAGTGTGGTCCACTTCACTTGTGTCGAAGCCCTGACTTAGTTCTTTTGTGTCTTTGCTCATCTGGTTATACCTGGTGGAAGTTGAGACCCTGCTCGAAGCGCAGATCGCCCTCGACAACCAGCGAGTGCGACTTGAAACGGCTCCAGAAGACCAATCCGTAAACGCTAATGACACCGGCCAGCGACGCAAGGTCGAGCCAATGCAATTGGAAGCCGTGGGCGAATTCGTGGAAGTTGGGCATGATCAACCAGTACATGTCGACGAATTCCATGAAAATAATCCAGATCGCGGCGAGGCGCAGAATCTGCAGGTTTCGCTTCGCGGCGCGTGAGATCAGGAGAGCGAACGGGATCATAAAGCGTCCAACGGGCAGCAGCAAGCTCATCCATTCCCAGGTTCCATGCATCCGTTCCTGATAGAAAATCGTCTCTTCCGGGATGTTGGCGTACCAGATCAGCAGATACTGCGATGCCGCGAGATAGGTCCAGAAAATACTCATCGCGAACATCCACTTGCCGAGATCGTGATAGTGCTCAATGGTGATCGAATTCTTCAGGACCCCTGAGGAACGGAAGCCTAGAGCGATGAGCGTTACCGTCGCCCACATTGCAGCGCAACCGCCGGCCAGGCAATAGAGTCCGAAGATCGTCGAGTACCAGTGCGGATCGAGGGACATGATCCATTCGAAGGCGACTAGGCTGCCCGAAAGGCATACCAGGAGCAGACCGGGGGCCGCCCATCGGGATGAGGTCTTCATCTGCTCGATGGACTTCGTGACGTCCTGCTTGGTCGATGAGCTCCAGATTTTGAAGGCCCACAGCGACCAGAGTGCGAAGACGATTCCTGCCCGAAGCCGGAAACCACCGACATTGAGGAAGGCCTTTTTTGTCTGGATGAGCGGATCTTTGATCGCGTCCGCCTGGGCCCACTTGTAGAGGTCGTCCACGCCCATAAAGGCGATCGGGATAAACAGCAGCGCGCCGATCGGGATCGAAACCATGATATTTTCGAGGATCCTGCGCAAGGTTACAGACCAAGCCGAGCCGGTTAGATACTGCACGTAGACAAAGAAGGTCGCGCCAAGAATGATAAAGGTCGCGAAACAGAACGCCACGAGATACGACTGGAAGAAACGCTGCTGTTCGGTGAAATACCCGAACGTGAGTAAGACCCAGGAGAGCAGGGCGATGAAGGCCAGGGCATTGCGGCCCTTATTCCACTTGCCTGGATCGAGCTGGTAAGAATCGGTTTGATGATGTCCGTGTGAAGCCATTCGCTCTTCCTAATTAATGGACGCTTTCTTGTCTTCGGGTACGTCGGCGAGAGTTCCTGTGTGTGCGCGCTGTAAGGCACGGACATAGTAAACAACCGCCCAACGTTCTGGAACCGTGAGCTGGAACCGGTAGCCGTTCATGTTGCCTTTGCCGTTGGTGATCGTGTAGTACACTTGGCCGTCCGCGAAGCCACGGATGCGGTCATCCATCAGGTTGCCGGGCTTATATGTCGGTTCACGAAGATTGACGATGCCTTGCCCTGTGCCTGCTCGATCATGGCAAGGTGTGCAATAGACTTCGTACTTGTCTTGACCGAGCTTGAGTACTTCAGGAGTCAGCGCAACCGGATTGCGCCCGGAGTACATGCCAGCGTTGACGAGTCCGGTATGCATGACATCGTCCAGCGCCAGTTTGCCGCGGGCAACCGTGCCTTCCGGCGGACGACGGTTGGAACGGCGGTCGCTAAACACGCCATAAAGATCCTTGCCCACAGACGACTGCGCCTTGAATTTCTCCTGGCGGTCCATGTCATCCCAAACTTCAATCGGTGGACGGCGCGAACCTTCGGAGATCGAGCAACCGGTCAGCAGGAGTGCACCGGAGATCGCAAGCACCGGCGAGATCACATACCCGGCAAACCACAACAGGCGTTTCAACATTAGAGTGTCGCCCTCTCTGCCATCTCGGGGACTTCGTCGACATTGTCTTCGACAAGTTCCGCATGCACGGCACCGCAGGACTTCAACAACGCGAGCGTGTCCTCACCCTTGAACTTCGGATCCGTGGCCTCGACCACCAGCAAAAAGCGGTCATCGGTGGCGCGGCGGATGTTCGAATAGTTGAAACTGGGGTGGTGGTAGCGGGGCAGTCCGTTCAAGACGAACATGCCAATGACTGCGGCGAAAGCAGCGAATAGAATCGAGAGTTCGAATAAGATGGGCAATCCAAACACCCAATGGAATAGCGGTTTTCCGCCGATCACCAGCGGATAGGAACACATGCCGATCAGTTCGCAACCGGGGATTTGCGGCCCTTCGTAG
>CAZCPL010000352.1:3112-5225 GCA_964500255.1 uncultured Solibacteraceae bacterium | reverse complement strand
CACCCAACTCGGACTCGAGTTCCGGCTGATGACACAGTTCACCTCGTTCGTGGCGGTTGAACAGAAGATCGTGAATGAGAATGGCCAGTCTCGCCGGGTGGATGTCCCGGTCGAAATGCCGGAGGGCGTGAGCTACCAAGGTGTCTATGGCGAAGAGCGCCGCGAGATGGCGATGGCCAAGCGTGCCTCAATGCCGATGCAGAGCTACAGTGGCGGAATCGCCAATGGCCGGATGTCCGTCAATCAGGTTCCAGCCGCGCCTTCGCCGATCATGACCGAATCGGAAGCGGACAAGCCTCGTGACCGCAAGGTAAAGGTCGATGCAGTGGTAAACGGTCCGTTGTCGTCAAGCTCGAAGATCCATGCCTCGCTTTTGACGCTTCAGGCCGGAACGCAAGCCACGGTTCAAGTTTGGTTGAACCATGCGAGTCCTTCCGTGTTGGCAAAATTGCAAGCCGCTGGATTCGTGATCGAAAAGTCTGAAGGGAACCTCCTCATTGGGCACATCGACGCATCGAAGTTGGAAATGTTAGCGGCGGTCGCGGAGGTCAAAAGTATCGGCCCTGTAGCAAAAACGTACTAAATACTAGGTTGTGAACGAACAAGGGGCCTGCTTCGGCGGGCCCATTCCGCTTTTTGTAACAGAGTGTAGTTTGACACTCCACTCCATGTCCCAATACACTACTTACTTAGCCCACCGACAACCAACATGCCAACGAGTGAACTCGAAAAGTACTTCCCGGTATTGGTGCAAGCGATCGTAGCCGCAGTGATCGCAGCCTCATTGACCATCCTTTCTTCCGTTCTGGGTAAACGATCCAAGAGTCCCCAGAAAGACACGCCGTATGAATGCGGCATGGAACCCACGGGTGACGCCATGGGCCGCTTCTCCGTCAAATTCTACTTGGTCGCGATGATCTTTATCCTGCTGGATATCGAAGCCGTGTTCCTCTATCCCTGGGCCGTTGTGTACAAGCAATTGAAGTGGTTCGCGTTTGTCGAAATGCTGCTCTTCATTCTTTTAGTTCTTGTCGGCTACTTCTACATCTGGAAGAAGGGAGCTCTCGATTGGTCGTTTACCGAAAAGACTCGCAGCGGTAAGGCGCGCAAAGAAGCCGCCGCAGCGAACGCGATTCGAGAGGCTGCCTAAACAACCTATGCTGCCTGAAAACGTGATGCAAAACGCCGACGCGGCGGCAATTGTGGCGAAGTTCGCCACTGCCGTCCTCGAAGCCAAGAACGAATTCAACGAAGTCACCCTGACGATCGACGCGGCCCAGATCGTCGAGGTCTGTGACTTTCTCAAAACCACCCGCCAGTTCAACCGCCTGTGCGCGGTGTCGGGTGTGGATTGGCTGCCCGCCGATCCGCGGTTTGAGATCGTGTACAGCCTGCATAGTACGACAGACTGGCGGCGTTTGCGTTTGAAGTGCCGCGTGAGCGAAGAGATCGATTCGGTCTACTGTGTCTGGCGTGCCGCCGACTGGTACGAACGTGAGATCTTCGACATGTTCGGCGTGAAGTTCCGCAATCATCCCGATCTGAAGCGTATCCTCATGCCGGAGGATTGGGTGGGGCACCCGCTTCGCAAAGACTATCCGGTTCACGGCTACCGTTACAGCTACCAGAACGAGTAATCATACATGAGAGCAGCGATAGAAGATCACGTAGAGTCCAGACCGGCGCAGGAACCGGGCGAATCCACCACTGGCAACCGCCGCATGACCCTGAATATGGGTCCGCAGCATCCGTCGACGCACGGTGTGTTGCGTATCGTCATCGAACTCGAAGGCGAATTGATTGTCAAAGCGGAGCCGGATATCGGCTTCCTGCATACGGGAATCGAAAAACAGTGCGAGACTCGCACTTGGCAACAGGTGACGACGCTCACCGACCGTGTCGACTACCTGTCGAACCTCGCCAACAACCTCTGCTACTCGCTGACGGTCGAGAAACTGCTGCAACTTGAGATTCCTGAGCGCGCCAATTACCTGCGCATCATGATGACTGAGTTCTCGCGCCTGAATTCGCATCTGGTCTGGCTGGGCACACACGTGCTCGACATCGGCGCGATGAGCATGTTCTTTTACTGCTTCCGCGAGCGCGAAGAGAT
>CAZCPL010000352.1:263-3102 GCA_964500255.1 uncultured Solibacteraceae bacterium | reverse complement strand
GGACAGCGCATGATGACTTCTTACATCCGCATCGGAGGCGTCGCTCTCGATGCTCCGCGCGGCTGGCAGAAGGTGGTGCAGAAGTTCGTGGATGTCTTCCCGTCGCGGGTTGACGAATACGAAAACCTGCTCGAAAAGAATCCGATCTGGCTGCGCCGTACCAAGGGCGTTGGCTATCTCTCGCTTGAGGACATGCTTGACCTCGGCGTCACCGGGCCGATGCTTCGTGGTGCGGGTCTGGCGATGGATGCGCGCAAAACCGAACCCTACTCCGGCTACGAGAAGTTCGACTTCAAGATTTGCACCCACACCGACAATGACGTATACGCTCGGTATCGGGTTCGCATTAGTGAGATGCGCGAGAGCTTAAAGATCATCAAGCAGTGCCTCGACGGCATGCCCTCCGGTCCTTTTCAGGCGGACGCGCCCAAGGTGGTGCTGCCCCAGCGCGAAAAGATGAAGACGCAAATGGAATCGCTCATCTATCACTTCAAGATCGTGACCGAAGGATTCCGCGTTCCCAAAGGTGAGGTGCTGCAGGCGGTGGAATCGCCGCGTGGCGAGATCGCCTATTACATCGTTAGCGATGGAACTTCGAAGCCGTACCGCCTGCACATGCGTACGCCCAGCTTCGCGAATCTGATGGGACTTTCACCGATGATTCAAGGCGAATTGATTGCCGATACCATCGCCGCCCTCGGGTCGATGGATTTTGTGCTCGGAGATACGGACCGTTAACCAACCATGACCTTCTCACCCGCACTCGAACAGAGGTTCGACACGTTGTTGAAGGCATACCCGGAAGGCAAGACGCGTTCCGCGGTGGTGCCCATGTTGATTTACGCGCAGGATGAAACCGGCGCGGTGACTGAGGAACTGATTCTGGAAGTAGCCAAACGCTGTGGCGTGAAACGCTTGCAAGTGGACGAAGTCGTTGGCTACTACTCGATGCTGCACCGCAAACCGCAGGGCAAGTTCCATGTGCAGATTTGCACCAACATCAGTTGTATGTTGGTGGGCGGAACCGAACTCTACGAGAATTGTTCGAAAAAGCTTGGCGTCGGTCATAAGCAGACGACGCCCGATGGACTTTTCTCGCTCGAAGAAGTGGAATGTATGGGTGCCTGTTCGTGGGCCCCGGCGGTGGAAATCAATTATGACTTCCATCACAACGTAACTCCCGAGATGCTCGACGGGCTGCTCGCAGACATTAGAAGGGCAAACAAGTAAATGGCGATCGGACAGCTATACAACGAGCCGCATCCGAAGGAAACGCGCGTCCTCAGTTGGCGATTTGGTAAGCAGGATTCCTACAAGATCCACACGTACCTCGCCGACGGCGGATACCAGACGATTTTGAAGGCGCTGAAGATGACCGGTGACGAGATCATCAACGAATTGAAGGTTTCGAATCTGCGCGGCCGTGGTGGCGCTGGATTCCCGACCGGGTTGAAGTGGAGTTTCGTGCCGCGTAATTCGCCGAAGCCCAAATACATCGTCTGCAACGCCGATGAATCCGAACCGGGCACCTGCAAGGATCGCCTGCTGATGGAGTACGATCCCCACCAGTTAATTGAGGGCCTCATGATCGCGGGCCATGCGATGAACTCCCAGCACGCCTATGTGTATATCCGGGGCGAGTACCGATATCTGATCGATCTAATGGAAGATGCCATTGCTGAGGCTTATGCCAAGGGCTGGTTGGGCGAAAACATTCAGGGCACGGGATTCACTTTCCATGTCCATGCGCATTCCGGTGCTGGCGCCTATGAGTGCGGCGAAGAGACGGCTCTTCTCGATTCGTTGGAAGGCAAGCGAGGCATCCCGCGCATGAAGCCTCCATTTCCGGCGGTGGCCGGTGCCTGGGCTTGTCCGACGCTGCTCAACAATGTTGAGACCTTCTCGGCAGTGGTTCCGATCATTCGCGATGGCGGTCAGAAGTTCGCCGATTATGGCATCCCGAAGGCGGGCGGCACGCGCTTGTTGTGTGTCTCCGGTCACGTCAATAAGCCTGGTGTCTACGAAGTAAAGATGGGCATGCCGATGATGGAGTTCATCGACGAAATCGCCGGTGGAGTCAAGGGCGGCAAGCTGAAGGCTGTCTGCCCCGGTGGCTCGTCCTGCCCGTTTTTGACGGCTGCCGAATGCGAAGGCCTGACGATGGATTACGACGCGCATGCCAAAGTTGGCACGATGCTCGGCTCCGGCGGCATGGTAGTGATGAATGAGCATACCGACATGGTCGCCGTGACCTTGCGTGTGATCAAGTTCTATCAACATGAGAGCTGCGGCTGGTGTATCCCGTGCCGCGAGGGCACGACCTGGCTCAAGAAATCACTGCAACGCTACGCCGACGGCGGCGGTGCGGAATCGGATATCGACGTTATCAACGAGATCGCCAAGAACATGCTCGGACGCACTTTCTGCGCACTGGGCGATGCTGCGGCGATGCCCACAATTTCTCTGGTCACCAAGTTCCGTGGCGAGTTTGTGGAATACCTCAAAAAGACGCCCATGCGTCACAATCACGAACTGGTGGGAATTCACTAACGTATATGGCAGATCCCATAAAGCTGACAATTGACGGACACGCGATCGAGGCCGCTCCGGGCACGCTTCTGATCAACGCCGCCAAAACCGCCGGCATCGAGATCCCCGCGTTCTGTTACTACGAAGGCTACAGCCTGCAGGCAGCTTGCCGCATGTGCCTCGTAGAAGTGGAAAAGTTCCCGAAACTGCAGGTGGCTTGCACGCTGCCGGTGGCCGAGGGCATGGTGGTGCATACGGATTCGGCGCAGTGCCAATCGGCTCGGAAGGGCACGCTGGAACTGTTGCTTGC
>CAZCPL010000352.1:0-253 GCA_964500255.1 uncultured Solibacteraceae bacterium | reverse complement strand
CCAATCATCCGCTCGATTGTCCCGTTTGCGACAAGGGCGGCGAGTGCGAACTGCAGGACATGGTGTTCCGCTATGGGGCCGGCGAGTCACGCTTCCTCGACACCAAGCATCACGTGGATGAAAAGCAGTGGTCGCCGGTGGTTTACTTCGACGCACCGCGCTGCATCCTGTGTTATCGCTGCGTTCGCGTCTGTGACGAAGGCCTGGGCGTCGGTGCGCTCGGCATCATCAATCGTGGGGTTCTGGCCGAGAT
>CAZCPL010000351.1:0-5233 GCA_964500255.1 uncultured Solibacteraceae bacterium | reverse complement strand
CACCGAGATCTGTTTCGCGTGCTTCGATACATCGCCATGTGTCAACAACGAAAATGGCGCGACTTCACCGGGACGATGACACGGTGCACACTTCGTATGCAGCAGCGGAGCCACATCCGCGTAGTCTATTGCCGACACAGCCAACCAGAACAGGATCATTTCTTCATTCCATGTTTGCCAGCTTCGAACAGACGCCTATCCATCTTGGCAACCCGCTTGATGACAGCCGGCGGAGCCACCGGCGTATGCGCGATCTCGCACAAATACGTCGGAATCTCCCAGACTTCGCTGTCAGTCGTCATCCACTGCAAAGCCGCGTCAAAGCGCGCCAAATTCACCGGACGCGAATGCGCGCGCAACGACTTCTCACCTTTCAAGTTGTAGTAGTGATCGAAATACGACATCACCAATTCACGGATCGTCCGGTAAACAGGCTCGCGCGAACGCAGCCCCGCGTAGTTCGATTTCGCCAGTGCACCCCAATGTCCGTCCACTCGATACACGGCCAGAACATGATCGTCATCGCGCTCGGCTTCGAGATCGACAATCAAGGCGGGATGCCCTTGCTGCCGCAGCGCCGTGGCCGCAAACAGCGCACCTTCCATGCAATGCGCGACGCCGTGTTTCAGCACTAGGCGCGGTGAGTAACTCGTCACGCTGTCGTTGTACGCGAGCGTCTCATCGAGAAACTTCTGGATTTGAAACGGAGTCTTCAGTGAGCGGTAGACCTTGCGCTCAGCGGGCGTGAAATCCATCTCCTCATGCTACCCTGCCGGATTCATGAACCTGATTCGTAGAGAAGTCATTTGCGGTGCCTGTGGACTTGCCGCTGACCAGTTCTTCAGCCCGGCCTCAGCAGTAGAGTCGAACGAAGCCCCCGACCTCGACACGCGCCCCAACGGACCCATCCGCGCCACCATCACCTTCTGGATGCAACGCTGCCCTCATTGCGGTTATTGCGCCAGCGATGTTTCTTCGATCCACGAATCTGCCATCGACCTCATCGCGACGCCTGCTTACCAAAGACGTTTGCTCGACGAAAGCATCCCAGCGAAAGCACGTGAGTTCTTGTGTCACGCCATGATTCTCGCCCATGTCGGACAACCAGCCGACGCTGGCTGGACCTGTCTGCACGCCGCCTGGCTCTGCGACGATTCTGTGAACGAGAAAGCCGCGACCCAGACCCGCGCTCTGGCCATCGATCACTGGCGCGATGCCAAACTCGCCGGGCAGGACTTTGGCGATGATCACGCCATGGAATCGGCACTCATCGTCGACCTGCAACGACGCATGGGGCGCTTCAACGATGCGCTCATCACCTGTACCCAAGCGTTCGGCGAGGAGGACGAGAAGCTGCATCCGCTGATCGAGCATCTGTTGCGGTTCGAGAAAACGCTGGTCCAAAGGCGCGATACTGGTACGTACCGGCTGAACGATCTACCAGCTTTTCATTCGTGATCTATATAATAGAGTCAGTCGGTCGCCTGCTTGCCAGTCGTTCATGGATGTAATGGTCGAGAGTAACGAAATAATCCTCAACAACACAGTCACCAATGTCGCGAACGGCTACGCGTCGAATCACTTGACCTTCCGCCGCGACCTGATCGATGCGTTGGGCGACGACGAATTCTTCGAGGTCACAACCCCCGCAGGACGCTTCCGCATGAGCCGCGGGGACTTCTACTCGCAGTTCCCGGAAGTGACCGTCTCTTCGAGCTATCGTGACCTGGGCGAGTATCACTACCCGATGATCCCTTACAAGGCATTCCGCTTTCTCGTGCGTGAAGAAAAGGCAGTTGCAGCTAATAGATCAGCGTACTGATCGCGACTACAAGGATCGGCCCCATCATCGGACTCGCGATAAACCACGCGATCCAAATCCCAAACATCGCCAGAAAGCCAGTGCGGGTAATCTCGCGAAACTTTTCCGCCAGCGATTGCGGCAGAATCAAGGTAATCGCTGAGTTCCCATCCAGCGGAGGAACCGGCAACAAGTTAAAGAAGCAAAGCAGTACATTCTGCGTAAACAGGATACTCACAAACCGAGCCACGCCTTCCCACACCTCCGAACCGCGACCGCCAACCAGCTGTGTAAACTGCCAACTACCGATCTTCACAAAAACGCCCGTTGCAAAGCCCACTTTGATGATGATGGCCGCAATCAGCACCAGAATCAGATTCGCCGCCGGACCCGCCAACGCCATCCAAGCCGCACGCCGCGGATAGCGCTGTTCCCAATATGGATCGTAGGGCGCGGATCCCCAACCCATCAGGAATCCGCCCATCGCCAGACTCAGAATCGGCATCATCACCATGCCCCAAGGCTCGCGCTGCACGTGGGGCACAGGATTCAGCGTCACCTGTCCCGCGTGATAGGCCGTTAGGTCGCCACCCCATTTCGCCGCCAACGCGTGCGCTGCTTCGTGGCACGTGACCGACAACAGAAACACCACGTACCACATCAGGTAAATCGCCAAGTCTTCTGGATTCATGATCTCCCTACAGGATAAACGGTCAAGCCGCGTCTTCGTTGTCCAGGTCGCAATCCATGGCTTCGCGCTGCGGCACGATCCGCAACCCTTCGCCATCGCGTTCGACCTCGATGGACACCCGCGAGCCCGCCTCGATCCGCCCCGCCGCCAGCGCTGCCGCCAATGGCTGAGTGATGTTCCGCAGGATTGTACGCTTCAATTCCCGCGCACCGTATTCGATACTCGTCCCCTTGCGCAACAGCCATTGCCGCGCGCCTTTGGTCAACACAATGCGAAAGGCACGTGCGCCGAGGCGGCGGATGATGTGCTGCTGCAAGTCCACCAGTTGCATCTCTAGAATCGAGGTCATCGCCTCTGCCGTCAGCGGACGATACGTCAGCACCACATCGAGCCGGTTCACGAACTCCGGCGAGAACTTGCGACGAACGGCCGCGATGCCAATGCGCCGCAACTTCTCTTCATTCTCCATCTCATCGCCTTCGCCTCCGGGATTCGCCATCGCTTCAAATCCAAACCACGGCCTCAATTGACGCGCCATCGCCTCCGCACCGAGATTGCTAGTGAGAAAGATCAGACTCTTGTCGAAGTTGACGGTATTGTTGTCACCCAGACGTAGAGTCGCCTTGTCGAGGACACCCAACAGCAAACGCGCAAGGCTGCTGGCAGCCTTCTCGACCTCGTCGAACAAAACAATCGATAGATTGGAATTCTCACTCGTTGCCGCATTCAGCTTGGCCTGCGTCAGCATCGGCTGCGTTTCGCGATGCCCCAAGTATCCAGGCGGCGCACCGATCAGCTTCGCGACTTCGTGTTCCATCTGGAACTCGCCGCAATCCACCCGCACCAGCGACTTCTCACTGCCGTGCAGCATGTCCGCCAGAGCCTCGACCGTTCGCGTCTTGCCGGTTCCCGTCGGGCCAAGCAAGAGAAACACCCCCACCGGGCGATTCTCAGGCGCAAGTCCGGCTTGGTGCATTTCGATATATGGCACGATCTGTCCCACTGCGGATGTCTGACCGACCACCCGCTGTTCCAGCAACTGTTTCATGTCGCGGGTCTGTGCGACTGGCAAGGAATCCCAACGCCTGCCGCGGATCGATTGAATGTTGTTTTTCATGAGATGCGTGCACCTCTCCCTTCGCTGACAAGTATAGAGAGGGGTCACCAAATATTGAGACCCGAGACGGTCAGTTTCGGACCGTTTTCGAAAGATTTTTCGAAACTTTATTTGTTGAGGAATGAACGGATTAGCGACGAGATACGCTCTGACGCCCGGCCATCCCCGTAGGGGTTGTGAACGCGTGCCATACTCGAGTGCAATTTCGGGTCTTCGAGAAGCTTCACCGCTTCTTCGTAGATTCGCTCTTCGTTCGCTCCCACAAGCTTCACCGTGCCAGCATCCACTGCTTCGGGACGCTCCGTTTTGTCTCGCATCACAAGAATTGGCTTACCCAACGACGGACCCTCTTCTTGCACGCCACCCGAATCGGTGAGCAGGAAGTACGCCTGCCGCATGAGATCGACAAACTCGGTGTACCCAAGCGGTGCCAGCAGCGTGACATTCGGCTTGCCCTCAAGATGGCGCTTCACAGGACCCGTCACATTGGGGTTGGGATGCACCGGGTAGACAAGCTGCACATCGTCGCGCTGAGCGAGCCGCCCGAGCGCTGTGCAAATTTTCTCAAAGCCATCGCCAAAGCTCTCGCGACGGTGCGCGGTAACGACAATTAGCTTCTTGCTGGGATCGAACTGCCAAGAGCCCCCGGCTATCGTCCCGGCCGCGAGCTTGTCGCGAACATGCAGCACCGCGTCAATGCCGGTGTTGCCAGTGACATGGATCGTGGATGAATCGACATTCTCACGCCGAAGGTTGTCCGCCGATCCTTCGGTTGCCGCGAAGTGGAGCGCACTCAGGCGTCCGGTCACCACACGGTTCATCTCTTCGGGGAAAGGCTGCGCCATATCCCAGGTGCGAAGCCCTGCTTCAACGTGCCCCACCGGGATGCGGTGATAAAATGCGCCCAGTGCGCCGGCCAGCGTGGTCGTCGTGTCGCCCTGAACGAGCACAATGTCGGGCTTTTC
This sequence comes from uncultured Solibacteraceae bacterium, assembly GCA_964500255.1. Taxonomy (GTDB): domain Bacteria; phylum Acidobacteriota; class Terriglobia; order Bryobacterales; family Bryobacteraceae; genus F-183. The sequence continues at coordinate 659 of CAZCPL010000351.1, read as the reverse complement.
CTCTGCCAATACAGGCTCAAGGGCAGCGAGAATCCGGCTGGTGCTCTGCGCAAGCGTCTGTGCCGGCTGCATGAGGTTGAGGTCATGATCCGGCTTGACTTGAAACGCTTCGAGAACCTGATCGAGAATGTGTCGGTGTTGTCCAGTTACGCAGACACGGGGATTGAACTCGCCAGCACCATACTCACGCATGTAGTGAACAATGGGGCAGAGCTTAATCGCTTCGGGTCGCGTGCCGAAGACAAGAAGAACTTTCATGCTTGCTTATCGGGCGGGAATCGAGGGATCGTTACTTTGCTGCCTATTTGTGACGATAGGTAATGCGGCCCTTGGTCAGGTCATAGGGCGACATTTCGAGAGTCACGCGGTCTCCGGCCAGCACGCGGATGCGGTTGCGCCGCAGTTTGCCCGCCAAATGCGCCAGGATCGTGCGCTCCTGATCCAACTGGACACTGAACAGACCGCTGGGGAACTTTTCCACCACGGTCCCTGTGACTTCGATCGAATCTTCTTTACTCATCTTCCTCCTGATTTGTTAACGCGGTCGGTCTTGCTTCCGCACGTTGATTATAACGTATGCGAGACATCCAAAGCCGCTCGACGCTCGTAGGAATGGGTGAAGGCGCTTTACAACAGCCGCCCTGGAATCCAAAACAACT
>CAZCPL010000350.1:0-5239 GCA_964500255.1 uncultured Solibacteraceae bacterium | reverse complement strand
GAACCTTCACGGATACCCGTAAGCCAACCAAACATTTCGAGCAACATTTGTTTGAACCGCGGATCGCGCCAAGTTTCGTCGAAGTGTCCCAGTGCTGTGTAGAAGACTCGTCCACGGCCGTAGTTGCGGCACCAGGCGAGCGGTGAGTCCAGCGGATATTCGGACTTGTTCACGTGCTTCTCGCTGGGAGAGGAGCGCAAGGTCATGAGCACTCGGTTTCGCTCGCGGGAGAAATCGCGGAACTTGTAGATCTCATCGAGGATACGGAACGAGTTGCCCAGCCCTTTGCTGGCTGGATGCTCCGGATCCTCAATGTCGATATCGGTCTCGCCGACCCATGGATGACCGTCGAAGTATGCGCCGATGAGTTCGCCGTATTCCGCCCATCCATAGAGCGTGTCGGTTGCCGAATGCGCACCCGCGAAGCCGCCGCCATTGCGGATGAATGCCAGCAAATCCGCCTTCTGCCGATCTTGCAAGGCTAGCTCGCCGCTGGTGAAGAAGAACACGGCGTGAAAATCCCTCAGTCTGTCGGCGCTGATCGTCGACAGATCTTCAGTTGAAGTGACGGCAAATCTTTCGGGAGCGAGACTCGCGAGTACCTGCCGGGCAGTTACGATCGAATCGTGCCGGAAGCCGGCCGAGTGTGTCAGGAAGAGAATCCGCTTCGGCTCCTGCCCAACGGCAGCGCAGAGAGACAGAGCGACCAAACATGCAAGCCGCATGGGCTTAGTGTATCTTGACGAGATGACTAGACGACATCTTCTATCCACTGCCGCGGCAGCCTCCTTCGCTTCGCAAGCACAAAGCCCCGGCGCTACCAGATATGTGAGGTTTCAAGCGGGCGCGAAGATCGCCTATGGTGTTCTCGACGGAGAGACGATTCGCGAGTTGCCTGGAAGCTATCTGAAGTTTGACAAGCCCAAGAGTACAACTTACCCGCTGTCGAAGGTGACCTTGCTTGCCCCTGTCGAGCCTCCGAAAGTTCTCGCCGTCGGACTCAACTACAAGAGCCACCTCGGCTCGCGCACTCCTCCGGTGAATCCGGAACTGTTTTTCAAGCCCACTAGCTCTATCCAGGATCCAACCGGCAACATCGTCATCCCGCCGGATTCCAAGAATACCCATTATGAAGGTGAACTCGTTCTGATCATCGGAAAGAAGCTGCGCAACGGTACGCGCGAACAGGCCAAAGATGCCATTTGGGGCATTACCTGCGGCAACGATGTGAGCGAGCGCGACTGGCAGAATGGACCCAACAAAGACCTGCAGTGGTGGCGCGCGAAAGGATCCGACACCTTTGGACCAGTCGGCCCCTGGGTAGTTCGCGGCGTTGACTATGGCAATCTGCTGCTGCAAACCCGCCTCAACGGCGAAGTCGTGCAAAAACAAAACACATCGGATTTGTTGTTCGACTGTCCTGCGATGGTTGAGTTCGCGAGCCGCTATGTCACGCTCGAACCCGGCGATATCGTCTTTACCGGAACTCCGCAGACGACCAGGAAGATGAACCGCGGCGATGTCGTCGAAGTCGAGATCGAGAAGATCGGCGTGTTGAGGAACAAAGTTGTCTAGCTGGATTCTGTTCCCGGCGATCACGATGTCGCTCGGCTGGGGACTGCGCGGATACATCGGCGGCGGCCCGCTGGGTGCAATGATTCCAGGGGCAATGGTGGTTCTGTCACTCTGCCTGCTTTTGCATCGTAAAGGCGAAGCGAACGGCATCGCCGCGGCATTCGGAGCCATCGGCGTCGGCTTCGGTGGACAGATGACCTATGGGCAAACCATTGGACTCACCATGCATCCCGAAACTGCGGCCTGGGGCTTGCTCGGACTGACTCTCAAAGGTGCGATCTGGGGCCTGCTCGGAGGCGCGATCATCGGCACGGGCTTGCAGCGCGAAATCCCGCCGCGTAAGCTCCGGCTCGCGATTCTCTCTCTCATGGCCGCTTGCACCATCGGCTGGAAGCTCATTAACGAGCCCAAACTCATCTACTTCTCGGATCCAGTCAACAAGCCGCGCCCCGAGATTTGGGCCGGACTCCTGCTCGCTGCTCTCGCCTTTCTTGTGGTGATCCATTCGCGAATCACTTGGGATTTCGCCTGGATCGCCTGCCTTGGCGGCGGTGCGGGCTTCGGCATCGGCGGCTGGTTCAATGCCATTGGTCGCACCTCGCATATCCACACACCAATCGATTGGTGGAAGATCATGGAGTTCACTTTCGGTCTCTTGTTCGGCGCCGCCCTCGGTTATGCCGCGTGGCGCAATCGCGAGTCTCTGTCGGTGGAACCTGCGGGACAGACTTCCAAATTCTGGTTTCTGCTGCTGCCGCTGGTTCCCATCTGCATCGCAGCCGAAGAGCGATCGTCATTTCGCTTCGCCTACACCGTGGTCGGTGCGCTGTTGTTGCCATTGGTTGCTGCGAACGCCCGGTTTGCCTGGCAAATCGCAATCACTATGACCTGCACCGCATTCGCCGTGGACTTCGCGCAAAGCCGCGCGGCTTGGACGCAGCAAACATTTCTTTGGGTTTGTGCGGTGGCGGTTTCCTTGCTCACAGGGTGGCTTACTGACCGCAATCGCAGCGTTTTCACGATCTTTCTTTTCCTCATTTGGGCTGCGGTCGTCGACTCTTATCTGAAGGCGTGGTTGCCTCCGTTCGAATGGTCCACCAAAGCATACGCACATGCTCACGTGGAGATCGCCTTCACCATTCTGGCGGTCGGTGCGACATGGTTCGCGCTGCGAATTCGCGCAAAGCTTGCGCTAGCATGAAACATTCTCCCCATGCCGCTGAAGCTCTTCGCTCTACTCTCTCTTGGTCTGTTGCTCGGTTCCTGCTCGCGTGAACGCAAACTCGGTGCCAATGCCAAGTCGCTGACACCTGAGAAAGCTATCGCGAGTATGAAGCTTTCAGAAGACTTTCACGTCGAACTCTTCGCCGCCCAACCAGACGTCGTCGATCCGGTTGACTTAGTATTCGACGAGCAAGGCCGCGCGTTTGTCACTGAGATGCTCGATCTTCCCGACGATCCTCCGCCCGGCAAACCCGCGCGTGGACGCATCCGGATGCTTGAGGATACCGACGGCGATGGCAAGGCGGATAAGTCCACCGTTTTCGCGGAAAACCTCTTGCACGCCAGCGGACTCATGCCCTGGAAGGGTGGACTCATCGTCCCCGCTTCGCCGGACATTCTGTACTTGAAAGACACCAACGGAGACGGCAAGGCCGATGTTCGCGAGATCTGGTTTACTGGGTTCTTTCACGGCAATCCTGAAGCGCAGATTACGAATCCGAGGTTGAACGTCGACAACTGGATCCACTTTTCGAACACCGGCAACGAGGGATTGGTGAAGTCGCCGAAGCATCCGAATCAGGCGTCAATTCAAATGCGCGGATTCGACTTCCGCTACCATCCGTCCAAAGGATTGTTTGAGCCAGCGTCTGGGAACGCACAGTATGGCGCGACCTTCGATGATTGGGGCAATCGCTTCATCTCGCAGAATACGACTCACTTGCGACATGTTGTACTGCCTCGACAATACATCGCGCGTGCACCGATGATGGAAACGCCCGCCGTTGTTCACGATGTCTACAATGACCATCATCGCGAAATGTATCCGATTTCCGAACCGCAGGAATGGCGGGTATTGCGCACCAAGCTGCGCCAGGATCGCTACAACGAACTGAAGACTGGCCGAGTGGAACTCCTCGCGGGACACTTTACCGGTGCCACAGGAAGCACGATCTATTCGGGCGACACATGGCCGGCTGAATATGTCGGAAACATTTTCACTGCCGATGTTTCGGGCAATCTCATCCGTCGCGATATCGTGACGCCCCATGGCGCGACGTTCAAAGCTGTTCCCGCAGCGAAGACAGAGAACGAGAAGGTGGAATTTCTCGCTTCAGCGGACCAGTGGTTTCGACCGACAAACTTCGCGAATGCTCCTGACGGCAACCTTTACTTCACAGACATGCAGCGTGAAACGATCGAGACTCCGGTCTCGATTCCCGATGAGATGCGCAAGAAGATCGATTTCTACAGTGGCGATAATCTTGGCCGCATCTACCGGATCGTTGCCAACAAGCCGCGCGGTGAGAAGCGCGGGCTCAAGGTCAACTTGGGCGCCCTGCCCGCAGCCGAGTTGGTCAAGACGCTGGAACATCCCAACGGATGGCATCGCGTAACCGCCCACCGTCTCTTGCTGGAGCGTCTGGACAAGGGCTCCATAGCCCCGCTCAAAGTCGCAGCGTTGCAATCTCCCAAGCCGCAGGCACGGCTTCGCGCCTACTATCTGCTCGAAGCTCACGGCGCGCTGGACCAGACTCTTGTTGCCATGGCGTTGAAGGATGCAGAGCCTCGAGTCCGCGAACATGCGATCGCCTTGGCGGAAACGTATCCTGGGCTGGAGCGTGCGGTTTTTGCGCTGCTACGCGATGAGGATCTCCGCGTTCAATTGCAGTTGGCCTTGTCGCTCGGCAATTCGCGATCCGCCGCTGCACGCAATGCTGTTGTGGAAATCGCAGCAAAGAACCAGGACGACAAGTGGTTCCGCCTCGCGGCGCTCTCGTCCGCTGCCGACGATCCGGCACGCTTCTTTGCGGCGGTAGCGGAGAAGGGGCCTGTGAACAAAGACCTCACCGGACTAGCTGCCTCATTGATCGGTGCACGGAAACAACCGGCTGAGATTCAGACCTTCGTTCCGCTGCTGGCGAAAAGTAAAGATCCCAATGCGGGCCTCGCCGGTCTCGCCCGCGGACTCCGTCTCGTTGGCGCGCGTGGGCTCAAAGCACCCGGCCTGGAATCGGTATTGTCGGAGTATCTGAACGATGGCGTCGAATCCGCGTGGGATGTTGCACAGCATTTCGAAATCAAGGGGCTGGTGGATCGCGCCTCCGCCGATGCTGTTTCCCCAGCGCTCGATTCCAAACGCCGTGCTCTTGCGGTTGCCGCCCTGCGAGGCGCAAGTTACGCGCAAGCTTCGTCGGTGATTGAGAAGGTGATGGCCTTGAATCCGCCTGTGGATGTGCAAAGCGCCGCGGTGCTTGCGCTGTCGTCGTTTGAGAATCCCGAAGTTGCTCAGGCGCTGTTGTCGCGCTGGAAGAGCTACGGGCCGGATGCGCGTCCGAAAGTGATTGGCGCGCTGATGGCGCAGAAAGATCGCATCCCCGCCTTGCTGCAGGCCCTGGAAAACGAAAGCGTGCCCGTGAACGCGCTCGAGACGGGCTCGCGC
>CAZCPL010000349.1:502-5248 GCA_964500255.1 uncultured Solibacteraceae bacterium | reverse complement strand
GTAATCGCCATTGGCAAGTTCGGCAGGATCGGTGACGATCGACACCGATCCTGCCGAACTTGCCAATGGCGATTACAGCGGCGAAGTCACGATCACATCCACATCGGACAAAGCGATTCCGCAAACGGTGCTGGTGCACTTGCGGGTGCGCGCCGCCGGCCCGCTGATCACAAGCATTGAGGATGCCGGTGCCGGTGGTCCGGGTTTCGCAAATGGTTCGCGCATCGTCATTCGCGGACGCGATCTCGCGGGCATCACGCGGGAATTGCGGCCAGAGGATATCGTGGACGGCAAGTTTCCGACGACACTCGAAGGCGTTCGTGTACGGGTGTTCGATCGAGATGCGTTTCCGTATTTTGTGAGCCCTGAAGAGGTTCGCGCGATCGCGCCAGAAAATCCTTTGACAAACACGCGCTTTGCGATCGGATTGTTTCGCGATGGAAGGGCCAGCAATGGATTTGTCGCGAATACGCTACCCCGCAATCCCGAATTCTTTCGTCTGAAAATGAGCCAATACGTCGATGCGAGGCTCGAAAGCGACGGCAGTTTTCTCGGCCCTGCAGGATTGCTGGGCGATGAGGTGCCGACGCGGCCTGCAATGGCAGGCGAGGCGATCCGGTTGTATGGAACGGGCTGTGGGGCGACGGATCCGCCAGTGGCCGTCGATCGAATTGCCGAAGAGGGCACGAAGGCCCCGGTCACCGAGGCGGCATCGTTGACGATCGGTGGCAAGCCTGCGAAAGTGTCGTTCGTTGGCGCAGTGGGCAGCGGCGTATGCCGCGTGGATGCCGTCGTTCCCGAAGGGATCGCCGAAAGCGATGCGGAAGTCATCTTGCGCATCGGTTCCTTTGTGAGCGCGGATGCCGTGTTCCTGAAGATCGGCCGGTAGAACATTTCGAAATCAGGACAGCTTCCCTGAGGTGTCCATCCGTGCGCCGAGCCGGATACCGATCAACCGGCCGCTAATCGCCTTGTTGCGGAGGCGGTTCCGCCGATTGCTGTTTCACAGCAGGTTGCCGTGCTGCCAGGACCGAAAGGCCATTTGCAAGGGACTTGCCAACGCCCATATCTCCATCTCTGCCATATCGATTCAGCAGTACGCTCACCAGATGCGAGAGAGCGGCCGCCGCAATCCACATCTGCCAATGCTGCCAAACGCCGTCTATGATCGGGAATTCTGTGGCAATGCCCACGTCGGCGCCGATGCGCCACATCGCCATGACAAACATCATGAGGGTGCCAGGAGTCATCAATGCGGCAATGGCAAGCGCAACGTGACGGTTTTTGCCGGACATTTTCTTGACCCTACGTCCAGACGGAAATCGCAACTTGACGATCATAGCGAAGAGGCGTGCGATCCAAAATGCACGGCCAACATACGCTTTGAGTCTAGCAACAACTTAGCCAGCGGGCGTTCTTGCGGGCAATCGCACAAGAACGGCTACTCTGCGCCCCGCAAAGTATTGCCGGAATCCGAAGCGGATTTCGTTGCGGTTTTGTTCGGTGCCCGGGTCTGGCCGCGCGGCGAACGGTGGGGCCTGTGATATCCTCCGTAAAGCGTTTCCGCTTCATGTCTCAACGCAATGCGCTTCCAAAATTCTGTATCGCTTTAGGGTTGCCCGACGTTGGGCAGTTGCTTTCGCACGCCCGTAAAGAAGCGGAGGCTGGCGAACGTTTTCTCGAGTTCCGGCTCGATTATCTTCCGAAACCACACGAGGGCAACAAGGTCATCGCGCAATTTCTGGAAGAGTACCCCGACGCCACACTGCTCGCCACTTGCCGCCGCCATCAGAACGGCGGCCGGTACAACGGCAGTATCGAAGAAGAGATCCGGATTCTCGAAGGCGCGCTCGACGCCGGGGCGAAAGCTGTCGATGTGGAAATCGAATCCGCTGAGAATGTTTCGGCGAAGCTCGAGGGCTTGCGGGGCCGCGCTTGGCTGATCGTTTCCTATCACAACTTCAGCGGCACACCGGCAATGGATCCCGTATTGCGCCGCATGATGAAGATCTCCGCGGACGCTTATAAAATTGTCACTACCGCGCGCAAACCATCGGACAACAGCAAGGTTCTGGCACTTGCCAAGGCCAACCCGAAAGTGAATCTCATTCTGCTCGCCATGGGAGAGATCGGATTTCCGACGCGGGTGCTCTCACCGGCCTTTGGCGGCATCTATACATACGCTTCGCCCAACGCCGTCGAAGGAACCGCCAGCGGACAGGTGTCCGCCAAAATGCTGCGGAACATGTTTCGCGTTGACAAGTTCACAAAGGCCGCCAAAATTTTCGGTGTGATTGCCGATCCTGTTCGTCATTCCATCTCGCCAACCGTGCACAATCGCGCCTTTCAAGCGCGCCGTCTCGACGCCGTGTATTTGCCGTTCTTAGTGAAGCCGATTCAGTTGAAGGATTTCTTCGGCTTTGCCGACAAGTTGCCGCTCACTGGTTTCAGCGTCACGATTCCGCACAAGCAGAAAGTGCTGCGCTACCTCGATAGCATCGATCCTTTGGCCAAGCGCATTGGCGCGGTCAATACGGTGTGGAAGAAAGCCGGGCGCTGGCGCGGAACCAATACCGACGCCGAAGGCGTTACGATTCCGCTCTCGAAGAAGATCCGCCTCGCCAAAGCCAGGATCCTACTCGTCGGAAATGGGGGCGCGGCCCGCGGCGCGGCCTTCGCGTTGACCGAGGCGGGTGCCAGGATCGCCGTCACCGGACGCAACATCGATCGCGTACGAGCGTTGGCCAAGATCTGCGATGGCGATCCGCTCAGCCGCGAACAGGCCATTGCCGGACAATTCGATGCTGTCGTTCATGCAACCTCGTTGGGCATGCATCCCAATGTGGATGAGTGCTTCTTTCCCGATAAGATTCCAGGCGACGTCGTGTTCGATATGGTGTACAATCCCATCGAGACCGCGCTGGTGCGCCACGCTCGAGAGCAAGGCAAAGAAGTGATTCCGGGACTGCAGATGTTTATCGAGCAGGCCGTGAGGCAATTCGAGATCTGGACCGGTGAATCCGCCCCGCGCGCCGCCATGGAAAAGGCCGCGCACGATGCGCTGGGATTCCCACTGCAATCCAACGGAGCCTCGAGCGCGAAATGAAGACAACCCGCCGCGGGCTTTTGGCTGTCCTTCCCACCTTGGCGTTAGCCCAGCAAGCAGCCCCTCAGAAACCAACTCGCGAACAGGATCTAGACAACGCCCGCACTGGCATTCGTGCGAATTCTGAGGCGCTGAGCAAGTTCAAGCTGCCTCAATCCACCGAACCTTCGTTTATCTTCAAAGCAGGATAGCCATGATCGGCAACGACATCTTCTTTGCCAGCGCCTCTGACCTGAATCGCCGATTGAAGGCCAAAGAATTCTCAGCGGTCGAACTGACTCGCGCGTTTTGTGAACGCCTGGAAGCACAGGGTCCTCGATACAACGCGCTGGCGCTTTCGCTGCAGCCGGACGCTCTCAAAAAAGCTAAAGAAGTCGACGAAGAGATCAAGCGCGAACGCTTTCGTAGCGCACTGCAAGGCGTTCCGTTTGCCGTGAAAGATCTGCTTGCGGTGGCCAGGCATCCCACCACCTGGGGCGCCAAACCCTATGCCGGTCAGGTCTTCGACACTGACGCGACGGTGGTGAAGAAGCTCAACAAAGCAGGCGCGATCCTCACCGGCAAACTCGCTATGGTCGAACTTGCCGGCGGCGGCGGATACCGCTATCCCAACGCTTCGTTGACCGGACCCGGCCTCAATCCGTGGGATCGCTCCCGTTGGTCTGGTGGTTCCTCTTCAGGCTCCGGCAGCGCCGTCGCCGCGGGCCTCGTTGGCTTTGCCCTCGGCAGCGAAACCAATGGCTCGATCCTCACGCCGTCGGCCTTCTGCGGTGTCACGGGCTTGCGTCCAACCTATGGGCTCGTCAGCCGCGCCGGAGCGATGGCCCTGTCGTGGACGATGGACAAGATCGGCCCTATGTGCCGCAGTGCCGAAGACTGCGGACACGTGCTGAGCGTGATTGCAGGCGGTGACGGCAACGACGCGGCATCGGCTGGCAAGAACTTTTACTTCGCACCGCAGTATGCCCGGCCCTTCGGCGAAATCCGCATCGGATACGCGCCCGTCGATTTTGAAGAGTCCGCTGAAGAGGGCTTGCGGCCAGCGTTTGCGGAGGCCGTGCGCTTGCTGAAATCCTTCGGGATGCCCTTCAGAGAGGTCGCGCTGCCTGACTTTCCTTACGGCGCGGTTGGCGCGACCATCGTCAGTTGCGAAGGCGCGTCGATGTTTGAGGAACTGATTGCCAGCGGCAAAGTGGACGAACTCGCAGATCAACGCCAAGCGCAAGGATTGAAGGCCGGACTTGAGATCCCCGCCAAGGATTATCTGAAAGCCATGCGCATTCGGACACTGATTCAGCAGGCCTTCCGCGACATGTTTGCCGACATCGACATCCTCGTCGCACCGGCAAGGACGTCGATCGCTTCGCGCGTGACGGAATCGCTCGACCGGTTGCGGCGCGGTGGCCCCAACAAAGGGCTCGGCGCACTGACCGGAGCAGGAAATCTGGCGGGGCTTCCAGCGCTCTGCCTGCCTTGTGGCTTCGCAGAGAAGATGCCTGTTGGCTTGCAACTGGTGGGGCGTCCCTTCAGCGAAAACCTACTGCTGAAGGTCGGCATGGAATTCCAGTCCAAGTCGGACTGGCACAAACAGCGTCCTCCCGTCTAACTAATGCGCCCTCCCCTCAAAGCATCCGTTAAAA
>CAZCPL010000349.1:0-492 GCA_964500255.1 uncultured Solibacteraceae bacterium | reverse complement strand
GATCTGCTCGTCCTCAAAACCCTGGGACACGCGCCGATTCACGGGTACGGCATCGCCCAACTCTTCCTCATCTCCTCGCGCAAGCCCCGCGCCGCGGATAGACACATCGCTACACCCGTTCAAGAATGATTGCGATCCCCTGTCCCACGCCGATGCACATGGTGCAAAGCGCATACCTGCCACGCGTCCGCCGCAACTGATAAGCAGCCGTGGCGATCAACCGCGCCCCGCTCGCGCCGAGCGGATGCCCAAACGCAATCGCCCCGCCGTTCGGATTCACATGCGCGGCATCGTCCGCCAATCCCAGATCGCGGGTCACCGCCAGAGCCTGCGCCGCAAAAGCTTCGTTGAGCTCGATCACATCCATTCGCTCAATAGTCAACCCCGCCAACGCCAGCGCTTTCCGCGACGCCGCAACAGGACCCACACCCATCACCCGCGGCGCCACACCTGCCACGGCGGACGCCACAATGCGGGCCATCGGCGTCAATC
>CAZCPL010000348.1:4622-5257 GCA_964500255.1 uncultured Solibacteraceae bacterium | reverse complement strand
ATCTACGACTATCTGCGCCTGCTGTATTCATCCATTGGGATTCCGCATTGCCCGGATTGCGGTACAGAGATCGCCAAGCAGTCGCCGGAACAGATCTTGCAGCAGATCATGGAAACGCAGAAAGACGAGCGGATCATGATTCTCGCGCCGATGGTGCGCGGACGCAAGGGCGAGTATAAGAAAGAGATCGAGAAGCTGCAGAAGTCCGGATATGTGCGTGCGCGCATCGACGGCGAACTGCGTGCGCTCGACGAAGAGATCGCGCTCGACAAGCGCAAAAACCATACGATCGATGTCGTCATCGACCGGCTGATCATCAAACCGGGCATCGAAAAGCGGCTTGAAGAATCGTTGGCTAAGGCGTTCAAACTTGCTGAAGGTCTGGTCATTGTCGCGATAGTGGACGGTGCAGAGAGGCTCTATTCGCAGAAGCTGGCGTGTCCTGAGTGCGGCACGAGCGTGCCGCAGTTGGAACCGCGATCGTTTTCGTTCAACTCGCCTTATGGCGCTTGCGAGAACTGCAATGGGCTGGGCTCGAAGTGGTCCTTCGATCCAGACAAAGTGATTGTGGATTCGGCAAAGGCGCTTTTCGAAGGCGGACTTGGACCGGGCGCGTCGTCGCAGACGATGAACAT
>CAZCPL010000348.1:0-4612 GCA_964500255.1 uncultured Solibacteraceae bacterium | reverse complement strand
AGCGAAGATCGATTGGGGATCGCCGTTTGAGCAACTGGCGCCGAAGCAGCAGCAGTATTTGCTCGAAGGCGGCCCCGGATATCCGGGTATTTTAGGGATTCTCACAAAGACCTTCGAGGAAAGTGGCGAAGCGTATCGCGATCACTTAATGGAATATATGTCGCCTGCGACTTGCGCGGTATGCAAAGGCAAGCGGCTGCGTCCGGCATCGTTGGCGGTGCGGATGAAGGGCATCTCGATTGCCGAATTCACTGGCAAGTCGTTGAAGACCTCGTTGGCAATCTGCAAGAGTTGGAAGCTCACCGATCGCGAGAAACAAGTAGCGGCGCGGCTGGTGGAAGAGATTCAGCATCGGATGGAATTTCTGGATGCCGTCGGGCTTGACTATCTTTCTTTGGAACGTTCGGCGGCGACGCTCAGCGGCGGTGAGGCGCAGCGCATCCGGTTGGCCACGCAGATTGGTTCGCGATTGCGCGGCGTCCTCTATGTGCTCGATGAGCCTTCGATTGGCCTGCATCCGCGCGACAACGAGCGACTCATTCAGACGCTCACGCATTTGCGCGATCTCGGCAACACGGTGCTCGTGGTCGAGCATGACGAAGAGACGATCATGCGGGCGGACTATGTGATCGATCTGGGTCCTGCGGCTGGGCGGTTGGGTGGCACTTTGATGGCGCAAGGTAAACCTGCCGATATAGCCGCGAATCAGAATTCATTGACCGGCCAGTATTTGTCAGGCACCCGTAAAATCGAGGTTCCGAAGCAGCGACGTCCTGGAAATGGCGAGAAGATTATTATCCGCGGGGCGACCGAGCACAACTTGAAGTCAGTGGACGCGGAGTTTCCGCTGGGCACGCTGACGGTGGTTACGGGTGTTTCAGGAAGCGGCAAGTCGACACTGATCAACGACATTCTGTATCGCTCGCTGGCCAAGGAGATCTATCGCGCAAAAGCGGAGCCGGGCGCGCATGTTTCGATCGGCGGACTCGAGTTTCTCGACAAGGTCGTGGAGATCGATCAGTCGCCGATTGGACGCACGCCGCGTTCGAATCCGGCGACCTATACGGGCGTGTTCACGCCGATTCGCGAACTCTATTCGATGCTGCCGGAATCGCGCGAGCGCGGATACAAGATGGGGCGGTTCAGTTTCAACGTCAAGGGTGGACGCTGTGAGGGCTGCCAGGGTGACGGCCTAAAGCGCATCGAGATGAACTTTCTGCCAGACGTTTATGTGATGTGCGATACCTGCCGGGGCAAGCGTTACAACTACGAGACGCTGCAGGTGAAGTTCAAGGGTAAGTCGATTTCCGATCTCTTAGAGACCACGGTTGAGGACGCGTTGCCGCTGCTGGAAAATTTCCCGCTGATTAAATCGAAAATTGAGACGTTGGCGGCGGTGGGGCTGGGATATCTGCACCTGGGGCAGTCGTCGACGACTCTGTCTGGCGGTGAGGCGCAGCGCATTAAGCTAGCGCGCGAGTTGTCACGGCGGCAGACCGGGCGGACGATGTATATCCTCGATGAGCCGACTACGGGGCTACATTTCGAGGACGTCAACCGGTTGTTGGAAGTGATCCAGCGGCTGGTGAGCTTTGGGAATACGGTGATCGTGATCGAGCACAATCTGGATGTGATCAAATGCGCGGATTGGGTGATCGATCTGGGTCCCGAGGGTGGCGATGGGGGCGGAACGATTGTGGTGGCGGGCACGCCGGAACAGATCGTGAAGAACAAGAAGAGCCATACGGCGCGTGCGTTGGCTCCTTTGTTGGCGCGCGGCTGAGCACGCCCGTCGTCAAAATCTGCGTTGGTCGGTCTTAGACAATATGCTCTTTCCTTTGTTGTTGATTCTTCTTCTGCCCGTTGTGGCCTGATTGTTTTGGCAGATGGAAATACACTATATTGCCGCACAAAAGTCGGCGTTGTGACGGATTCCTGGTTCCGGTTGACGCGAAAGCCGGATGGAGGGGTCAACGTAGTTCCGGCGCGCGAATTCTTGGTGGATGTGAATGACGCGGGCTCCGTAGAAGCCGCTTCGAGGTTCGCCCAAGGCAAACAATGTGGCTCGTCGGGCAGCACCTGTTTTTTGGCGCCCTCGTGTTCAGGCGGGTTCGTGGTTGCCGCACCAAACGCTTTGGGGTTCTCGGGCGGCTATGCCCGGTATACGTTCGTGCGACTCGACGGGACCGGCAAACTGGCCTGGATCGAGCAGGACTTCGCCTGCAGCTCATTCATAGGGAATCCACCGACACCACCGCTACAGGCAGGGCTCCACAACGCTGAGACCATGGTTCCGCTGGCGGCGGCGGGCGTGACGGTTCCGGCTGGGTCCGTGCTGGCCAATCGCGCAGTGGGGCGGCGGATGGTTGTGGAATCGCGCGGCGCGTTGCTGCGGAATGCGGGATGGTTGCAATGGTGGTCGGCGGGGCGGGTTGCAAGCGGTGGCACACAGAGATGCAGCTTTGGAGGCGGTGACCGATTCCACCGGATGCCAGATTGTGTGTCGCACGGCGGCATCGACGCGTTGGCTCGATTGCCGGGACGCGTCCGCGGATAACGACCTGAGATTCACGAGCTAAATGGACGCACTTTCGACAGACGGCAGAATGCTTGCCTATGTGGACTCGACCGGCGATCTCGCGGTTTACGATCGCGCAACACGAGGTTCGATCAGCGGACTGTTTCCCGTTGGGGCTGGCACCATCGAGTCGATTGCAGTGGGCGGCGAGCGTTCGTTGTTTGTTTCGTCCTACGGTGCCGGGCTCTTGCATATGGATTTATACACTGGCGAAGTAACGACGCTGGTGTCGATTTTGCCGGAACTTTCCGGCGCGATAGCCAAAAGCGCTCCTCTATACATTTCTTGCCCGCTTTACTGCTACGGTCCAATAGAACCTGTGTATATGGTCTCGCCGGGGGCGCGACTGCCCGTTGGGACCGGAAGCGGCCTGTATCTCGACGACTGGACTTGGAGCATCGGGGGCAGCAGCAGTTCACACGAGTTGCATCAAGTTCCGTCTGGGATTTCCGGACGACACACCGGGACGGTCACCCGCCCCGACCTGCCCTGGTTCGCTTTGAAGTTCATGGTTTGGGTGCAGCCCCGCGAAGTCGCATGCTTTGGGTCGTATCATCTGGACGACTTCCATGGCGTGGCGACGGAGAATCCGGCAAAAGTGGGCGAGACGATTCGAGTTTACATGACGGGCTTGAGCGGCGTGACCGCGGTTCCGTTTCAACAACCGAACCCGGAAGGGATCGCGGTGGCGAATCCGCCGGCACTGGCGGATTCCGGGGCCCCCGAGATTCTTGCCTTTGTACTCACGCCAGGAGACATCGGGGTCCAACATGTCGATCTGAGGGTTTTGCGGCCGTCTACGCAGGATCGGCTGTTCGATCCGATGGTTTCGCAGTACGGATGCGCGCCACCGCCGGTTCGTTAAGATCGCATGAAGTTTCATTCATGAATCCTTTTTCTTTTTATAATCAACAGCATACAAGAACATCTTGTCACTCCTTGACAACGTGTGCTAATAATTAAGTAGAGTCCATCTGGGTTCGGACTCTGTGTAGTTTTCCGTTTGCGCCGGTCTCGCGCGATTCGCAAGACGCCCGGACAGGCGAACGACCCATCAGACGTTACTGGAGGTTGTACTCATGAATATTCGTCCGCTCTATGACCGCATTGTGATCAAGCGGTCCGAAGAGAAGGAAAACAAGGTCGGTGGATTGTTTATTCCCGACTCTGCGAAAGAAAAGCCGCAGGAAGCCGAGGTAGTCGCTGTCGGTCGAGGCAAGCGTCTCGAAGACGGCACGATTGTGCCGCTCGACGTGAAAGTCGGCGACACCATCCTTTTCGGCAAGTATTCCGGTTCGGACATCAAGATCGATGGCCAGGAATACATGATTATGCGTGAAGACGAAGTGCTCGGCATCGTCGAGACCAAGTAGTTACTAAGAGGAAAGAGGAATCCAAACATGCCAGCCAAGCAAGTACTTTATGGTGAAGCAGCCCGGCAGAAGATCCTGTCTGGCGTCAACCAGCTCGCCGATGCCGTGAAGGTCACGCTCGGACCCAAGGGCCGCAATGTGGTTCTTGAGAAAAAGTTCGGTGGACCTACGATTACCAAGGACGGTGTCACCGTCGCCAAGGAAATCGAACTGCGCGATCCGCTCGAGAACATGGGTGCCCAGATGGTGCGCGAAGTGGCGTCCAAGACCAGCGACATCGCCGGTGACGGAACCACCACCGCGACGATTCTCGCCCAGGCGATCTTCCGCGAAGGCGTGAAGTCGGTTGCCGCCGGTGCGAACCCGATGGCCCTGAAGCGCGGTATCGAAAAGGCCGTTGCTGTGGTTGTCGAAGAAGTCCGCAAGGCCGCGAAGCCGGTTTCGGGCGACATGATCGCTCAGGTCGGAACCATTTCCGCCAACGGCGATGCGACCATCGGCAACATCATTGCGGAAGCGATGAAAAAGGTCGGCAAAGACGGCGTCATCACTGTCGAAGAGTCGAAGACCATGGTCACCGAACTCCAGACCGTTGACGGCATGCAGTTCGACCGCGGCTACCTTTCGCCCTACTTCATCTCCGATCCGGACCGTATGGAAT
>CAZCPL010000347.1:0-5314 GCA_964500255.1 uncultured Solibacteraceae bacterium | reverse complement strand
GCTCAGCGGGTTGTTGGTCAAGTCGGTATTGAAGTTGAACGAACCCGATGGTTGCGAACGGTTGATGAAGCTGAGCCGCCACCAGCGGAAATCGAAGCCGGCCTTGAAGTTGTGGTTGCCGCGGGTGAGTGTGACGCTGTCGGCGATCTGTATGATCTGCTGAGCGCGGGTTCCGGCCGAGAAGCCGGCGCTACCGATGCCAAGCACTCCGCCAATCTGCACGGGTGGAAACTGATCTTGCGGAATAATGCTCGGATAACCGAGCTGTTTGGGCCAATCCTGGTCGAAGCTCGGATGCGTAAAGGGCAGCCACTGCCGGGTCGCACCGAAGCGGAAATCATTGAGCACCTTTGGGGAGAGGATCTTCAGATAGCTGAACACGGCGTTGTGGTTGTCGCGTTGGTCGTTGCGCGCGACGGGGTCTGCCACGCCGAGTCCCCAGCCACGATCCTCACGGGTGTTGCGATTCGACGAGTAGCGAAAGAAGACGGAATCGGAGTCACCCAGGCGATGATCCAAGCGGACGTTGGTGACACCCTGATCGGAAAGTGAGCCCACCAGCGAGACCAAATTGTTGGCATTGGTAAAGACGTTGGTCGGCGTCGCATTCGGCAACGGCATGAAGAGCAGAACTTTGAGGGACAGCGGATCCATGCGGTCGCGAGGCACGATGTTGCCGGGGAACAGGTCGCGGATGAATCCAGCACCATTGGGATTACGGCGCGTGGTGGCCGGGTCGTAGACAGGAATGATGCCGCCTTGAGGGGTTAGCGTTCGCGAGAAGTCGCCGTTGCGTTCGAGGGGCGTCGCCACTGTGCCGATGCGTGGCGCGCCGGTGCTGCGCCATCTCCACTGTTCGTATCCGGCAAAGAAGAAGGTGCGATTCTTGCCATTGTAGAGTTTCGGGATTTGTACAGGCCCGCCGATGGTTCCGCCGAACTGGTTGTAGCGCAGCACCTGCTTGATACGGCCCGTGCGGGGGTCGGGCTGCGTGGCGAAGGCGTTGCGCGCGTCCAACGCGTCGTTGCGGAGGAAGTGATAGAGGCTGCCATGAAATTCATTGGTTCCCGATTTGGTGACCGCATTGACCACGCCGCCCGAGGTCTGGCCGAACTCGGCCTTCAGTGCGTTGGTTTCCACGCGGAACTCGGCTACGGCGTCGACCATCGGCACCACGGCGATCTCATTGTGAACCGCGGCGGAATTCGATACGCCATCCAGGAAAAATTGGTTGCCGTAGGCTGGCCCGCCATTGATCCGAATCTGTGAAAAAATCTGGTTGCTGATTTCGGCAAAGCCGTCCGTCGCCGTCGACCGGGGTGCCACGCCCGGAACGACCTTTATCAGGTTGAAGACGTGTCGACCGTTGAGCGGCAGTTCCGCGATGCGCTTTTGCTCGATCACGGTTCCCAAGGAGGAGTCTTCGGTCTGCACTCGGGCAATTTCCACGGTGACCATCACCGAATCGGTGACCTGTCCCAAGTCTAGGGCGACATCGACGCGGAGGCGTTGGGCGACTTCGACTTGCAGGTTCGTCCGCTGTACGCGCTTGAAGCCGGGGTGGGAAATTTCCAACTGGTAGGGTCCGACGGGTAAGGCGGGAATCGTGTAGGTTCCGTCGTCGCTGGAGGTGCCCTTGAAGGTCAGATTTGTCGACCTATTTGTGGCAACCACCTTGACGTCCGGAACCCCGGCGCCTTGCGGGTCTGTGATCGTGCCGGTGATGGTTCCGAGCGGGGATTGGGCGAAGACGGCGGGGAGCGCGAGACAAAGCGCGAGGCAGAGGCAACGAAGCGAAAGCATAACATCATATTAGACCCGTTGTGGACTTTGATATGCTATGCATGGGAAAATTAACCGTTAAAAGTTCTCAGTTTCAATGAGTTCCACAGCAAGGGCGGAATCCCACATTTCGCCGGAATCAGTTCGGAAAGAGCTTGTCAGGCTTCTGGAGAGCCGTGAACTTCGCAACGCCACTCAGTTGCGGAAGCTCTTGCAGTTTCTTGTGGAGGAGACTTTAGCGGGTCGCACCGAGAGCCTGAAGGAGTATTCGGTCGGCTTAACGGTCTTCCATCGTGGCAAGGATTTTGACCCGCGAATGGATTCCATCGTCCGGGTACAAGCGAGTCTGCTGCGGAAAAAGCTGGAGGGCCATTACCTGGGCGAAGGGCTTGCCGAACCAGTTCGCATCGAGTTGCCGCGCGGCAGCTATGTAACCGAGTGGCACTTAGCTCCTGTTCCCGAACCTCCGCCCACCGCAGTTCTGGAACAGCCAACTTCCCCGCACCCGCCGCCGAGCAGGCGTTGGCTGCTGCAAGGGGGGATCGGCGCGCTTGGCGGAGCCGCGGCGATGTATTTTTTCAGCCGCCCGCACCCGCCGCCGTTTGCGGCAAAGACGCTCTGGGGCAAATTCATGCAACCGGGCGTGCCAACCATCGTCAGCTTTGGCGTACCGCTGTTTTATGCTGGGTCCGATGGGTTGTACTTTCGGGATGTGCAAATCAACAGCCCGGAAGAGTTCTCGAAGGGCCGATTGAAGGCGCTCGCAGCGGGATCGCGGATCGAGATTCGCCCGCAAGAGGATGTCTACACGGGTATCGGCGAATCTGTGGGCGTGCAGGTGATCAGCCGTTTTTTGGAACAGCGCGGCGTGGCGACGTCGGTTGCGAACTCGCATTATTTGGGTCCACCGGATCTGGTGGGAAAGAACCTGGTGATTGTTTCGAGCATGCGTTTTCAGACGCTGCTCGGTTCGCTGCGTCTACCGCATGCCTTCGACTTCGACGCCGGCAAGGATGGGGTTCTGCGCAATGTGCGTCCGCTGGCGGGCGAGCCGAAGGTCTTCGGACCGGGAGGCGGCGGTGGCCGATTTGCCGTATCGCACGCGAGGATCACACTTTGGCCGTCTGCTACGGCGGAGCGCAGCATTCTGTATTTGAGCGGACGTGAGACGTGGGCGACGCAAGCGGCTGCCCAGTTTGTGGTGGATCCACAAGAGCAGGCATTGCTGCAGCAAAAACTGGATGCCGATCCGGAGACGGGTCCGCGAGGGAAGAAGAGCCCGTTTTGGGAGGTGCTGCTGCGGGTGGAGGGGGAGAACAATCGGGCTCGCCGAACGCAGTATGTGACGCATCGTTACCTGGAGGTTCCGCAACCTTTGCGGTTCCGGTAGGCCGCCCGCTCCCTCACGGTCTCCGCAGGACTCTACGCAAGCAGTTTACCCGATCCCCTGAAAACGTTCCAGGCGGGCTAAAACACCAGCTTCAACAGCGAGTTCGGAGTCTCGAAGTTCGCGCGGCTGAGCGCGTTGAACATCTCGCACCGGAAGGTGAGCTTGCAACGATGAAGGGGGGAACCCCATCTCTACAGAGTCGCCTGAAATCGGTCGCCAAGGAGAGCGAGTGATCCTAAACGTTTGCTCCATAGTGTCGATTAGACATCTCATGGAGCGATACTCAGAGGCGATCATCGGAAGACGCGGCGAACTTGCGGCGGCACTCGATTCCATACCGGAACTGCGCGGCACCGGCATTGGCATTCACGACGGCGAGAATCAGGTCAGTACATTGATTCGCCCTTCCAACCACGATTCGCGCCTGACGACCTTCGTCGTAGTCGAGGTCGTAGTCGATGACGTCCCAACGCCGGACTCGATGGCGCGAGGAGGCTCCACCAACCAGGTTCGATACTGGACAGACGATCGTGGACAGCGGGCCTCGGTAGAAAGTATGGGCTTAGCGTTCAATTGCGGCGGTGCAATTCTGGCAGGGCTTTCTGTCGTCGGATCCTCGGCCGCCACCGCCGCCACGGCTGGTGCTGCGCGCCATTGGTCTTTCTCTCCGGTGCCGCCGCGGTGGGCGCATCGCTGCAGTGCGGCGTCTCGATCGGCCGTATGTTGAACGTGTTGATGGACGACGGCCGGGGCGAGCATGCGAACGATACTCTCGACAACAATCGCGATGCGCCAGCCGCGATCTTGCGAGGTTCGCTCGTAGTCGCGGACGTCATCGGGCTCTTGGATGGCGCTGGCGGAACCCATCGGGCTTTGCGAACCTTTTCGCAGCGCACCGCGCTGATCGGAGGTAACCGCGCAAGACGAATCGCTGAGGCGCGCAGGCTGTTCGATGCTATGCCCGCCCACGAGCGTGCACAACTGGCGCAGGATGTGGCGGACGCCCTACGCCAACCGTTAACACCGCAAATGCTGCGGGCATTTGTCCAGCAAGGCAGGATCTCGGGCCTAGGATCCACTGTGTTCGGAGAAACTCTCCAAGCCCTGTTGCGTTCCCGCTTACAGTCCTCCATCGGAAGCCTTACCCTCGGCGTTGCCGGATCGGTTGCCGGAGGTGCGATCGGGCTCACCGGGACTGCAGACCACACCGCGCGCATCGTCCGCCGTATCGTCCGCCGTATCGTCGCCAACATTTTTCAGGAAGGTGCAAGCTCATTGACCCAGGCCGACGGAGGGACACGCGCGGCATAGTTGGCCGCTGCTCCTGTCAATCGCCCTTAGCGGGCACTGCGGTGGTCGCCTTGCTGGAACCCCGATGTACGAAAACAAACGCGACCAGGATCATGGCGCCGAGTGCGAACAAGGCATCGCCCGGTGCGCGCATCCAGCGGAAGGTCTGCATGACCGGAGACCCAAGGAACTCGGAACTGCGCGCATACCAATAGCCGACTTCCACCGACGCCCATGTTTGCGCCAGGCCTTGCGGCAGTAAGCTGCCGACGCACATCGCAAAGACACCGGCATTGAGGCTCCAGAAGGACGCCCGCAGCCAGTTCTCACGCCACACGATATCCGGCGACATCGCCCGCAGGCAGACCAGCATCAGACCGATGCCAAGCATGCCGTAGACGCCGAACAGAGCCGCGTGTCCATGCAGAGGAGTGGTATTGAGCCCCTGCATGTAGTAAAGCGCCGACGGGGGATTGATCATGAAGCCGAACAATCCCGCGCCGACCATGTTCCAGAACGCCGTAGCGACGAAGAAGTAGATGGCCCACTGGTAGCGCTGAGTCCAAGCGGTCATCCGGCCTCGGCGCAAGTCGTCGAGTGCGGAGTACGCAACGAGGGTCAAGGGAACGACTTCGAGCGCGCTGAATACGGATCCCCACGCCAAAGCAACCGTCGGAGTGCCGCTGAAGTAGAGGTGATGGCAGGTGCCGATGATGCCGCCTGCGAGGAAGATCGTCGCCGACAACAACGCAGCTTTCGCGGCGAATCGCGGGCGAATCAAGCCCAGCCGAGCAAAGAAGAACGCGATGACGGTAGTGGCAAACACTTCGAAGAAGCCTTCCACCCAAAGAT
>CAZCPL010000346.1:0-5341 GCA_964500255.1 uncultured Solibacteraceae bacterium | reverse complement strand
AAACGAAAACTCCGCGTACGCGCATTCCCACAACAGAAAGTCCGAAACCCGCTGCTCGCCGCTCGTCCGAATCAGCAAATCCACATCCGGACCCAAGTACTGACGAAACGCCTCTCGCGTGGGCCGCGCGCCTTCCGCCTGCATCGCCCGTGCCGCATCCAGTATCGCGTCGCGACTTGAGTAATCGATCGCCAAGCGCAGATGGAGATTGCCACAGTGGCGCGTTTCGTCTTCCATCCGCTCCACCAGCGGAAGCAAGTACTCGGGCAGGCGATCTCGCCGGCCAATCAGGCTCACCCGAATCCCATTGCGCACGCACTTCGCCGTCTCACGCCGCAGATAGTTGCGGAACAGCGCCATCAGTGCACGAACCTCCTCCACCGGCCTGCGCCAGTTGTCCGAAGAAAAGGCGTAGACAGTCAGCGTATCCACGCCAAACTGCGGCGCTGCTTCTACGATGCGCCGCAGCGCCTCGACGCCCGCACGATGTCCCGCAGCGCGAGGCAGCCCCCGAGTTTGAGCCCAACGGCCGTTGCCATCCATGATAATCGCGACATGACAAGTACTTTGCATTGTAAAGTATACACTCCTGAAAAAGGCCTGCCGCGCAAACAGCAAGCCTTGGGTTGAAAGGTTAAAGACTACCGCCGCGGGCGGCTTGAATGAGCGCTTCCATATGATCGAGGTAGCGGGTCAGAGCCTTGCGGCCATCCTCGGTGAGACGATACTCGGTTTTGGGCATACGGCCCTCGAACGACTTGTTGCACTGCACATAGCCCGCTTCTTCGAGCTTGCGCGCGTGGACACTCAGATTGCCATCCGTCGTATT
Source organism: uncultured Solibacteraceae bacterium (assembly GCA_964500255.1). Classification (GTDB taxonomy): domain Bacteria; phylum Acidobacteriota; class Terriglobia; order Bryobacterales; family Bryobacteraceae; genus F-183. The sequence continues at coordinate 4,512 of CAZCPL010000346.1, read as the reverse complement.
TAACAGCTTCTTCAGATCGTTGAAAGTGACATGCTCATTCGCGGCGAGAGCACTGACGATGCCCAGCCGGATTCGTTCATGGATGACGCGGTCGAGCGCGGCTGCGCTTTCTTTAGCGGCCGGCGCCACTGACAATTTCTTGCTCTGAGCACTGGATCCATCCAACGCCATTGCCGCTGCACTGCTACTGGTTCTTGGCACGAGTCAATTCCCTCCCTACCTCACTGACAAAACTGCTTAGCCACCAAACTTACGAGCGATCCAGAATCCAAAAACGATATGCAAGCCCCCGAACCCCGCCCCGAGAAGCGCGTTCGACCAGCCTGCCGGAGCAAACAACGCCACCGTTCCCAGCACGATGAAACAAACACCCATCGCCGGAACCACTCGCACAGAAAACGTACCGCCACTCACCACTGCCGCTCCATACATCAACAACCACATCCCCGGCAGCAGCGCATAATCCGCCGCGCGGTAGAGCACGAGCGTCAATACCGCACCTGCAACCAGCGCCGGAGCGAAACTCAACAGGAACTTGCGAAACGGCGCAAGATGACGTTCCGACAGGCTCTTCGACTTCTGCCAGACCGCAACCAATCCCACCAGGGCCGCCACCAGCACTTCCACAAACCAGACATCCAGCCACAACCGCGGAGTTTGCTGAATCGCCGCCAAATAAGAAGCCGCCACAGCAGTTACACCCATCGCCACGCCGCCCCAACCGGGCACAGCCGTGAACTGACCGCTCCGCTCCATCGTTTCTCTGATGTAGCGAAGATTGTCGAGCGCGTGATCCTGAAGGTTCACAACTGGATTGGGCGAAACCGCCATGTGAATATCTTACTCTAGAATTCGTGGCCGTGGCAAGTACTCTGTATTTTAAAGTTGAAACAGCACAAGGTCCCCGAAGGGTACAAAGGTACTGGTACCCGATTCCCTCCACCTGGAGACCCATCTGGCCAACTGGGGGTTTTCCACCTATCCGCGCTCCAAGCCCTTTGATATACTGAAAGTGCCCGGAAAGTTACAACCGGAGAAGTTGTGACATTGTCCTTGCAGAAGAAGACAGGGATATGTGAGGGAGAGGTACTTGGTGAAACGCACTGGTTCGGACGATTCTTTACGTTGTTCGTTTTGCCATAAAAGCCAAGACGCGGTTGGAAAACTGATCTCATCTCCCAGCGACTACCCTCGTGCCTACATCTGCGATGAGTGCATCGCGGTCTGTAACTCCATCCTTGAGGACGACCGCCACGAGCATACCACCGGCACCACTGGTCCGAACAAACTTCCCAAGCCGCTCGAACTCAAAGAATACCTGGATCAATATGTAATCGGCCAGGAAGGCACCAAGCGCAAGCTCGCCGTCGCCGTCTACAACCACTACAAGCGCATCCAGATGAACAAGCAGCGCGGTTCCGACGTCGAACTCGCGAAGTCGAACATCTTGCTCATCGGCCCCACCGGAACTGGCAAAACCCTACTCGCCCAGACCTTGGCCCGCATCCTCGATGTGCCGTTCGCCATCGTCGACGCCACTACGCTGACCGAAGCCGGCTACGTCGGCGAGGACGTTGAGAACATCATTCTCCGCCTCTTGCAGAACGCCGATTGGGACGTGCAGCGTTGCCAGACCGGCATCATCTATATCGATGAAATCGACAAGATCGGCCGTAAGGACGAGAATCCGTCGATTACCCGCGATGTTTCGGGTGAAGGCGTACAGCAGGCCCTGCTGAAGATCCTCGAAGGCACCGTCGCCAACGTTCCGCCGCAGGGTGGACGCAAGCATCCGCACCAGGAATTCACCCCGGTCGACACGACGAACATCCTCTTCATCTGCGGAGGCGCATTCGTCGGACTCGAAAAAGTCATCGCCAAGCGCACCGGCACCAAGACGATGGGCTTCGCTTCCACCGATGACGCCGGCACCATCGAGGCGCGCCGCAACATGAACAAGCGCGATTCCGAACTGCTTGCTCAGGCTCAACCAATGGATCTCATCCGCTTCGGCTTCATCCCCGAGTTCATCGGACGCCTGCCTGTGGTCGGTGTATTGGAAGAGCTCAGCAAAGAGGCGCTCGTGCAGATTCTGACCAAGCCCAAGAATTCGATCCTTCGGCAATATCAGAAGATGTTCGAGTTCGAGAATGTCCGCCTCAAGTTCACCGACGAAGCGATGGAAGCGATTGCCCAGCAAGCGCTCGAACGCAAGGTCGGCGCACGCGGCCTGCGTATGATCATCGAAGAGCTGATGCTCGATCTGATGTACTTCGTGCCTTCGTATAAGAAGGTCCGCGAGTTTGTCGTGACCAAGGAAATGGTCCTGCAACAGAAGATCAATCTCAGCTTGCTCGAAAAAGCCGGCTAATGAACTAAAGCCCCCGCTGCGGACACAATAAACTCCCGTTGCTTTCCGCGGCTCTCGACGATCGCTTCAAAGGTTTTTTCAGAGCCCTTGGTGAGCGCCTCGATCTTGACAATTTTCGCCCCACCCGCTTCGCGCTGGATTGTGGATTGCACCACCTGCGGCACGTCGGCTAAGGCGACCTCTTCCTCAACCACTACGACAGACCCACCCTCGTCGATCACCAAATCTCGAGTGCGGCCAGCGATTCTGGTCTCGATCTCGTAGAAGGTCTTGCCGCCTTCTTTCTCTTTCTTCACCGCGAGCACTTCGGCATTGACCGTCTCAGCCTGCGCAGTTTTACGCACGGCCGCGGGCAGTTTGTCGAGCTTGGACGTTGCAGACGCCGTGCCAAAAGTAGCAGCAAGGGCCAGCAGGATGATCAATCGTTTGTAGTCCATAAGGTTCCTTTCGACCGCTGGATCGCGGGGGACCTATATAGTTTAGCAGTCATTCATTGCGCGATCCCCGCCTCAAACTGAACAATCGCCTCATCGAACGTCATCCCGAACTCTGGCGCAAACATCTCCCTCCACTTTCGCGGATCCTGCATCACGGTCAACAAATACCGCTGATACGCCGCACGATCGCGCGCCATCAGAAACTCGTTGAACCCCCGCCGCGCGGGATCAAGGAACAGGGCCAAATCCCGCTCGCGCCATACCCGCTTGAGAAACTCATCGCGCGTATAGTAAGCCTTCTGCTGCCCATAGGACACAGCGATGCCTTCGGCAAGCCATGGCACTTCGCCAAACCGATACGCGTTGAGCAAACTTTGATTCTGATGGATCGTCGCATGCGAAATCTGGACTCGCAAAGATGACAGTCCCCGTCGCCAGCGTCACCGCTCCAATGCCGCGACTGCTCCGATGCTGCGGCAGATAGCGTCCGAACGAAACCCAATCGCCGCACGCCACCACACACAACCGCGATGGAGCTTTCATTTGATGAAACCGCTCCGAGTCTGCAATGTACTCGTCGATCTTGCCATAGGCCGGATCCAGCGGCGTCCCCGCCGGATAGTAGATATCGGCGCGCGCCAACGCCACATGATCGTAGCCCGGCTTCACCGGAGACCATGGAAATAAGGGCCCGTAAGGGAACAGCATCAACACCAGCAGCACAAACGCGAAAAGCGCCGTTCGCCGGGTCCGTTTCCCAGTCAGCATCTTCCCATCGTCGGACTATAATCAGACTGTTGCAACCTCGTCTTCTTCTGCTCTATGCGCTCGCACTGATCGCGATCATCCTCGCGATCGCGCTGCCGCCGATCGCGCAAGATCCCAAGTATCACAACTTTTCCGACCAACGCGAGTGGTGGCGCGTACCATTCTTCTGGAACGTTCTCACCAACCTTCCGTTCATTCTCGCCGGGATCTACGGTGTCTGCATCTGGCCCTCTTCGAAATGGGATCAGCGCGGCGACCGCTGGCCTTGGCTGATCGTCGCCTGCGCCTCGATCCTCGTCGGATTCGGCAGCGGCTACTATCATTGGTCCCCGAACAACACCACGTTGTTTTGGGATCGTCTCCCAATGACACTCTTCTTCATGGGCGTCTTCTGCGCGGCAATCGCGGAACGCATTCACGCGCGCATGGGCCTGTTGCTGCTCGCGCCGTTTCTCGCACTGGGTATCTTCAGCGTAGAAGTCTGGCGGCGCGGCGAACTTACCGGCGTCGGAGATCTGCGCTTTTACGCGTTGGCCAAGCTCGCCGAGGGCTTCGACCGCCAGATCTTCGCTGCCTCCGGATACCTCATGTCCGGACACGCGATCAAGCACTTGCTCGGCGCTTGGGCCGTCTTTGTCGCGATGCGGATGCTGAAGCTCCGGCATCCACTACAATGAGAAATTCTAGCTCAAATCGCAGCCAATCGGCGCAACGCCTCCGCTTTACCGGACCCAAATCCGCCGACGGAAAATCCCGCGCCAGCCGCAACGCCATTCCGCACGGCATCCACTCCCAAACCAGCGTACTTTTCAACGAACGTCTAGAGGATTACGACGCGAATGTCCAGGCTTTCGTCAGCAAGTTCCAACCCAAAGACGACGTCGAACGCCGCCTCGTCGGACGCATAGCCGATCCTCGCGAAGAGTTTTGTAGGAA
>CAZCPL010000345.1:0-5363 GCA_964500255.1 uncultured Solibacteraceae bacterium | reverse complement strand
GGGCGGGATGATTGGTGAGGATGCGGAGGCGATGGCTTCGAGTTCGGGTGGGATGGGTGGTTCGAGAATGTAGGGTTTGACGACGTTGGGTCCCGCGGTGTTGTTTTGGTGGCTGCGTTCGAAGAGGCGGAAGTATTCGCATTGGGCGGGGTGGCTGCATTCGCCGGAGATTTCGCAAGGGTTTTGGGGAGTTTGGCCGCCGAACCAGCAGAGGCGTTTGCGGAAGGCGTGGCCGAAGGCTCCGCGGAGGGCGGATCCGGCAAAGGGCGGGAGTTCGGGGGTGATTTTGGATGGTGCGGGTTGGAATTCGAAACGGGTGCGAATAAAAGTAATTTGTTTGAGAAATGTGAGGTTCATGGGATCGTGTCTCCGGGTTTGTGAGAGGGGTCGTGGGAAATGGCGACGATATAGGTTTGTAATTTAGGGTCCCAGACGGCGATGAAGGCGTAGAGATGGGCGACGGTGTGAGCGATGGCGAAGGCGGCGGGGATTGAGACGGGTCCGTTGATGAGGAGTCCCTGGCCTCCGGGGAGGTTGAGGGAGGCGATGGCGGCGATGGCGGCGGGGACGATCGCGGTGTTGGGGGCAGGGGTGTCGCCGAAGCCGATGGAGATGCGGGTGTGGGTGGTTTGTGAGCCTTCGAGGCGGGCGAAGAAGAGCATCTGTTTAGAGTAAGAACAAGGTGCCACGGCCGAGGCGCCAGTCGGGATCGAAGCGGCGCTTGACGGCTTTCATGGCGTCGATTTGTTCCGCGGTGTATTGAATGGGCAGGAGCTTGGCCTTGCGCTTGCCGAGTCCATGTTCGGCGGCTACGGATCCGCCAAGGGCTGCGGCTTTGGAGGCGAAGTAGGTGAGTGCTTCGTAGCCGGCGTCGAATTCCTGTTGCGTGGCGGGCAGCATGTTGACGTGCGGGTGGGCGTCGCCGACATGTCCGAAGATGCAGTAGTTGCCGGGCATGATTCGATCCATATACTCGCGATAGATCGCCAGCATTTCGCGGTTCTTGTCGATTGGCACGGAAAAGTCAGTGCCCAGCGACATGAAGCCGTTGCGTTCGGAGACCGCCAAAGAGGTTTCAGGCAGGGCGTGGCGGAACTTGCGGAACCGTTCGCGATCGGCGTCTGTGGTGCCGAACCAGCTCTGCGATTCGAGCGCTTTGTGAACAGGCAGGCGCTCGGTCCAGGAATCGATATCGGCGTCGGATTCGACGATTTGTTCCATGATCAGAGCGGCTTTGGCTTGCGCGGGCACTTCCGGATAGCGTTGCGCAATCATTCTGAGAGCCGCATCGTCCACCCACTCGAGCATACGTAGGCCGGGCACGGTACGCCAGGCGTCCAACGCATTTAAAGACGCATCGTCGGAGGGGAAAAAGATAATGCCGTTGAGCAAACCTGGAGGATTGGGCAGCAGCGTGACTTCCGCTTCGATGGCGATGCCGAGCGTGCCTTCGGAGCCGATGAAGAGGTCGATCCAATCCATGCCGGGACGCAGCGGATAACCGCAGGAATGCTTGCGAGTTGCGGGTTGTGGGATCACAGGGACATCGAAGTCGATGGCCTCGCCGCGGCGGACGTCGAGGATGCGGCCGTCGGGCAGGGCGACGCGCAGGCGCTCAATCCAGCGCCGTGTGGGGCCATATTTGAAGCTGCGGGATCCGCTGGAATTGCAGGCGATCGTGCCTCCCATGAAGGCCATGGTCTCGGTGGGATCGGGTGGATAGAACTGCCCGGAAGCGCGGGCCGCGGCATGCAACTCATGCAGAGTGACGCCCGCGCCGACCGTGGCTGCTGAATCCCGAATCTCGAGACGGCGGAACTTTTCCATGGAAATCAGCCAGCCGCCATAGGGTACGCGGCCGCCGGTGAGTCCGCTGCCGCCTCCGGCGATGGTGATGGCGATCTTGTCGCGTGCGGCTTCCGCCAACAGCGCGATCAGTTCGGCCTCATTGGCCGGAATGCAGATTCTGTCCGCGTGACCTTTCGATCCGCTGGCGTCTTCGAGGTAGCCCCAACTCACCTTACGATCTTACGCGAGATTAGCGTACCGATAGGGAGGTCATCGCGGCGGCGTAACGAGGATCTTTGGGAAAGTAGAGTTTCATGGGTGATTTCGACGCCAACAGGCCGTGATACGGAAGCAGTTTCGGCTTCGAGATGCCCGCCATCATCTCGCCGTAGTTGCGCAGTGCGCTTTTGTCCAAACTGCCGAGGTTTGGCATCGAAGGAAAGTTGTTGGAAAGAAACCGCAACAGGGTGTTGAGCGAGTCGGTGAGAATGACCACATCCAGTTTGGTCCGGCCAATCTTTTTGCTTGCCGTGGTCAATACGCCGCCGCCTGTTACGGGAACATCGAAGAAGTTCGGGTATTCCACCCGGAACTTCTTCTTCTGGTCGTCGTTCGCCAGGTAAACTTCGCAGTTGCCGTAGACTGTGCGAAGCGTTGGTGCGGAAACGCTGCGGGCGCCGAAGATGTGGGCGAATCCCCGCAGAAAATCTTTGCTTTAGCCAATGCGGCAGGCCTGAATGGCGATGTGATTGAGACGCTTGGCGCGCAATCTGAAGAGTCCGTCACTCAGCTTTTCGGTCTCATCGAAACTCAGACCCATGATGTCCACCATCGTGGCGAAGTCGTTGACGATTCCGTTGACGAAGAAGCGATCGGCCCAACTGGTGGACCCCGCTTTGGGATAGATTCCGAGCGTCGTGGGCATGCCGTGGCAGACGAGAATCACATCGTCACCCGGCTGGCAATGGACATCCATCGATTTCACAAGATCGACAAAATGAAACGGCGAGAAGGGAACAACCTTTGCCCGCTTCATTGCGAGGTCTTTGGTAACGATGTGATCCGGGTAGCGCAGATAGTACTCCGTTGCCCAGGGCATGCCCTTCGTTGGATCGTCGTTGATGAATACTTTTGCGGCACCCATGCGATTGTTCTCCCCATGGACTGAATAGATGGGGACAAGGCATGTGAACAATAGTTTTGGCGGGAATTGAGAGAAACTTGAGAGTTTCTTGAGAGATCCTTCACACGCTCTCAACGGTTGGCGGAACTGAGTTGACTGCCTCCGATTGGCTCAGCGTGAGATCGGTGGCGCGATACACGTCGCCCATGATTCCTTTATTTATCCGGGCGAGCGGGCACAGTTCCATGGCGAAGCGGGCGACAATCCGGGAACGAGATGGCCGCGATTGCGCGGTCAAGGGCGGCGGATCCAAGGGTGGAGCGGCATCGCTCCGAGAGAACTTCGACGCAGGCCGAGGCGTTGGAGTTCCGATGCTCGTCTGGCTCGGACTTGCGACTGCCGACGGCTAGGCTTCGACAATAGTCCATTGCGATGGATCCACGCTTCGCGGAAGAGCTACTGAAACAACTGCGGAGCCAGGTCGCCCAAGTAATTCCGCCAGTTCAGCCATGTATGGCCACCATCGGTCTCTTTCACAACCGGCGAGAATCCATACTTCCGCAGCAGCGCGACGGTCTTCTTATGCGTATCGAGCAGGAAGTCATCCTTGCCGATTCCAAGCCACAACAGCTTCAAACCCTTCTTTGCCGACGGCGTCAATCCTGCCGCTGCGTCCTTTTCCCAGGCGGCCAGCCTTTCTTCGGGACTGCTCGGGGCAGCACTCGGCGCACCCGGGCGATTCGCACCGAACACCTGGATCAGCCCCGAACTGAACACACCCACATAGGCGAACTTATCTAAATGCGGAATCGCGATGTTCAGCGTTTGCATGCCACCCATCGACAAGCCCGCGATCGCTCGTCCCGCGCGCGTATTCACGCTGCGATAGTGCGATTCCACATAGGGCATGATGTCGCCGGTGAAATCTTTGCTGAACTCATCTCCAGGACCTGTCGCTCGAAAACCGTCGCGCGTCGTATGTCCCGCCGGCATCACCACGATCATCGGCTTGGCCTTTTTTGCCGCGATCAGATTGTCGAGAATGAAGCCCGTACGGCCCACCGAGGTCCACGAATCGTCACTGTCGCTTGCGCCATGAAGCAGGTAGAACACCGGATACTTCGCTTTGCCCAACTCATAGCCGGGAGGCGTGTAGATATGCATGCGGCGCGCGCGGCCGAGCGCTTTCGATTGATAAGTCACCGCCGCCACCGCGCCATGCGGAACGTCGCGCGTATCGAATAGATCCGAACCGGGAACCACCACCATGCTCCACGCGTTGTTGTTGGATTCGCTGATGGCTGGGCTGCGCGGATCGATCACGGTGACGCCGTTGACGTTGAAGTTGTAGCGGTATGCGCCGGGAACCACAGGCCCCAGGGTCGCTTCCCAAACACCGTTCTCGCCCTTGGTCATCGCTTTGCCCGCGCCATTGTTGCCGGGGATATCGCTTCCACTTACCTTGACGTCGGTTGCATTCGGAGCGAGTAGCCGGAACGTGAGGCTGCGATCGGCGTGCACTTCAGGGGATACAAACTGGGGTGGCCGCGGCTGCGCGAAGAGTGCGGCGGCGGCGAGGAAAGAAAGACCGATACGTAAAGACATCGCTTGTGACGTTATCACAAGCGCGAGATCAGCGCACGATCGAGGATCCAACCAGATTCGCGTTGGCTTCGCGCAAACGCCGCACCGCGCGTCGAATCGACAACGAGCCGCAGCCTGGATGCGTCACGAGAACCACGGCGTTCGGGATTTTGCTGCAGAACTCGCGGGCCCGCAGTTCGCCCATCGCGGGCAGTTCGATCACAATTCCCTGAAAGTGGGAGGACAGAACGGAGTGAACCCATTCCAACTGAGTCTTTGTCGGTGGACGCAGCAGCCGGCCGGCCGGCATCGCAAACAAGCCTGGAATAAACGTGGGATGAATGGTATCGAAGCGATTCCGCGGTGGCGGAGCGAGCATTTCCGCCAGTCCCGGGGCTTCGACACCAAGACTGAAGATATCGCTGAGTAGCGAGTATCCCGGTTTCGAGACCGAAGTTTCCACCATCAGGATGCGCGAATTCGACTGCCGCGCGGCGAGCATCGCCAGTTCGGCTGCCATCTTTGCCGCCTCATTGCCGCTTTCCACCGGGCATACGCCGACCGTAAAGCAACCGCGCGCAGCGGGTGCGGAATCTTGTGCGAGTCTGCGAATCACGTCCATCTACGACTTCATTTAACCATGTGTCCAGCCTTAGTTCCAGTCGTGTGGGTACCATGCCAGGTACAGGACTGGTAGCCTGTGCGTTTGCTCCATACCGATCGGATGGGCATTTCCGGGACGATGCGGAAACGAGAAGCCGCCTGACCGATTGCCAGAGCAACCAGCAGCAGGCGGCACCTCAAATTTGGCTTAGGACTTGTCTAGAAATAAACTAGCCGATGTTGGAGGCGCTGCGAGGGCGAATCT
>CAZCPL010000344.1:298-5399 GCA_964500255.1 uncultured Solibacteraceae bacterium | reverse complement strand
ACCTTCCGCAACATCGATGCAATCAACGGCACCACGCGCGGCGTCAGCCGTCAGATTCCGGTGCACAACATCAATCAGGATTTCTCGTTCAACAAGGGATCGCACGACATCCGCTTTGGCGGTTCGATGCGCTGGATCTCGAACGCCTCAAACAACTCCGCCAATTCGTTTAACTTCGCTTCTGCCAACCTTTCGTGGCTGCGCGGAACGGGTGCGGATCTGATGCCTGCCGACATTTCCGCCGCAAACCGCGTTGCCTACGGCGATGCTGCCATGGCTGTCCTGGGAATCGTCTCGGCGGGTACGGCGCGCTACAACTTCAAGACGGACGGCACCCGCATCCCCGTGGGCGCTCCGGTGTCACGCAACTTCGGGAACGAAGAGTACGAATGGTACGTTTCGGACGCCTGGCGTCTGCGCCGCAACTTGACTCTCACCCTCGGCGTCCGTCACTCGTTGATGCCGCCGATTTACGAAAAGAACGGTGAGCAGCTTTCCACCAACATCCCGATCGGCGATTGGTTCAATACCCGCGGTGGACTCGCCGCACAGGGCTTGAGCCAAACCGGTGCCGGCCAATTGAGCTACACGCTTGCCAATAAGGGCGGCCGCCCGATCTATCCTTTCCACAAGGGAAATCTGGCTCCCCGCGCTGCGCTCGCATGGTCTCCCGCGGCGGATAGCGGTCCGCTCAAGTGGCTGACCGGTGGACCCGGCAAGACCTCGATCCGCGCGGGTTGGGGCCAGTATTACGACCTGATCGGCCAACCGTTGACCTTCAGCTATGACCAGAACGCGTTTGGTTTGGCCATCGGCTTGACCAATCCGGCCGGACAGTTGACCTCGCTCACCGCACCCCGCTTTACAGGGTTCTCGAACGTACCGTCGAGCCTGCTCCGTGCGGCACCGGCGGCAACCTTTCCGGCAACGCCGCCGTCGTCCGGCTCTGGTAGCTTCGCGATTACCAACTCCATCGACGACAAGCTGAACATGCCGTATGTCATGCGTTCGAACCTATCCATCGGACGCGAATTCGCGGGTGGCCTATTCATCGAAGCGTCCTACGTCAATTCGATGTCGCGCCGCTCGCTCATCAATCGCGATCTGGCGATGCCGACCAACTTGAAGGATCCGGCCTCCGGTCAGACATACTTCCAGGCGGCCACCGCTCTCGCGTTGGCGCTTCGCCAAGGCGTGAACGTGGCCAACCTGCCGGCACAGCCTTTCTTCGAGCGGTTCTTCCGCAACTACGCCGGCGGCGGACGCACTGCGACACAGAACGTCTACCAGGAGACCGTCCGCTTCTATCCGAACGACTTCACTTCGGCCCTCGCCGATTTCGATCAGTTCTGCGATCCGGATTGCGGCATCAGCTCCAACCAGATGCTGAATGCTCAGTACTCGGCTCTTTCGGCTTGGAGCTCCATCGGCAGCGGCAACTACCACGCCTTCCAGTTGGTGGCCCGCAAGCGCTTTGGCCAAGGCCTCACGTTAGACTTCAACTACTCGCTCTCGAAATCGATCGATCTTGCCAGCCGAGCCGAGAATGGCGGTTCGTTCAGTGGCTTTGTCGTCAATTCCTGGGAACCCGGCCAGCGCCGTGGCGTCTCAGATTACGATCAGCGCCACATCACCAACATGTACGCCATCTGGGAAGTTCCGGTGGGCAAGAACAAGAAGTGGGGAAGCGGCATGTCCCTGCTTGGACGGATGCTGGCCGAAGGCTGGCAGATTGCGCCAACCTTCCAGACTTCCACGGCTTTGCCGACCTCCGTCGGTAACGGCCGCAACTGGCCAACCAACTGGAACATCACTGGTTTCGCCACTCCGGTTGGCATCGTTGCTCCGTCTTCGAAAACTGACCTCGCCAAAGGAATCGATGGCCGTAGCGCTGCGAGCCTTTTCGCCGATCCGCAAGCCGCCCGCAACCAGTGGGGCTTCACGCTCCCCGGACAAACGGGTAGCCGCAACACGGTTCGCGTCGATGGCATCTTCAACCTCAACCTCGGTGTCGGCAAGCGCTTCCCGCTGCCGAAAGAAGGCCACGGCTTCCAGATTCGCTGGGAGACCTTCAACCTCACCAACACCAATCGCTTCAACGATGTGAACCTCGATCTTGGCAACGTCGGTGCCTTCGGACGGTTCACGTCGAGCATCAGCAGTGCGCGTCAGATGCAGTTCCTGGCTCGCTACGACTTCTAACTTGCAGTCTCGCTTTGGTTAGAACTAAGGGGCGGATCCTTCACCTGGGATCCGCCCTTTTGCTATTCCGCGTCACTCGACATGCTAGTAAACTTTGTAATATACTAGCGGAAACCCAGGAGGTTTCTATGAGTATCTCTTGCAGGCACGTCGCCTGCCTCGCGGCTTTGACTGCCGCATTGACGTTCGCCCAATCCTTCACCGCAAGTGTCCGTGGAACTGTCGTAGACGAGTCCGGTGCCGCTGTCGGTTCGGCTAAGATCCTTGTCACGGATACCGAGCGCGGAACCACCTTTCGCTCGGAAGCCGATAGTTCAGGACGCTACGTCGTCACCGCGCTGCCGCCCGGTCGCTATCTGCTCACCGCCGAAGCCGCCGGCTTCAAGAAGTTTTCCAGTGGACGCTTTTCCGTAGCCGTACAGGAACAGACCACCATTGACGCCAGGCTGCAAGTTGGCGACATCACCACCACTGTCGAAGTCGAAGGTTCCGCGGCGCTCATCAACACCACGATTTCCAACCTCGGCCAAGTGGTGGACAACAAGCTCATGCTCTCGCTGCCCAACCTGGCACGCAATTCAATGAGTTTGGCCTACCTCACGCCCGGCGTGGTTGGCTCCGGCGGACGCCGTGGCGACAGCACCACCAACTTTGTCGCCAACGGTTCGCGCAATTCGACATCGGACGTGCTGGTGGACGGAGCGACCGTTACCACCGTCGAACAGAATTCCGGTATCACCGACTTGAAGTTTTCACCTTCCGTCGACGTCGTGCAGGAATTCAAGATGCAGACCAACTTCTTCTCGGCCGAATACGGACAGACCGGCGGCGCGGTGGTGAACATGGTCACCCGTTCGGGAACCAATAACTTCCACGGTACCGGATACTATTTCATGCGCGACGCCGCGTTGAATTCCAACGATTGGTTCGCCAACCGAGCCGGTCGCGCCCTGCCTGCCTTCCATCGCGATCAATATGGCGGTGTCATCGGCGGGCCCGTGATTAAGAACAAGACCTTCTTCTTCGGTGGCTACGAATACACCAAGCAGGAAAGCCCAACCAGTTCGAACGTGTCGCTACCCACCGCCCTGCAGCGCCAGGGCAATTTCTCTCAGACGTTCAATGCCGCGGGACAACTGATGGTTGTCCACAACCCCTTCGATAGTTCCGCCAACGCCGCCGGAACCACGGCGCGCAATCCTTTTGGAGGCAACATTGTACCCGCGTCGATGTTCGACCCGATCTCAGTGAAGGCCTTGTCGTTTGTTCCGCTTCCCAACCAGGCTGGGGCCGCTTTCACCAATACGGCCAACTGGTTTGGACAGGGCATCAACGCCAGCAGCAGCCACCAGATCAACGTCAAGGGCGATCACAACTTCAGTAGCGCAAACCGCATGAGCGGACGCTACAGCAACGTCATCAGCCAAGGGGTCAATCCGAATCTCTTTGGCGAAGGCAACCCCGCTTATTGGACCGGTGGCAACAGCCAGACCAACACCAAGTCGATGGTGGCCGAATTCACGCACATCCACAGCGCCACAACGCTATTCACTCTGCGCTACGGCCTGACGTACTCGGACTTTCACCGCAATCCGCATGTTTCCTACGACCTCACGCAACTTGGCCTGCCCAAGAACATGAAGGACACTGCAACCAATCTGGTGTTTCCGCGCTGGGCACCGGAAGGCTTTCAGGAATTCGGTACCGAGCCGTATTGGCTGATGGATCGCCAGGAAGGCGTCCACCATACTTCCGGAGCGATGACCAGGATCTGGGGTGCGCACAATATCAAAGTCGGAGGCGAACACCGCTTCAATCAACTCGACTACCTGCAGCCCGGCAATCCTTCGGGACGCTTCAACTTCGGCCGCGGCGTCACCTGCAAAGACCGCTTCACCTGCCCAAGCAACGAAGGCAACGGTCTTGCTGCGATGCTCATCGGTTGGACCACCGGCAGCGAGTTCCAGATCGAGCCGAAAGCGTTCTCTCGTTCCGCCTACATGGGCTTCTACTTCCAGGACGACTGGAAGGTTTCCCGCAAGCTCACGCTGAACTTCGGCCTGCGTTACGACGTGGACGTGCCGCGCTGGGAAGTTCAGGACCGCTACAGCTACTGGGATCTCAACCAGCAATCATCGATCAAGGCGCAAGGCTACGACACCCGCGGCGTCATCAAGTTTGTGGACGACAAGCGCCGCTCGCCCTTCGATTCCGATTCCAATAACTGGCAGCCGCGCATCGGCTTCGCCTACGCGTTGAATTCGAAGACCTCGATCCGCTCTGGCTATGGCTTGTTCTATACGCTGTCACGCGCGACGGTGTTCGGACGCCCCGGCACTGGTTTTACGATCAATTCGCCGGCGATCTGGTCGCTCGATTCCAACCTGACATTGAACGCCCGGTTGAACAATCCGTTTCCGAATGGCTTGCTCCTGCCTCCCGGCCGGACACAAGGCGACAATACGCTGTTAGGCTTCGGTGCCAGCACGATCCTACCGTCGAACAATCGCAACCCCGAGTATCATTCCTGGAACTTTTCCGTGCAGCGAGAATTGCCGCTACATTCGGTTCTGGAATTGAACTACACCGGAAGCCGCGGCGTCCATCTCTTTATGCCGGTGACGACGCTCTCTCCCTTGCCGCAGAGCGCTTGGGGAGTGGGCCGCACGGCGCTGGCCGCGCTGGTTCCCAACCCGTTCCTGGGCCAGATCACCGATTCGCGGTCGCCCCTCTCGTTGCCCACCGTCTCGCGCAGCCGCCTGCTGCGTCCGATGGCGCAATTCGACGGCACTGGCGTCGGCACGGCCGAACCCGCTCGCGGCGATTCCAACTATCATGCTTTGCAGGTCAAGTGGGAAAAGCGCTTCGGCCAGGGCTTGACGATGTTGAGCCACTACAC
>CAZCPL010000344.1:0-288 GCA_964500255.1 uncultured Solibacteraceae bacterium | reverse complement strand
CTCTGGCCTCACATTCCTCGGCCACTACACCTGGTCGAAGATGATCGACAACGTTTCGCATAGCTCGGGCAACGTCTCGTGGCTGGGTGGATCGACGTCGTTGCAGAACATCTGGGATCTGCGCGGCGAGCGTGCGCTTTCCTCGCACGATATCGCTCATCGCGTGGTGCTCACCGGCACTTATGAGATGCCCTTCGGTCGCGGACGTAAGTTCGGCTCGAACATGAACCGCGTCGTGAACTGGGTCGCCGGTGGATGGAACCTCAGCGGCCTCGCTCTCTTCCAGGG
>CAZCPL010000343.1:0-5405 GCA_964500255.1 uncultured Solibacteraceae bacterium | reverse complement strand
CGCCCGAACATGCGGAATCTTTCGCGACGAAGTTGTCCACCTTGGCGACGGATAGCCGGGCTTTTGCGGCCTCCTGGGAATCCTTGAAAACCGATCTGACTCGAATGGCCGCGCAGTTCCCTTCTGCGGGATTGACAGAAGGCATTCGCAAGTACATCGTCGCGAACTTCAATGCGCCGCGCTGCGCCGACGCCGGGCATGTCTTTCAAACCGGTCGCGAGACGATGAACTGGTTCAACACGCCGGAGATCCTTGCCGGAGCGCCTCCGTTGGAGGAGGCCGCGTTTCTTTCGCCCAAGATCGAAGGCCGCGCCAAGGTGGAAAACTACTGGGAAAGCGAAGCGAACCAAGGGCTGATGCAGGGGATCCGTGATTTACGATTTTCTTCGAAAGGCCTGCCATTCACTGAAGCGGAGCGCGAATCCTCAGAATGGAGGCAAGCGCTGAACCAGTTCGTGAGCAAGCTGCGGACGGCGCGCCCTGGGTTTCATCAGACTGCGGCGCTGTTGCAGGCGCTCATCGAGTTCACGCCGCGCGGACCGGAGCGCGACCGGCTGATCGCTTGGTTCGTTGAGATTTTGCGCACTTCGGACCTGCAGCGCGAATCTCCTGGCGAATGGCTGTGGCGCGCTGACTCGCTGTTCCGGATGCTTGAGCAATCTGCGGATCCGGACCTGGAGAAGCTGAAAGCCGGTTTTCGTAACGGTGGTGTGCCCGCGCTCGTCCTATACGCGTGGGGCAACCTATAATCAACACAGGAGCTTTCTTTTTGCTACGTACTTTTCCGTTTTCGATCGCTGGATTCCTGCTGCTGTCAGGTTGCGCGCGCGATCCCCAAACCGTGCACGCGGCTGTGAAGCCGATTGAGAAGCGGCAGGTCGCTCCTGAGTTCGCGTTGAAGGATGCCGACGGCAAGATCGTGAAACTGTCGGATTACAAGGGCAAGGTGGTTCTGCTGAATTTCTGGGCCACATGGTGCGGACCGTGCAAGATCGAGATCCCATGGTTTAAGGAATTCGAGACGACTTACAAGAACAAGAATTTCGCGGTACTCGGCGTGGCGATGGACGATGAGGGTTGGGATATCGTGAAGCCCTACATCGAGCAACAGAAGATCAACTACCGGACGCTGTTGGGCACGGAACCAGTGGGAGCGCTATACGGAGGTGTCGATAGTCTGCCGACTTCGTTCCTGATCGATCGCGAAGGCCGCATTGCGGCAATTCACATTGGGCTCGTGAGCAAGAGTGTTTACGTGGAAGACATCAAGAATCTGCTCGAAGACGGCAAGAAGTGATGGCAAACAAGTTGGTACTCTCGACGCTGTTTTTGGCGGGGGCATGCTTCGCGCAGATGAGTCCGCTGACGGTGTTCCCACCTGCCGATGTGGTGGCGATCAAGCGTGGCGCAACGGCGACGGCCAAGGTGAAGGTGTCCATCCGGCAGGGCTATCACTGCAACACCAACACGCCATCGGATGAGTACCTTATTCCGTTGAAGCTGACGTTTGCGCCGGTTGGCGGAGTGGAATCCACTGGCGTGGTGTATCCGAAGGGGACGGATGAGAAGTATGAATTCTCGGTCAAGCCGTTGAATGTCTATTCGGGTGAGTTTGATTTAGAGGTGACGTTTAAAGCCGCGAAGGACGCCCCGAAGGGTCCGGCAAAGATCGTTGGCAAGCTGCGTTTCCAGGCATGCAACGACAAGATGTGCCTCGCGCCGAAGACGCTCGAAGTGACGATTCCTCTGCAGATTTCCGACTAGGTTGTGACGCATCGGCGGTTGTTGATTCGCCCGGGCGGCATCGGCGACTGTCTGCTCTGCTTTCCTGCGATGGAGGATTTGCGGAGAGAATTCACGGAAGTTTGGGTTCCTTCCGCTGTGGTTCCGCTGGTGCAGTTCGCGGATCACGTCCGTTCGATTGCATCGACGGGGCTTGATTCCTTAGGGATCGCGTGCCGGCAACCTTCTGCATCGTTGGTGGAGACACTGCGAGGCTTCGATTCGATCGTTTCCTGGTACGGTGCGAATCGTGAGGATTTTGTTGCGCAGTGCGGTGCCTTGGGATTGAACATTGAGTTCCGCTCAGCCTTGCCTGCCGCCGAATCCGATCAACATGCCGTCGACTTCTTTCTTGGCCGTGCGGTCACAGATCGCTATCCGCATTTAGAGATTGAGGCTTCTGACGCGCAAGACTTTATCGCCATTCATCCCTTTTCTGGATCGACGCACAAGAACTGGCCGATGGAACATTTCCGTTCGTTGGCCGAGCAGTTGCCGATTCCGGTCCGCTATTGCGTGAGTCCGGAACAGACGCTGGCCGGTGCGGTGGAGTATGCTAACCTTTGCGACCTTGGGGCATGGATCCGCGGGGCTCGCCTCTACATTGGCAATGACTCTGGAATCACACATCTCGCCGCGGCAACCGGCGTCCCCACGGTTGCGCTCTTTGGATACTCGAACCCTCGCATCTGGGCACCTCGCGGGGCGCATGTCCGCGTCGTCGAAGCGCCTGCGCTGCTCGATATCGATGTCGACGTTGTGTTGCGCGCTGTTCACGATTTGCTGTAGCGCGCAGACAACAACGGCCACGGATCAGGTACGGAATCCTTATGGGCTGGTGATTGGTCCTGACAAGGCGCTCTACATTTGCGAGATCGACACGCATCGCGTGAGCCGTCTCGATCTGAAGACAGGCAAATTGACGGCGGCGGCCGAAGGCGGTTTGCAGCAACCTTACGAAGTCAGGTTCGATCGCAAGGGGAACATGTTCTTTGTTGACATGCCTGCGCACAAGGTTTATCGCGTGGATGCGAAGACGCGCAAGATGGAGGCGATTGCGGGGACGGGCGAAGCTGGTTTTTCGGGCGATGGCGGACCGGCAGTGCAGGCGCAGTTCAAGCAGCCGCACAGTATTGTGTTCGATCCTTCAGGGCGTTCGCTGTTGATCTGCGACATAGGCAATCATCGGATCCGCCGCATTGATCTCGCTTCTGGCAAGATCGACACTTTTGCCGGAACGGGAGAGCGCAAGCCGACGCCGGACGGATCGCCACGGGTGGGAACGCCGCTGAATGGTCCGCGAGCGATCGACTTCGACAAGGACGGTAATTTGTGGCTGGTATTGCGCGAAGGCAACGTGGTGCTGAAGCTGGTGAACGACCGATGGCTGCATGTCGCCGGAACCGGCGAAAAAGGAATGACCGACGGCCCGGCCAAGACTGCGAAGCTCAACGGACCGAAGGGTATTGCGGCGGCGCCTGACGGCTCGATGTACATCGCCGACACGGAGAATCATGCAACGCGCAGGATCGATCCGAAGACGGGGACGATCACGACGGTTGCCACCGGCATGAAGCGTCCCCATGGTGTTTTCGTAGATCGCAAGGGAGTAGTTTACGTTGGCGACAGCGAGAACCACCGGGTGACCATCCTCAAACGCTAGTAGTTAGTTAGTTAGAGGCCGGGGCGTGTCAGGCACTTTGAGTGAGGACGCACGGGAAACGGCAGCGCAGACTCTTCGTGCTGGAGGCAGTTGCATCGCTCTCCGAGATGAATGACTTCCAACGTCAAGTGGGGTGAAACGGATTGCACGCTCATTTGTTGTGACATACTTTTTTTCCTCTCAGTCCATCTCGTTCAGGCAGCTACGGGCATGTCGGACAGCACGGATTCCCGGCGGCTGTGAATCGCGCCATCCACGGTCTCGATGCGCACTTCCAACTGTGGGGCCCCACCCACGGCTGAACCCATCGCCGAGGTGGCTTCCAGAAAAATCGCAGGGCCGACCGCGGCGCCCAGACCTGGTTCCCGGAAGATACGGGGCAGGTATTCATTGAATGCAGTGTTCAGGTGCTCGACCGAATGACGAATCGCACGTGGGGTTTCGGCCTCGCGTACTTGCTGCGAGAATCGGGTGAGAGCGTTCACGACTCCCGATTCCGCGCTCAACATGCTGCGCACGGCACGTCCGCGATAGCAGCGCTCGACCACGCGCGCAGCGAACAACGATTTGTCGCGGCCCCGGTATTCAAAAGCCAGTTCATGGTGGCCACGCTCGGTGAGCCACTGAGCGGCGGATGCAAGCAGTACTTGGAGTCGGCGTGCGGATTTGCGGAAGCATTCCAGCAAGTGAGCTTCGTTCAGGACGTCGTAGAAGGGCTCTGCGCGAAAGTTTTCCGCCCAAGGTCGTAGCGCGTTGAACATCATCAACTGAATCGTGCCTTCGACATCTTCGAGCCCTCGGAGGCTCGACATATGATGGGCTAGGCTCCAGCGGCGGAGGATCCACTCGAGCGAGATCGCAACGCGGGACCAGACGTGCTGATACCGGCCGTGGTGGATGCGGGGAGCGCGTCTCCAGGCGTCGACGGCATGACCCGGCAAGCTCAGTTCGAAGCGGCGCACAGGCAAGTTCCCGGGCAGGTCGACATCCCATCGTTCCGCCAGCATTCCAACCCAGGGCTGTTCGAGAATCACGGCGGGTGACATGTAGGGAAACGCCAGATCCGCGCCCAGGCGCGGTTGAAAGATCAGCGCCGCCGTCCGCAAGGCCGTCGATTGGAGAGAAAGCGGATCTGCGCCACCGATCACCCGGATTCGGCCGCGAATGCGCTCGAACTGCATGGAAGCAAAGGCGTCGAAGCGTATGTTCCATTCGCGCCGGGTGAAATACGGCAGGTGAACTTCCGACCAAGGCCGGTCGCCGTTGGTACTTCGGATCCGGTCGCACATTTCTCTTAGAATCGAGAACTCCCGGCTCGCGGTTTGCGCCCGCTCTTCTGAATTCATCGGGCCAAAGAACGCCTTTAGTCGCCAGGAGAGCCACTTGGGCAGGCTTTGGAAACGGTCGAGCGACTGAAGAGCGGTGCAGATATGATGGATTTCCAGACGATTCGCGATGGTCATCGCGTTCGCCGCCGTAGTCTCGCCGGCTCCGCCTGGCGCGACACCAAGTATCGCCAGTTCCAGGCGATTGGCTGGGATGGAAGTGCCTGCATCGAAATCAAGGTGCCCGGACGAGGATTCGCGGATCCAGCACAGTTGAAAGGTTGGTTCGGTGTACATCTCGTTGCTCCAAATCTTTTTGGGGGTCATGGAAAAAGACGAGGCGGACACAATGGTCCGCCTCGTTTCAACCACACACTCTTCTCTACCCGATTCGAATTTACAACGCAGACAATCGAAAACGAACTTTCCGCCGTTGAAAACGTGCCCTCAAGCGTCGCTAACCGACTGATTCAAAATCGCTTACAGGATTCGAAAAATAGTTTTTAAAATTGTGAACGGTGGTTTTACGCTGGAGCATCCAGACGGTCGAAGATCGGGCAGTACACCGTCGGACGCATGACATGGCTCAGGGTCCGCCGAGCAGTCGCCCAACTTGGAGAGCACTGTTTTTTACG
>CAZCPL010000342.1:0-5408 GCA_964500255.1 uncultured Solibacteraceae bacterium | reverse complement strand
AATGAACACCGAGGCGATCACCAGGGCCGTCCAATCGCCTTTCAACGACAGGAAGTTTTGCCAGTTGCCGATCAGGTCGGGATGCGAAAAGATCTCGCTGGAGCATCGCAACAGCACGACGAGATTGAGAAGCAGGTAGGGCACGGCGACGAAAACAGCCAGGCCGATCGCTTCGGCGAACCCGAACAGGAACACGCCGGCCAGCAGCATCAGCAGTCCCAAGGTGATCACGATCTTGTGATCGCCGAGAAACGGATGCAGAATCGGATTTTCGACCGCGTGCTGTGCGGCATCCGCGGCGGAAAGGGTCATGGTGATCACAAAGTCCGTTGCCGCGAATCCGAGTAATACGAGCACCAGCAGGCGACCCTTCCAGCCGCTCAGCAGATTCTCGAGCATCGCGATCGATCCCTGGCCGACGAAAGAACGCTTCGCGACTTGGCAGTAGATCGGCAGTGCGCAGGCCAGAGTCACTACAATCAGAATCGCCGTAGCAAAGGGCGCAATCGCCCCGGCCGCAAGCAAAGCGATGCCCGGTTGATAACCAAGTGTCGAAAAATAATCGACCCCTGTCAGCCACAAAACCATATACCAGGGATGTTGCTCACCCTCATGGCCTTTGGCGGAATCGAGGCGTTCGCCCTTGAACATCCAGCCGTCCGGAGTGGCGTTCGTGCGGAAGTGAGGTAACTCGGTGTGATCTCGAGACATAGAGTCTTCGAATAGGCTAACACTCGATTCAACACCGGTAACTGGTTTGGCAAAGCTTTCTCGCCTGTTCGGTCGATGGACTTCAATCCGAAGTCTAGTCGGACTCTTAAATACGAAGACGAGGCCATGGCTGACCTCATGATGGAGCTGCGAATCGAGAATTCGCTTCTGCCTGCAGGCGGTTCGACCGATTGGTTCGACGTCGAAGTTCGGACATCGAAGACGCGTCCGGTGGGGATGGTGCTCTGGACCGACCGGCGAACAACGGGGACTCGAACGATCATTCCGGTGATCCAGGGTCCGCTGTATCGTGCCGAAAGCCGCCGAAGGCTGGATGGAGCGAGTGGTATCGTCAACCGCTGTCGACCAGTTGCGCTATCGTCTGCGTCGATATGGCGACTAGAAATGTCTCGTTGCCGTGATCGATTTTGCAAAAAGTTTTCGCCTGTATGCATGAGAACGAAAAACATGCCAACCATCGTCGACAAGATCAATACCATCGGCCGAACCTCCACCAGCCCTGAGATCCTGAACGTTTTGAATGAAATCGTAAACGGAGCGGACGCCGCTGCCGTCAAGCAGTTCATCATCGGCAATCTTGAGAATGGGAAAGATTCCATTGCCGCGCCATTGAATGTTGCCATCGCCGGTGCGACGGGACTGGTGATGGGAAACAAGTATCTCTGGCCCGGCGAGAGCTCGAAGCGAGCCTATGAAGTGAATCCTTTTCTCCATCAACTGCGTTTGGCGATGATTCAGTGCGGATCGCTTGGGCCCAAGTTGAAAGAGAATGCATCGAACTATTTTTTCTATCCGGAATTCTTTACAGGTACGGTAACGATGGTGGATCGGATCGTGCGAATCTCTCATGCGCACGCCAGCATGGATCCTTCGAACAGCGAGACAATTCCACTTTACTCGCTGGGCGGATACTTCAACTACGAAGACACAATGCACGCACTTCCCAAGAAGGGCGCCCGTGGAACCACCTGCGTTATGACGGCGCGAGCCGTCTATCACGCCAGCGGCGCGAAGATGATCGGCGATCGAACTCCAGTGGTGGGTACGCCGAGCGGCCCCGACGTGGAGTTGGGCAGGCCGTCTGCAAAGGTGGTGCAGCACAAAACAATGGCCACTCCGACCGTGGAACGCGAGCGATTCAAGGATTTGTCGGTGCAGGAGCCTGCCTTGGCGGCAGGGGATGTCTATTTGATCCAAGGGCACGGCGACGCTCAGTTTCTGGGGCGCCCGGGAGTACTCGATCTCGCGGCTCACGTGGGAGTCGTCGTAGACAAGTGCTGCCGCATCTTCACGACCCTGGACGGCGGCCAAGGCGAGGGCAACGCAATCACGATGGAGAAAAAGGACCTGACCTACGACGAAAAATGGGGCTGGAGCTTGGGCAAGTCCAAGTCCTTCTCGGCGGTAAATCTTGAGAATATGGGCGCGAAGCTGGCACAATACGATTCCGATGAGGCGATCGTCAAGTGGATTCAAGAGGACATCCGACGTGGCCTGTCTTTTCGCCAACGGTTGGAGAAACTCGAAAAAGACAAGGCGATCGCGAAGAACGATCAGCAGCGGCAGATGATCGAAAACACAAGGCCCGCCATCTACAGCCAGGCGCGGAGACTGGTGAAGGAAGGCTTGAAGGGCGATGCGGGCGTCGGAAAGTTACGCACCGTGCAGGGTTGGTGGCGTCCGTCGATGTATGCCGAATTGAATGTGGTCGGCGACGACGCCGTGAGGTCCAAACTCGTTTAGCGCGACGCAACAGGCTGGCTCGCGCGGAGAGTTACCTCAGCGCGTCGGAGATCGCGGTGGCAATGATCTTGCCATGGAACCGGCCGTTCTCGATGAAGATCTCGTTGGTGTGAACTCCCGCAACGATCACGCCCGCGAGATAAATCCCTTTGGTTTCGCTTTCCAGCGTGTCGGGATTCGTTCGCGGACGCAAGGATTCTGGTTCCAACCCGATGCCGTGTTCAGCAAGGAATTCGAAATCCGGGCGATAGCCCGTCATCGCGAACACAAAATCATTCTCGATGCGGACCTCACCTTGCGGCGTCGCGATCCTCACGGCATCCGGCAGGATCTCGATCACGCGCGACTCGAAATAGGCCGGAATCTCGTTGTTCTTGATGCGGTTCTCGATGTTCGGCTTGATCCAGTATTTGACGTTATGGTGGACCGCCGGTCCACGATGCACCATCGTCACGCGCGCGCCCGTCCACCAAAGTTCCAGTGCGGCAATCGCGGCTGAGTTCTTCGCGCCAACCACCAAAACATCGTGATTGTAGTAAGGATGTGCGTCTTTGTAATAGTGAATGACCTTGGGTAGATCCTCACCCGGAACGTTCAAGTAGTTCGGCTTGTCGTAGTATCCGGTGGAAAAGATGACTTTGCGGCAGCGGTGGCGGCCCTTGTTTGTCACCACTTCAAACGCGCCATCTGAGCCTTCGACGCGCTCGACGAGTTCGTATTGGCGGATGTCGAGCTTGTAGTGATCGGCGACGCGGCGATAGTATTTCAGGGCCTCGCCCCGCACCGGCTTCTCGTTCAAAGACGTCATCGGAATATCGCCAATTTCCAGCAGTTCCGGCGTGGTGAAGAACACCATGTTCGTCGGATAGTTGTAGAGAGAGTTGACGACACAGCCCTTATCCAAAAGCACGGCGTCGAGTCCGAGGCGTTTGAGTTCGATGCCGCAGGCGAGGCCGGTAGGCCCTGCGCCGACGATCACGACGTCGTGCGGTTTCACAGTCGTTTACAGCATCCCTTCGACGGATGCGAGGTCCTGCAGCAACGCGCCATCGAGAGCCGCGGCGTCTTTGCCGCCGGCCTCCGCCATATCGGGACGCCCGCCGCCCTTGCCGCCGACGGCCTGCGCGACAGCGCCAGCAAGTTTGCCCGCGTGCACCTTGCCGACGAGATCTTTGGTGGATCCGGCGACGATCGAAATGCAGGAATCTTCGACGGACGCGAGCAGTACGACTGCCGATCCCCACTTATTGCGGAGCGAATCGACGAGAGTGCGAAGCTGGGCGCGTTCGAGTCCGTCAACCCGCGCGATGAGCACACGCGATGCACCAATCGTTTTCGCCTGGCTTTCGAGTCCGGAGGCTTGCGAGTTGGCGACCTTTTCCTTCATCTGTTCCAACTGGCGCTCGAGGGTCTTTTGCTGGGCGATCAGCTTTTCGAAATTATCGATCAGGTCGTGCTCGTTGGCGCGAGTGAGTTGCGAGAGTCTAGCGAGCGACGACTGCGCTTCTTGAAAGCGCTTCAGCGAACCTTCGCCACTGATCGCTTCGATGCGACGAACACCTGCGGAAATCGAACCTTCGTAAATGATTTTGCAGAGCCCGATTTCGCCGGTGGAATGGACGTGCGTCCCACCGCAGAGTTCCTTGCTGAAGTCGCCGATCTTCACGACGCGAACCTTCTCGCCGTATTTCTCTCCGAACAATGCCATCGCACCTGTGTTGAGCGCCTGGTCGAGATCCATCACATCCGTGACCACTTGCGTATTCTTCAGGATGTTCAAATTCATCAACCGTTCCACTTCGGCTAGCTCGGCGGGGTCGAGCGCCGTGTAGTGATCGAAGTCGAAACGTAGACGGCCTTGGTCGACCGTGGATCCAGCCTGTTTGACGTGGGGTCCGAGGACCGTTCGCAACGCCGCGTGCAGCAAGTGCGTGCCGGTGTGATTGCGCATGATCGCCTGACGGGCGGGCGTTTCGACGCGCGCAGTGAGGGTTTCGCCTTCTTTGATCTCGCGTTTCACGACAATCTTGTGGACGTGCGTTCCGGGGGCGGGCTTGTAGGTGTTCTGAACTTCGGCAACAACTTCACCGTTGGCGTCCACAAGCACACCGATGTCGCCCACTTGGCCACCGGCCTCCGCATAGAAGGGAGACTTGTCGAGCACGATTTCGACGCGTCCATCGATCTCGATGATACTGGAAACAGTGGCTGCGGCTTCAAGAGTTTCGCGTCCGATGAATTCCGACGATGGCAGAGACTTGTAGATTTCGGGGATATTCGTCTTATCAGCGCCCTTCCAAGAGGCGCGAGCGCGGGTGCGCTGCTTTTCCATCTCTTCGTTGAAGGCAGCGCGATCGATGGAAAGTCCAAACTCGCGAGCCATGTCTTCCTGCTCATCGAGGGCAAGTCCGTAGGAATCGTACAACTTGAAGGATGCGGATCCAGGCAGGACGCCACCAACATCTGTCTTCGATTTAGCCTTTTGGGCCTCGTCGTTAAAGATCCTCTCGGCCACCTGAAATGTCGACGCGTAGCGATGCTCCTCCTCTTTGACGATGCGGGAAACGCGATCGATGCTGTCGAGCATTTCCGGAAACGGACCGCTCATCCACTCGGCGACGAACTTGGTGAGTTGATGCAGGTAAGGCTCGGCCATGCCGACGCGGCGAGCATTGCGAATGGCGCGGCGCATGATCTTGCGAAGTACGTAGCCGCGGCCTTCGTTCGAAGGCACCATGCCATCGTTGATGAGAAACGCGGTGGCGCGCGCGTGATCGGCATTGATGCGCAGCGCGGGGTCGGTTTCAGGCGAGGCTCCGTAAGCGACTTCGATCAACTCGCCAGCGCGTTCGCAGATCGGCTTGATGAGATCGTTGTCGTAGTTCGAGAACTTGCCCTGCAGGATGGAGGCGAGACGTTCCAAGCCCATGCCC
>CAZCPL010000341.1:0-5475 GCA_964500255.1 uncultured Solibacteraceae bacterium | reverse complement strand
ATCCTGGTGCGACGCCTTCCAGGCTGAACTGCCCATCGCGGGACATTGTACGCTGCCCGGATCCCTGTAGGCCGACCGCTTCACCCGTCACGGAAATCGACACGCGGCCGACTGGCTGTCCGGTTGCCGCGTCTGAGATTGAGCCTGAGACTCGATAGGTCTTTGAACGGCGCATTTGGATGTCGAGGTTCGGCATCTGCATTCCCGGATTCAATCGCACGGGTGTGGCATTGTCGATGCCCGATGACGCCGGATGAAAGGTTGGCACGAGTGGCTCGGCGTTGCCTGTGCGCGATCTACCCCCTGCGAAAGAGATCCCAACGAGATAGTAGCTTCCGCGAGAGAGACCCCACAGGCGATACTCGCCAAGGTCGTTGGTGGTCGAGGATTCTGCAGGCACGAGAGCCTTGCGACCTTGCGGGTAGGCGTATCGATACGCAGTCACCGTGATGCGCGGTAGCGGTTCGCCTTCTTCGTCGACGACGCGTCCTGTGATGACGGCCTGTGGCAACATCGTGATGGCAATGTTCGAAACGGCTTGCCCTTTGGAGACCGAAATGGGCATCGATCCCTTTTGCACGAAGCCGTTTCGCGTGGGTCTGAGCACAAAGCGTCCTGGTGCGACTTTCGACAAAATGAAGCGTCCGCCGTTGTCGGTGGCGGTAGTGAGGGATCCTGAGTCTTCCGGACCTCGGCGCTCGGCTGGAGATAACCGGACTTCAGCCCGGCGGATCGGTTCGCCTGTCGTTGCGTTGGTGACGATGCCTTCCACGCGTCCGTAGTCTTCTGGCTTCAACTCAACCTGTTGTTGCGGTTGCAAGCTGCGTTGAGGTGGACTGGCTTGGGCCAGGAGAAGAATAAGAATCAGCGTTGGCATGTTGGACAAAAATAAGTAGACCGGCCGCCTTGCGGGATCCGTTTGATTGGACGTTCACAGACGAAGCATGGTTGGTCTTCGCGATTGTAAACTTGCACGGGAAATGACTCGCCTTCGGCGAAATAGCCGGGGTCCGTGTAGGCTCTGTAGGCAGATTCCTTGGCGTCTTCCAGCATCTTTACGATGATCGCGTGCAGCCGTTCCAGCTTTGGTTTCGAGACTGTATTGGCGAGCTTCGAGGGATTGATCCGGGCCTCGAACAATGCTTCGGCCGCGTAGATGTTACCGAGGCCTGCGACTTTAGATTGATCCATTAGCAGCAGTTTCATGGGCTTTTTTGTCTTCTTTGCCATCGCTGCGAAATCTGCCGCGGTGATCTCATGCGCTTCGAAACCTACATCGTTTGCGAGAGTTGCTTCGAGTTCCGCGGTTGGATGCAACTGCATCTTGCCGAGTGCTCGCGGATCGTCGAAGACGATGCCTGCCCCGTTTGGGAGTTCAATCCATGCGCGTGTCGTAGCAGAATGCAAGCGGATCTCGGGAATCACGTAAAGATTGCCGGTCATGCGCAGGTGCACATGCAGCGTTCGGTCGCGATCGAGATCGACGAGGATGTGCTTGCCCGTGCGCCGCACGCGCATAATCCGCGCACCCGCAAGTTCTGTTTCGACGAAGACTGGATCCTGCGGGCGGCTTACGCTTGGCCGCAGGATACGCGCAGTCACGATGGTTGCATCAAGCGGTAAGTTTTCTCGCAGCCGCCTGCAAACCGCTTCGACTTCAGGAAGCTCGGGCAGCTTACTTTCCTTTGCTGAGGCGGCGGAAGTAGTCCGCGACTTTCTCTGCGTAGCCGTCCGGCGAACGCTCACTTGCGGCGTTGCGCACTTGGCCTCCGCGTTGCTCTTCGAGCTTGCGGCGGAGCATGAGTTCCAACGACTCGATGTTGGGCATCACCTGACGGCGAAGCCGCTCTTCGAGTTCCGGACCCTGTGGGAGTTTGGAGAAATCCATCTTCTGGATTTCCCGGAAGACGTCGCCGAACTCGCGAGCCAGTTCCGGATTGTCGCGCATGGCCTGACGCAACTGCGCGAGATCGCGGGAGGCTTCGCGCAGCGTGCGCTCGGTGTTTCCGCCACCGGGCAGTTCGCGATCGTTGACGGTGCCGCCCTGATAGAAGCCGCCTCCGAGTCCGCCGGTGCGGCCTCCGCCCTGCTGGCCGCCCTGCTGCTGGCCTTGGCCCTGTCCCTGTTGTCCGCCAGCCTGCTGGCTCTGCCCTTGGCCTTGTCCAGGCTGTTGACCCTGGCCCTGTTGACCGGGCTGTTGACCTTGACCCTGCTTGCCTTGTTGTCCTTGTTGTCCGGCCTGTTGGCCAGGTTGTTGGCCGGGCTGTTGGCCGCCTGGTTGCTGACCCTGTTGTCCTTGTTTGCCCTGCCCTTGCTGTCCTTGCTGCTGGCCGCCGGGTTGTTGGCCTCGCATCAGGCTTTGCAACTGACCGCGCATCCGCTCGACTTTCTCGAGTGCTTGCTCCACTTCGCGATCGCCACCGCCCTGGCCTTTCTGCTTGCCGTCGCCAGCCTTCTGATCTCCGGATTTCGCGTTCGGATCCAACGACTGCTGTGCCTTCTGAACCTGATCTTTCAAATGCTCAAGGTTCTCTGTGGCAGTGCGCTCGCCGCCTAGCATGTATTGCCCTTGGCCTCGGCGGATCCAACTGCTGCTCGCCTTCATGCGGAGCTTGGTCTCGGATTGCTGCAGGTCGCCGAGAGCCTCGCGCATCTGCGAAGAAGCCTTGGGCTGCGTTCCCGCCATGTTCTGGACGGCCTTCTGCATCTTGCGTTCGAGATCGTCGAGTTGGCTGTGGAGCTTTTCTTTATCCTGCGCGAGTTGCTCGGTCGTCTGTGCGTTGGGGCGCTGCTGCTGACCTCCAAACGTCTCTCGCATCTTCTTTTCGAACTCCGCCTGCTTCCGCGCCAAATCATCGGCCTGTTGCGAGACCGATCCCAGGGCATCCTGCGACTCTTCACGACGCATGCGTTTGAGTGAATCCTGAGCTTCCTGCAGGCGCTCGGCCGCACGACGAGATCCCGCACCAGCTTGTTCCGGAGACTGCGCCGAACGCTTCATGTCCTCCACGGCCTGCTTGAGACGATCCAAAGTCTGCTGCAACTGCTGATCCTGCTGGCGCTGCAGAGGATTGGACTGACGTTGTTGCCCAGATTGTTGCTGCCCGCTCTGTCCTTGCTGACCTTGTTGTCCCTGCTGACCCTGTTGTCCTTGCTGACCTTGCTCTTGCTTTTGACCGGTCATCTCTTCGAGCTTCTTCTTCAACTCTTCCGCTTCGCGACGCAACAGTTCCTGCTGCCACTTCTGTTGGAAGCTCTGTTGGCCCTGTTTCTGTTGTTGCTGAGCGAGTTCCTGTTGGCGGCGCGCGAGCTGTTCCAAGCGCTGCGCGGCTTCGTCCACTTCTTTCTGCCGCTGTTCCGCAGAGGACTTCTGCCCGGTTTCGTACTGATTCTTTTCTGTATCGAGTTCGAGGTCGAACAGATTCTCGAGATCGCGACCGGCCCCACCGCCTCCTCCGCCACCCTTTTGTCCGAAGGCGACCTGGATATCACGGCTGCTCTCTTCCACCCGCAGGATGTGTTGCAGGGCGCGCTGTTCGGGTCCAAGTGCTTCCTTGAAGCCCTTATTCTTAAGCTTTTCAGCGGCATCGCCCAGTTCCAACACCGCCGCGTCGATTTCCTTCACCAACGTCTTGAACTCATCGTTTGTACCGGCAAGCTGGCGTGCCTTCACGCGCTGCGATAGCGTCTTGGACTGATCGCGTAGCTTCGATTCCATCTCGTTCAGGAACTTCGCAATGTCTGCCTTCTCTTTTGGCGGACTCGGCTTGCGCACTTCATTCCAAGTTGCGGCGATGATCTCTTTCTGACGCTTGGAAATCTGTTCTTCCTTCTCTTGCTCGCCACCACCACCGCCTCCAGCTTGTTGCGATTGGAAGTAGTTCTTCTCGAACGGCTGTGCTTCGATAAAAAAGATATCGGTTTGCGAAGTGGCGCGGGCATCCTTGGCGGAAGCATAGAGGCCGACCACGTCGCCGGGCTTCAGCTTAAAGTCTTCGAGCGAGATCAAGGTTCGGCCTTCGGCGGTTTTGACGCCGCGGCCGGATAGGAGATTCAGATGCTTCTCCTCACCGCCATTGACGGTGTAGTGAAGCTGCAATTCCTGCAAGCCAAAGTCGTCATCGGCTTCCACCAGCACTCCCACTTCTTCAATCGGGCTGACCTTCGCATCCTTGCCCGGCTTGCGTACGCGCACGTTCGGAGCGGTGTCTTTGCGGGCTTCGATGAAGTAATCGTCGCTGAGGCGGACCTGTTCTTTCTCTGTCTTCACGGCAAAATGATAGAGGCCGTCTTTTTGGATCGTCACCTTCGCGGTTTGAACGTTGCCCGTTCCGCTAAGCGCGATCTTCTCGCCGCTATCGATCACCACGAAGCCTTCTTTTAGCGGCTGATCGGTTTCCACCGAGATCTCGGCCACGGTTCCTTCTACGGCGCGCAGATCGCCACCCGGATCTTCGGTTTCGTCGCGCATTCCGGTCCAACCGGGGAAGTGATAAGTGACCTTGAGCTTCTTAACGTTGGGCAGATCGATGACGTTGAATTTGTACTTCTTCGATTGGATGCCGTTGGCTTCCACATAGTATTCCACGCCCGCCGGCAAAGCGGCAAACAGGAACTCATAGCCTGCGCCACCCGGTTGCGGCAGCATGGCGACTTCTTCCCACTTCGAGGTCCCGTCGTATTTGGCTTTCAACCGGACCTTGCTGGAATCGAAGCCGACGAGTTGTGCGGATACGGCCTGATCGGAGCGGCGGCGGACGGTCTTGTCGCCGGGCATCACGAGGATGTCGTAGAAGGGTGAGACGTTGCCTTTGGGCGCACCTGCCCAGAGTAGAGAAGCGCCATGGCCCCAGTAGCCGGGGCCCGAAGTGATGAGCCATACGAGCGCTAGCGCCGCGACCGTACCCGCGGTCCACATTCCCGCAACGAGGGGCAACGGGGCGAAACGTTGGGCGTCCGACTTTGCCGCCACCGCGTGCGCTTCGCCCGCGACGAGTTCCAGAAAGGGATCCTGCTTGCCATTGTTGGAAAAAGTCTTGTCGGCGAAGGTGAGCAGGCTTTGTCCGAACGCTGGGAAGAGCTTTTCGGCCTCGCGCGCGGTATTGCGCTTGTTGATGCCGAACTGCGGGATGACGAGTCCAAAGGCCACCGCCAAGGCAACCGACAGGAACAGCACCAGGCGAGCCCAGAAAACACTGGATTCCGAGAACGCGAACGCGTTTGTGAAAGAGACGAGGATCAACGTCGCCAGGAGCGCGACGCCTCCCGCGACTGCCAACCCGCGCGCCAACATCTTCCAGCGCAGCCTCTTTTCGGCCCGCCGCAAATATTCGTTCAGAAGATCTAACGCGTTCATGCTGCCTCCCGGGAATCCTTCGACTCGGACAAATACCTGCTGCCGATCAACGTTTCGGCTGCGACTACTATCAGAAGTAACAAAAGCTTTAAGAAAAAAGCAATGTGGCACAAAAAAAT
>CAZCPL010000340.1:0-5497 GCA_964500255.1 uncultured Solibacteraceae bacterium | reverse complement strand
CTGCGATATTGATGTTGGCGGCGACGGTATCGGCGATTTGGATTCCACCGGAACCAATGATGATGTTGCTGGGCTTGAGATCGCGATGAACGACTCCACTGGCATACGCAGCCGCCAGCGCGGCGACAATTTGACGGATGACCGGCAGGGCGCGGCGCTCATTCGTAGCGCCTTCGCGTTTGAGAAACTGCGCGAGGGTGCTTCCCGGCAGCAGTTCCATGGTGAGAAAGACCGCCTGGGGGGCATTGCACGACATCGAAGACGCGGCAGACGTTGGGATGCTGGATGCGACGCGCCATCATGACTTCGCGGCGTAGCCAGGGAAGGTGCTGGGAGGTGGCGAATTCTTTCTTAAGCAATCTGATGGCGATCGCTTCGCCGCGTTCGCGGTCTTCCGCTTCGTCTGAACGCCCAAGGAAATGAAAATGGTTCCAAGTGACCCTGATTGAAACAGCGTTGCTTCCCTGCCGGCATGCACGGCACGAAACTTGGCGATTCCGCCATCGGAAGGGAGACTGCCGACGATCAACCCTTGCGGGTTTTTCAACGGACAGACTCTTGCCGACAAGCTGAATCGGAGCCGGATGCATTGCGCGGCCTTTCGCTCGCCTGCAACGATTTTTCTCTTACGAGAATTACCGCGGCGGGGTCAACGTTCCCGACCTGCTGCTTTGCTTCCTCAGGGCCTACTGTCTTTGGCGGATGTCACCACCCGCGCTCGGACGTTCCTCCCCGCACCGATACTGTCCTCACGCTTCCTCTCCCTTTTGGGATGCTCGCAGGGTTACCCTCCTACAAACTTCCCGCCAGATCGTAGAGCTCAGCGGATCATCAGCACCGGTTGCTCGCCTTCGCGTATTGCCCGTTATCCCGTCGCTCCCCGGTGGCCAAATTTGGGTTGCCACCAGATCATCGTTCTGGAATCGTTTGCCTTCCGCTCGGCTTGCTGTTCCATTCGAACCTCTTGGAACCAACTTCACTATGGATCAAGTGGAAACGGTTGTCAATACTGAAATGCAATATTCACAGTGAATTTAATCTATTTGTTATCAATGAGATAGAGTGTTGAGTCGGGCTCGACGGTGTGGATAAAACAATCCTGTCAACCTCTGTTTCGGGATTTGCAACTGGGAAGTCTAGTCAGAGTAAGAGGTGACGGTTTGAGGAGAAGCCGCTGAATTCGGATCCTGCTGGGTGGGCGGAGGAGGTTCAGGGGGAGGCGCGGCTTTTCGTGCATCCTTGTTGTGACCGGATGCCAGAGCACGGGCAGCGGCAGCGGCAAGACCGCGTTCCCGATGCTTGCGCCAGGAGAAGCGTTCACGTCTGGGCCGGAAACTTGCAAAATTGCATCGGCAGGTTTCACAGCGGAACGGTTGAGCCCCCAGGTTGAGCTTGAATCGGGTTGTAAAGGGAACGATGTAATGCTCTAAGTTCCAACGACTTAAGTCTGTTCGCAGGCACCTGGGGCAATGGGCGTAACGGAAGAGGCGTTTGCTCCAGACCGAGACCTCAAAACGAGATTTGCAATTGTTGCAACGAACGGGGTAGGAACCGAACAGCGCTCGGGCGTATTCGCCGAACCCTCGGCGAGAGGAGATCTTAAGATCCCGGCTGCCACAATCCGGGCACCTGTTCGTCATGTCTCCTATATATTACATTAGGTTGTCCTCATACGACGTACCTAGGTACCGATTTCAACAAGATTCCTATAGAAACACTAGCTTGTAGATCGCCGACAACTTAGGAACGTTGATCGGTAGGACAGGTTACTTTGCCCCAACCGAAGGTGCTTACTGCCGCTGATAGGCTGACGTTGGGGCCTTTTCGATGAAGAAACTCCCCATCTTCCAAAACGACAGGAGGGTCGCGGCGACGGCAACGATCAGCAGAATCCGCAGAACAAATTCGCGAGTGGAACGGTTGGAGCCCGGGAATCCGGCGGCAGTGATCAAGAGATACCCGGCGACCCAACCGCCAATGTGGGCGGCGTTGTCGATGCGCATCATATTGGACCAATTACCCAGGAATCCGACGATGAGCAGGCCGAGGGTCCAGTAGCCGTACAACTTTTGCCCGGCCGCTGTCGGAGAACCGGTAAAACGGCTTGACGCATAGAGAGCGCCGACCAAACCGGCAATGGCGGCGGAGGCACCAACGGACAGAGATCCGGAACTGTAGAGACTCAGGCCGAACCCGCAGATTGTGGCGATGAAGTAGACCAGGAAGAGCCGCACCGGACCGAGAAAATCTTCGAAGTGCCGCCCAACTTGGTAAAGGCTCATCCCGTTCATGACGATGTGCATGGCACCACCGTGCAAAAATCCCGCTGTGAGCAGGCGCCACCATTGTCCGCCGTACAGGATTTCGGGTCTCCACTTACCTCCCAGCAGGATCAGAGTACGGGAGTCGAGGTCCATGATCGGATTGTTGCCCCCGCCCTGATTGGCGCTGATGATGACGGAAGAAACCCAGAAGGCGACGTTGAGCAGCAGAAACATCAGCGTCATGGTCGAGTGTTCGGGAACCATGGATGAGAACGCGTCCTGCGGGCGTACCGATGCCGCACGAGATCCCACGGTCTCGTTGCAGTAGGGACAGGTCTTGTCGTCGGAGGAGATGAAGGCCCGGCATTGCGGGCACATGCGGCGTCGATCCACTGCTTCGATTGTAGCGTCATCGCTTGCATGTTCTGGTAAAATCGAAGGTTCTTGGTAAACGAATCGCAGCTTCGCGCCGACATCGTAGAGATCGGCAAATACGCATGGCAGAAGGGATGGGTGGCGGCCAACGACGGCAACATCTCTGTTCGCCTCGACGATCGGCGTGTGCTGTGCACGCCGACCGGCATCAGCAAAGGCATGATGCAGGTGGATGACCTGATCATTTGCGATCTCGACGGCAACAAGATTGAGGGCAAGCGCGAGCGTACGAGCGAGATCATGATGCATTGCACGGTGTATCGAATGCGCGCGGATATTGAGAGCGTCGTCCACTTTCATCCGCCGCACTCGACGGGGTTCGCAGTAGCGGGGCGGGCTCTCAATCAGGCGATTTTGCCGGAAGTAATTTTGTTGTTGGGATGCGTTCCGCTGGCTGCCTACGGTTTGCCGGGTACGCCAGCCTTGAGCGATTCGTTGAGGCCGTACATCCCTTCCTATGACGCGATCCTGATGGGCAACCATGGTGTGGTTTGTTACGCGAGCGATCTCTGGAAGGCGTATTTTCGCATGGAAACGGTGGAGCATACGGCGAAGATCGCATTGGTGGCGGAAGCGCTGGGCGGAGCAAAGGTGCTTCCGAGGCAGGAAGTCGCTAAACTGATTGATTCAAGGTCGCGTTACGGGATCGTATCGAAGACGACGGCGCGGCAGGGATGTCCTGAGGCGGCGGAAGATGTCGGCGGCGGTGCCGGGACAGCGGAAGAGAAATTTGAGTTTACGCGCGCGGAACTGATCGCGCTGATCAATGAGGCTGTTGCCGCAAGTCGCGGCAAATAGCTTTCGTTGAGGAGGAATGGCAACAATGGGCGAATCGCTCGGAATGATTGAAACTCGCGGTCTGATCGCCATGATCGAGGCATCGGACGCGATGGTGAAGGCCGCGAATGTGACCATCGTAGGCTGGGAGAAAATTGGCTCGGGCTATGTCACAGCGATGGTTCGTGGCGATGTGGCCGCGGTCCGCGCCGCAACCGATGCCGGAGCAGCGGCCGCGCGCCGCGTCGGTGAACTGATCGCCGTGCACGTGATTCCGCGTCCGCATCCGAGTCTTGAAGATGTTCTGCCGATCGGCAAGGCTTCTACGAAATAAATGATTCTCGCTCGAGTTGCCGGCAACATCGTCGCGACCCGTAAGGATCCACGCCTGGAGGGGTTCAAGCTGCTGATCGTGAAACCGGTGACTCCCGAGGGCAACCCAGAATCGAACTATCTGATTGCGGTGGATAGTGTGGGTGCGGGTCCGAATGATCTGGTGTTGGTAGTCAGCGGCTCTTCGGCGCGTATGGCGGAAGGCTGCAAAGACAAACCCGTTGACGCATCGATTGTCGGAATCGTCGATCTGGTGCATTTGGAGAAGTAGATGTATCTGGGGCGGGTGATGGGCTCGATCGTGGCGACGGTGAAGGATCGGAACCTGCACGCCCAGAAGCTGATGATCGTGCAGCCGCTGAATCCGCAATTGATTCCAACGGGCAAGCAACTCATCTGCACCGATGCGGTTGGCGTTGGGGCTGGTGAAATCATCTATTATTGCCGCGGCAAAGAGTCGAGCTTTCCGTTTCTGCCTGCTGAGGTTCCCACCGATACGACGATCGTTGGCGTTGTGGATGAGGTCCGAGCGGAATGTTGATTGGGCGTGTGATCGGTGAGATGGTTTCGACCGAGAAACATGCGTCGCATGTGGGCCGCAAGGCGATGATCGTGCAGCCCGTGAATCTCGATGGATCGAATCGTGGCGAGGCTGTGATCGCGTTGGATTCCGCCGATGCCGGGGTAGGTGACCGGGTGCTTCTGGTCGTGGAAGGCTTTTCCGCCATGACGGCGGTGGGGCGTCCGAATTCGCCGATTGACGCGGCGATTCTTGGCGTCATCGATGAAGTACACCTCGATTGATCGCTACTTGATTTCTGGCTCCACTTTGAATCCGGTCTTCAGCGGACGCTCGGTCGGCATCGCCACAGAGTCGCCATCCTTTAACCCTTCGATCACTTGCGCACGCACGAGGCTCGATATGCCGAGCTTCACGGGGCGCCAAACCACCTCGTTTCCTTGCAGCAAGAAGACGCCGGTCTGGTTGTTTTCGCGCCGAAGCGCGGCCTTGGCGACGCTTACCGCGTGCTCTACCGTGGCGGCGCGGATGAAGGCATTGATATTGGAGCCCGGCAAAAGATCGTGATCGGGATTGGCGATCCTGCAGAGCACTTCGCCGACCTGACGGGATCCCAACGTGGTGATCTGCGTTGGCACCTTCTCC
The DNA here is from genome assembly GCA_964500255.1 of uncultured Solibacteraceae bacterium. Taxonomy (GTDB): domain Bacteria; phylum Acidobacteriota; class Terriglobia; order Bryobacterales; family Bryobacteraceae; genus F-183. The sequence continues at coordinate 523 of CAZCPL010000340.1, read as the reverse complement.
ACATTGCCTTTCCATTCACGACCGGGTTTAGCGTCCCACGTAACAATGACAGGCTTGCCGATATCGACGCGTCCGAGTTCCGGTTCGTCGACATAGATGGTGACCCGCAAGGTGTCGATCTGACCGATCGACGCGACGAGCGTGCCCGGCGCTAGGAAGTCACCTTCGCGCACATCGATCTGATAGACAGAACCGGCCATGGGTGCGCGCACGGTTCCCAGGGCGATCTGTTGTTCGGCGAGTTTGGCGGAGGATTCCGCATCGCGCAGGCGGGCTTCCGCGGCGTTGCGATCGGCGACGCCAACGAGGGATCCGCGGCGTCGCTCGAGCGATTGAATCTGCACGTTGGCGGCCTGCACGCGCTGTTTGGCCTGGGTAAGTTCGTAGGGCGTAGCCGCGTTTTTGGCGACGAGACGGGTGAGTTCCGCGACCTCTGCTTGTGCCGTTGAACGATCGTATTTGGCCGTTGCGACGGAGCCATCGATCGCGACAATTTCCGCGGCGCGTCCGCCTTTGCCAATGG
>CAZCPL010000339.1:0-5505 GCA_964500255.1 uncultured Solibacteraceae bacterium | reverse complement strand
TTTTCCGTTTCCGCATCGGTGGGGAGTTCCACGGCGAGCTCTTTGGCCTGCTTTTCCGGAGGCATCTGGCCATCGGCGATCCGCTTATACATCGGGCTCTGCTCGGGCTTGCCGGGGATAAGGGCCGGTCCGGATTTGCCGCCTTTCAAGCGGCTGGCCATCGTGCGCAGATCGAGCCCGGCCGATTTTTTCTCGGATCCATGACAGACGACGCAGCGCGCTTGCAGAATCCCGCGGACTTCGGTTTCCGAAACCGCAACCGTTGCGGCGGCAGGCATTTTGTCGATCCACTGGCGCAAGACGTCGGTTTCGGTGGCCGTGAGCTTCACCTTACCAGGAGGCATCTGGCCGCTGACGACTTTGTCGAGCAGCAGGCTCTTGGCGGAATCGCCGGGAACGATGGCAGGCCCGGAAGCGCCGCCCTTGAGCGCGGCTTCCTGCGTGTGCAGATCGAGTTTCGCTTGCGGGGACGCTGCATTGTGGCAGGCCACACACTTTGTTTTCAGGAGAGTTTCCGCAGTCGGCGATTGTGCAACCGCGCAAGAGGCGGTCAGCCAAAGAAGTTGAAAATTTCGCACGCTATTCCAAGAATATACAGGCGCGGGGCGGGCTGCAAATGTTACCCGCTCCAACTAAGGCTGTGGCGGGACCCGAACGTCAGGAACACTCGGCGGAAAGCCGACCCAACGCCCAGCGTGCATGTTCGCGGACGATCTCGTCGGTGGTGGTTTCGAGCAGCTTGGTCAAAGGCTGGCGGAACCGAACCGATCCGCTGTTGCCCATCGCCAACGCAACGTTGCGCAGAAATCCGGAGTACCGTGCGCGACTGACGGCACTCCCTTTGAACGACATCCTGAAGTCCTCTGGCGTCGCAAATAGCAGCCGTTCGAGATCGGCCGCATATGCGCTTTCGCGCGGTTGGAATTCCGCATTCGCAGTCAGGGGAGCCTGCCGGTTCCACGGGCAGACGTCCTGGCAGATATCGCAGCCAAAGACATGGTTGCCGATTTGGGCGCGATTTTCCTCGGGAATCGCGGACTTCAGTTCGATCGTGAAGTACGAGATACAGAGCCTGGCATCCAGCTTCCAGCCACCCTCCGTCGAAGGAACGATCGCCTCAGTTGGGCAGGCGTCGATGCAGCGAGTGCAAGATCCGCAACGGTCTGGCGGAGGCTGTTCGTGGGCGTCCAGGTCGAGCGAGAGCAGCATTTCGCCCAATAGAAACCAGCTTCCACTCTGCTGATTGATAAGGCAGGTGTTCTTGCCGATCCACCCGAGGCCGGCGAGGCGCGCATAAGAACGTTCGAGTAGCGGAGCCGTATCGACACAGATACGCGAATCGAAATCCGGATCCAAGGCACGCAAGTCGCGCTCGACGCATTCCAGGCGCGCGCGAATCGTATCGTGATAGTCGTCGCCCCAGGCGTAGCGTGAGATCCAGCCTTGGTCGGGCGAATCTGAAGTTGGATAGGCAGTGTTGTAGAGCTTACCGACACAAAGGATCGAACGCGCGGATGGCAGCAGTGTGCGCGGATCGGAGCGCAGATCGGCGCGATGGTCGGTGAGATAGGCCATGCGGCCTGCGAGTCCCATGGTTGACCAGTCGCGATAGCGCGAGAAATCGTCCGTCGGCAGAGCGGGGGCGATTCCGGCGAGTTCGAAGCCCGCCGCGTGGGCGGACTGCAATACGGTCTGTACCGGAAGTCCCATATCAGCTACGGCGACTCTTACTGACGAGTAAGGGTTTCCTGCACATCACGGAATGAGGCAGATCGGTCGATAGAACCAGTACCGTGAAACGCGCATCCACTTTTCTTCGAATTGTTCTCTGGCTCGAAGGGATTGTTCTCATTCTTCGTACGCCTCAGGTTATCGCGGGATTGAAAGACTTTGCAGCCTGGATGGATCCGACGCTGGGTGCGATGTGGGCGAACCTCTCTGTAAACCTCGAATCGGGCCTGCCGGTATTGGGCATGTGCTGTCTGGTTTCGGTATGGGGCATGATGAGCGGCAAGCGCTGGGCGGAACGTTCGTCTCTGATTCTGAGCGTGATTCATGTGGTTCTATTCCCGTTCTTTACGCCGATTGGGATTTGGGGATTGGTTGCGCGCAAGCGCAGGACGGCTGCGGAGAAGCTTTGGGCGGGGGATGTGCGGTGGCAGGAACCAGTTCCGACGGCGCTGTTGCCGGGCGCGTTCCGCCTGCTTTCCGCTTTGGCGATCGCGGGGCTTGGGTTAAGCATCTACTTTTTGATCCGGCTGAGCCAGACCGATGCGCAGTTGCTGTTGCCAATCGTAAGTTTGCCGGGCTGCATTGGAGTGATCTACGCGCTGCTGTCTCTGATTCACGATCTCGGACATTTCGTGGCGGGGTTGGTGTCGGGATTTGCGTTCGACGGGGTTCCGCTGGGCGTATTTCAGCGGACACGCACGGATCGCGGCTGGAAGGTGACGCGAGCAGAGTACAGCCATTGGCGGCACTTGTGGGTTGGTTCCCGGGCCCTGCGCCTGGATCGATTGGAAAGCCGCCTGTTCGTGCATCAATTGGGCGGCCCCTTAATTGAGCTGGTGATCGGATTGATTGCTTTTGCCTGTCTGGTGGCATTGCGCGTGGAATGGTTGACCGAACTGGTCGGTATCACCGGATTGCTGGCATTTGGACGCTTTTTGATGGAGATGGCTTTGCTGCGTACCTCGGAAGAAGAGTATACCGATGGCGCACGCCTTTTGCAGTTGTGGAACCGCGATGCGGAAGGTGAGCGCTGGTGCGCCTTGCATTCGATTGCGCGTTCGCAGGGCAATATTGTGCGTCCTAAGGATTGGCCGGAAGCGTGGGTGATGCGGGTTTCCGCGGATCCGGAATCGCCTGTCTATCCAGCGGGTTGTTTTTACGCTTACGCTCACTACCTCGACAATGGCGACATTGAAAAGGCTGGCGAGTACATCGAACGGATGCAGTCTGTAAAAGGCTGGAAGAGCCAGGAGCGGACCAGTGTGGAAGTGTTGTTCTATCAGGCCCTCACGGAACGGCGTTCGGCGGAACGTGTCGACTACGGGCGGGCGGGTTACGAGCGATCGGTTTCCGGCATGCGTATGGAAGCGATGGCGCTGTTTGCAGACGGCTTCTACAACGAATCCGAACGCAAGATCGCCGAGGCTCGCAAGGTGCTGCAAACACGCAAGGACAACGGTTGGACGGTTTATGAAAACTCGCTGATCGATGTGGTGGAACGCCGTCTGCAAGAGGCGCGAAACCGTCGCAACCAGAACATGGAACTGGAAGAGGCACCTGCCGGTCACTTCGCGGAAGTGCTGCGCCGCACCGCGATGTAGTAGCCTTCTGAAGGTGAGCACCTTGACACTTGTCCGCCACGGACAGGCGCGTCCCTTTGAGAAAGATTCCGATCGCTTATCCGAAATGGGCGAGATTCAGGCTCGCGCCGTGGGCGAGTATTGGCGTCTGCATGGCGTCGTTTTCGATGAAGTGATCTCCGGATCTCTCACCCGCCACAAGCAAACTCTGGCCCATGCGGGTCTGGCTGAGCATCGCGAAGATCCGGGCTGGAATGAATACGATGCCGGGGCGATCCTTGAGCAATTGGGTGCAAAACTGGCGGATGACGATCCCGAATTCTCGGCGCGGCGGCGGGAATTCGGCAACATGGCTTCCAGCCGTGACAAAAACCGCTATTTCCAGAAGATGCTCGAACGGCTGATGGATGCCTGGTTGACCGGGAGCGTGTCCGCGCCGGGTGTCGAGCCTTTTGCGATGTACCGGACGCGCGTGATCGCCGCTCTGCAGCGCATTGTGGATACCGAAACCTCGAACCGGAACGTGGTGGTGTTCACTTCCGGAGGCCCGATCGGGCTTTGTGTCCAGCAGGTTTTGCGTGCGCCGGATTCCGCGTTTCTGGACGTAAACTGGCGCATCCGGAATGGCTCAATCAGCGAGTTCACCTTTTCGCGAGGCCGTCTGAGTCTGGATACCTTCAATACAATGGGGCATTTGGACAGGGCTCTTTGGACTTGGCGCTGAGTTCTGCAATCGAGTCTTCAGAATAACCCCACACGGATGATCGATTTCGCCACCACTTGCCGCACCGTTGGGTGGAGTGACTTTTGCGATGCCCACAGAAACTCAAATCATGAACCAGATCAACGCCAACTACACGAAGATTGATCGGGTTGGAGGACAGATCCAGCAGAACGGATTGCCGGCTTGGAAATCGACCCAACTGGATCGGGAACTAGCATCGTTCTGTTCAAGTTCTGTTCAAGTTCTGTTCAAGTTCTGTTCAAGTTCTGTTCAAGCCAATCTTCATCTACGGCAATCCCAACGAAGAATCCGAGCGGGTGAAGGGCTTGGCCGATGCCAAAATGAAGGAATTGCTGAAGAACAAGGCACTTGAGGCGATCCAATTGGTGCATCGGGAATACCAAACCATCCGGCTGCGGCTCCAGTCGTAATACGACATCTCGATGGAGTTTCAGAACATCATTTTCTCCGAATGGGTGCGGATCGGTGCCGGACTCACTGCAAGGCATCCTGGTTGTGAAAAAGCAGGTGGAAGACAACGCCTGGCCTCTGCTGATGCAGGCTGAGAAGTTCTTGAAGGAGGGCAAATACGAAAAGGCGATTCAGAAGACGGCCAGTGCAGGACGTTGGGTAAAGTGGGGAACCGATGCTCGCCCTCATCCTCAATCGTTGGACGCCCGCTTGCCGAACGCCTCCGCCCCAGCACGCTTGACGAGTTTGTAGGCCAGGAACACATCCTCGGCCCAGGCAAGCCGCTTCGCCTGCGGATTGATGAGAGGCAGAAGAAAACGTGAATACGAATATTCCGGCTACATCCGGGCTTGTCTGCAAGACGAGTTGATAATATAATGAGCGTACCCGATTTCTGGACTACTGAAATACTGGAAGAGATCGAAGAAGAGATGATGTCGCTGTTCGACGCTGAGGCAATGAGGCTCCATGCTGATCGTGCAACCGCCGACCTTCGCCTTCGACTGGTTACAGCGACGGCGAAGACGATTCTGAAGCTGCTCACCCGATCCACGCTGCTGCCGACCGAGACAGCGCCAGCGATTCTCTCCTGGGATGTACTACCACCAAGAATCGTTCCCACAATGTCGTTCAAGCCAGGCGAGGAACGGGTACTTCCATCGGCCTTGGAAGTTTGATGACGTGCGGTTTCTTCTTCATATCGTTCGAGTGTAGAAGGTCACCAACACTGCTGCCACGAACCTTTCGTTCCATCGCCAGCGCTGATAATATTGGTGGCATGATGCGATCCTACCTTGTTGCACCTCCATTCTTAGCCGTCGCCCTCGCCCTTTTGTTGGTGAACCAAGCCGCTGGTGCTGAGAAAGTTCGAGACTGGCAGACGGGCAAGGTTCTCAACGCTGAACGCTCCCGCTATTGCGCCGGAACCGTGGGCAGCGCCAATACTCACGCTGTGCACAGAGTGTACGAGACATTCTTGATCGAAGGCGAAACTCACGC
>CAZCPL010000338.1:0-5512 GCA_964500255.1 uncultured Solibacteraceae bacterium | reverse complement strand
CCAAGGTAACGGGCTGGTTCGGCGTGGCAAATCCAATCTCGGAAGAGACGGCCATTGGCAGACCACGGCCAACGGCCAAAAATGGCAGCGGCGCTCGAAGCCGTAGGGCCCCAACCGCGCCTTCGGGAAAAACGAACCCCGCCGCGCCCAGTACGCCGCGGATTTCAAGCAGGCCGTTCGGGGCCACCGCCATCCGGCCGATCGTCGCCGGACCGCCTGGGAAACCGAGCGCCTCCAACGTGATTTCCTGCTCGGTTTCATTCGGGTTGAAGAGCCGCAAATCGGACGAGGCGGTGACTCCGTTCAGAAGCAGGTTCGCCTCTTCCGGCGTGGCGGCTTTGATTCGCTCCGGCTGCGCAACCAGTCCGGTTCCGGCAACACCGCCGGTTACTGACAGGAATCCCGTCGCTTCGCCGGCCGTGACTGCGAACTTGACCCGGCCGATCGCAATTTCCGGATCGGGCAGAAACTGGGAAGCCGAAGCTCGCCAGATCGCCGGTCCTTCGGAGGAGACAACTTCGATTCCACGCAGGATGCCACTGGCGTCGTAGACCGATACGGTAACGGCGCTGTTGGGAGCCGTAAGCACGGCGGTGATATCCGTGCGGAATTCCGGATCGGGTTCGGAACGATTCGCCAGCCAGATCGCGTGTCCACAGGCATCCGGCCCGAGCGGTTCGGAGGATTGAAACCAGTTCGCGCCCGGCCCGGATGTGCTCGCATTGACGCCGCGCAGTTCGAACGGTTGATCGCCGGAGACGATCAGCGCGCCTTCGCCCTCACTGAGCCCATACAGATCCTGCAGCACATTGTTCAACCGCAGGGTCTCGCCCGGCCCTAGCACCCGCGATTGGGCTGGCGGCGCGGATGCCTTGGACACTGACAGGAATCCGAATTCGAAGGAGGCGGAGGATGCGCCCAGATTCACGAGCCATGTGCTCGTTCCGATGCGCGTGCCTTCTGTCGCCCGGCCTTGAATGACGCCTGGCAGCACGCGACGGTAGGCAGGTTTCGCAGCCTGCAGCGCCGAACTCAAAGACAGGAGATGGGCGGCGGCGAAAATCAGGACAAGCGGCAAGCGAGTGTATCTGCTCATGGGAAATGTGATCCTTCTACGTTCTGTCTGGAACTATGTCGGCGTCGACCACCAGATATCCCCCCGCTCACGCTTTTTTTTCTCGGAGACGAGGGCGATTGGGGGTGACAAGGCAAGACCCATGCATTATGCATGCGGGTGAGTGATTGTGAATCGTTCTAGCGCCATCGAAAAGGGGGACTTGGCGACGGCCCAAGCCGACGTCCCCCAGGCGATTTCACCAGTTCGGTCCCGGAACTGAAGGGCAAGTGGATCGCATTGCCGCAGAATGGCGGGCAGTACGAATCCTTTCTGGAAGTGGTTTGGAAGTGGTGAGCACTTCGGACCGAAGGCCGCGGATTTTCAGTTCATGGGGCATGCCATCCGACTGTAACAATCATTCGGTAGAGTACCTAGCTAGACAGTTGACTAAAGATTTCTCTTGGTCTTCAGTTGCGTGGTTCGAACCATTTCCGTTCGAATCCGGAGTGATCGGCTTGGAGGCCCTACTTGGAAAGCATTTTCGGCAACTCTCTCACCACTGGCGCAGCAGCTTTTCTGTTTCTAGCACTCGGACTGGCGCTGGCTTTCGAATTCGTCAACGGATTTCACGACACAGCCAATGCCGTCGCGACCGTGATCTACACCAACTCGCTTGAGCCAACCGTGGCCGTTGTCTGGTCCGGCATTTGGAATCTTCTAGGGGTTCTCGCGTCATCAGGCGCGGTTGCCTTCGGCGTCCTTGCGCTTCTCCCGGTCGAACTCGTCTTAAATGTCGGCTCCGGGGCGGGTTTCGCCATGGTTTTCGCACTTCTGATTGCGGCGATCATCTGGAATATGGGCACCTGGTATCTGGGTCTGCCCGCCTCCAGTTCGCACACCTTGATCGGCTCAATCATAGGCGTAGGCTTGGCCAACTCAATGCTTGCTCCGGGCCATGTCTTCGGTGAAGGCGTCAACTGGGCAAAGACTCAGGAAATCGGCATTTCGCTCCTGGTGTCACCGCTGGTTGGTTTCACTCTTGCGGCGCTGCTCCTGATCGTCTGCAAAGCTGTCATCAAGCGGGTCGAGCTATACACCGCTCCCGAAAAGGGCGTTCCGCCGCCGATGTGGATTCGCGCCATCCTCGTGCTGACCTGCACAGGGGTTAGCTTCGCTCACGGCTCCAACGACGGTCAGAAGGGTATGGGCTTGGTGATGTTGATCCTGATTGGTATCGTGCCTTCGATTTACGCGGTCAACCTTGGCTTGCCGCCGGAAGAAATCCAGGCCTTCGAAGCCAGCACCATCGGCACCTCGGCGGTGTTCGACAAGTATGTCACCGGCGCACCCGTGAAACACGACTTCGCACAAGTGGAACTGTCGAACTTCCTGAAGACCACGGGCAAGTCGTCACCGGAGACCTTTTCGGCGCTCGCCAACAAGAACCGCGAGATTACCGAAACGCTGATGAACAAGAAATCGCTCAAGGAACTGACCGAAGACCAACGTTCGGACCTGCGTTCGAATCTGTACCTCGTCTCCGAATCGATCGGCAAGCTGACCAAACAACACAAGTTCAAGGACGAGGATCTGCCCACCTTGGTTTCATACAAGACGCACGTCGAGCGTTTCACCAAATTCATTCCGGATTGGGTCAAGTATGCCGTCGCCTTGGCACTCGGCCTTGGCACGATGATCGGTTGGAAGCGCATCGTGGTCACCGTCGGCGAAAAGATCGGTAAGGAACACCTCACCTACGCCCAAGGCGCTTCAGCCGAATTGGTTGCCATGACGACCATCGGGGCAGCCGACATCCTGGGCCTGCCGGTGAGTACAACGCACGTCCTTTCGTCAGGCATTGCCGGCACAATGGTTGCGAATGGGAGCGGCATCCAGATGGCAACCGTCAAGAGTCTTGCGCTCGCCTGGGTGCTGACGCTTCCCGTGTGTATCGGGCTGGGCTTCGCCCTATTCGCTCTGATTATGACGCTGTTCGTGAACTAGCAACTTTCTTCTGCGAGATCCGGAATGACATTCAAAATGAATAGAATGCTGAGCATGCTGACGATGAGCGCGGTTTTGACGCTCGGTGCGGCCGAGAAAGACCTGCCAGCCACTACTCCGATGGCGACCGCACTGGCCGAATACAATTACGGCACCGGTGCCGAGTACAATCGCCGGAACCGCTTGATCGGCCAAGATCGCTCAGCGGAGGTTACGTGCCACCATATCGTGCGCGATAACCAACTCGGTATCGAATATCGGCCGAATCATTCCTTCGAGTTCGTCCTGCGCTATGCCCGTGGCTTCCGTATCCTCGAAGGCGCGGTACGGCCCCACTGGGCTCAATCCGGCTACTAACTGCACATGTAAATGCAGTTCAATTACTAAGGAGTGTCACTGTGGACAAAGACCTAACTCATCTGGATGAATTGCAGCACGCTTACAAGGCGGCTGTCGAGGAATGGATCCAGAGGCTGCGCGAGGAAGAAGATCTGGCTTCTCAAAACCACTCCCTCGCCGAAGTCGACCGATGGGAAGCCGCCCACTTTCGCGAAGAGGAGTTCCGGCTGAAGGCGAAGAAGGCGAAAGCGGACTATGAGGAAGCTCTCCGGAAGGAATTCTTCCACTTTTAGAACCGCTGTCCATGCAAAGGAAAAGCGTGTTCTCATCGGAAGACCAGACGTCGCTCTATTCTTGCTCGCTTTCACACGCTTCCAGGCGCAGATGCGCATGAAGGTCAACTACCAGGCAATCGGTTCAGGCGCTTTCTCAGGATGCGGGAGGCCATGAGTTTGGCATAGACCTGGCCTCTGCGGAGCCTTCTGGCTGGAAGACGTGAGCGGTGGTCCAGACTCTGTCGGGAACATGGATGAATCGATGTCTGCTTCATGCGTCGCCAACTCCATTGTCGAATGGGCGATGCGGAACGCAAAACTTCGCATGTCCCGAAAGCTTATTTTCGCCGCATGGCTGTTCTCTTGCCGCCTGCTGCCGCCAAAGCGCGCCAAGCTTTGAAAGAGAAAGCAACTCCTTCTCATCGGTCTCATTGGTTGGTAGGTCTACAGCGCGCCCCTGAGGTCTTCTCCACGGTTCCGGCGTGACTGCTTTAGGCTGGCAGCCACCGCTGCCGCGCCGATCAGCAAGCTGGTGGCCGGTTCTGGCGCATCGTTCGATGACGGATTGATCACCGGCGCGGGCGTGATGAGACCGCCCTGGGCGTCCACAATGCGAAATCCAGAGGAGGCTTTGATGAAGTAGGCCTCCGACTGGCGGTCGGGTGCTGCCGAAGTTAGCGAAGCGAAGTAAGTCATACCGGTTGTCAACTGCACCGGCGAAACCAGGTGGAAATCGCGAACATTGTACTGATTGCAAGGCGCTTGCGCACAGAACTGGGCGTTCGAAAGGGTGACCTCCGCGATGAGTCCCATACTCGATGCTGTCGGACCCCGGTACAGCCGGAACGTGATCGGTGCCGTAGTTTTGGAGCCTTCCTTCATGGTGAAGAAGCCGCCTCCGAACTGCCACGGAGTGCTCGGTGCGAACGACCATTCTGACGAATGATTGATGTCGATTTGGGTCTGCGCGCCGTTTTGGCCGGTGGTGAGATAGTACGTCGGCAGCGGCGAGGCGTGGGAGATGACGCTGCCGAGTACCACCAGAAATGCCGACCCCAGAAGCTTCATCTGCAGCGTCTATCGTCGCCATCGCGTTGAGCCTACATGGGCAAGCCTCCTAGGAAGTACCGTTTCCCCACACAATAAGCACGATCGTTTCTTGATGATCCAGATATTTGAGAAGCGCCTCGCTTCATTGATCGGAGGGGCAAGTCGTCACCTCGCACCGATTTCGACAATGCGCGGCTTCTCCGCGGGCTTCGCAGTGGAAAGAGGCGCACCTTGTCAGTAGGTCTCGGGACGCAGCGGCAGTTATCACGCCCACCGATTCCTCCGATCCACCTGTGGAAAATTGACGCCGCTCCCGCAGGATTGATACCTTGAAAGCAAGCCTTCCTGCCGATAGTACTGTCAGTACCCATCAACAAACAATGACCAAGATTGTCCACTGCGTCGGCGCCCGTCCGAACTTCATGAAAATGGCACCTGTCATGGCGGCCTTTGCGAAGCACCCGGATCGGTTCCAGCAGATTCTCGTCCACACCGGCCAGCATTACGACGCCAAGATGTCCGATGTCTTTTTCGACGAACTCGGGCTGCCCAAGCCGGATATCAACCTCGAAGTCGGCTCCGGCACACACGCCAGGCAGACCGCCGAGATCATGATCCGCTTCGAAGGCGTGATCGAGCAGCACAAGCCCGATTGGGTCTTCGTACCCGGCGACGTCAATTCCACCATCGCCTGCGCCTTGGTCTCCACCAAGCTCGGTGTGAAAGTGGCCCACGTGGAAGCCGGACTGCGGTCGCGTGACCGTTCGATGCCAGAGGAGATCAACCG
>CAZCPL010000337.1:0-5531 GCA_964500255.1 uncultured Solibacteraceae bacterium | reverse complement strand
GGTTGTGAATGATCGCCTGGGCCAAGCCAACGCGCTGCTTGTAGCCTTTCGAAAGTTTGCTGATCAGCTTGTTGCGGACATCCGCAATCGCACAGCGATCGGCGGCTTCGTTGACCCGCTTGGTTAACTCGCCTTTGGGAATCCCCTTGAGGCGTCCGACGAATTCCAGGTACTCGCCGACTTCCATTTCCGGATAGAGTGGAGGCGTTTCGGGCAGGTACCCAATTCGTTTCTTTACTTCCATCGGGCTCTTCACGACATCGAAACCGGCAACCTGCGCCGAGCCTTCCGTGGGAGGCATGAAGCAGGTCAGCATACGCATCGTCGTGGTTTTCCCTGCGCCATTGGGCCCGAGGAAGCCGACGATCTGCCCTTTTTCGACCTCGAAAGAGATGTGGTCAACCGCAGTAGCGCGGGCGTATCTCTTGGTGAGACCTTCGACTTTGATCATATTGTTTTCTGTAAGTTGGGTGGGACTTGTCCTACACTCGTTATAATACCAAGGACGCTCTGCCGGAAAACGTAATCTCTGGCCCGAATAGACCCTCGGCCCGGAATAGACTAGGAGGCGCATGAGGACAATCCTTCTCACCCACGGTGCCGGATCCAATCGCAATGCTCCACTCCTGGTCGCGCTCGAAACGGAGTTCGAAGCTTTGGGATTCGCCGTGGAGCGTGTGGACTTGGCCTTTCGCCTCTCGGGTCGCGGTGGGCCTCCCCGCCCCGCCGACCAAGCGCAAGACCGCACCGGACTAGCCGAGCATCTGGAGCGGCTCAGACCAACTGGAAAGGTCTATCTCGGCGGACATTCCTATGGCGGACGCCAGGGATCGATGCTGCTTGCCGAACGTCCTGAACTAGCCAATGGGTTGCTGCTGCTCTCATACCCGCTGCATCCTCCGGGAAAGCCGGAGCAGTTGCGTACAGCGCATCTGCCGTCGTTGAAGACGCCCGTTCTCTTTGCGAGCGGCGGCAAGGATGGGTTCGGAACTGAGTCGGAGCTCACGCAGGCACTGGATCTTGTCCCAGCCCGGAAAGAACTGAAAATCTTTCCAGCGTTGAGGCATGACTTGGGCGGAGGACGCAAAGGCGTCGCGACTGAAATCGCCTCTGACTTCGACCGGTTCATACTAGAAGCATGATTGTCGGCAGCGGTATCGATATCTGCGAGGTTCCCCGCATTCAGGCGTCGATTGAGCGATTCGGAGAGAAGTTCATTCAGCGAATCTTCACCCCGCGCGAAATCGCCTATGTGTCCAAGAAGGCCAACAAGTACGAGCGTTATGCCGCTCGCTTCGCTGCGAAAGAAGCTGGCATGAAGGCGATTGGAACGGGCTGGCGCAAGGGTGTCCGCTGGCAGGATTTCGAGGTGGTCAACGAGCCTTCCGGCAAGCCGACACTGTTGTTTCATGGCAAGGCGAAAGAATTTGCCGATCGCCTCGGTGTCACCAACATCGCGCTATCGCTGACCCACACGGCCCAGCAGGGCATGGCATCTCTCGTCCTTGAGAAGGACTAGTAGATAAAACTCTTATCCGGGTGTAGCTTCTTGAAATTCTCGAACTCCTCTTCGGCGTCTTCGAACCTCAGGAATGCCCGCAACTGCTTCACTTCCTGCTTCATCGTTTGCTCGGCATTCTGTGCCAGCATTTGCGCTTCACGCAGAGCCGTGGCGCGTTCATCCATAGCCTTGGCGTCTTTTTCGACACCTTTGACCCAAAGCAATTCAGCCAACCGATTCAGTGTGCTGATCAGGATCCCATCGTCTTTGCCAAACGCCTTCTCGTAAAGATCCAGTTCCCGCTGGATGTAGCCGAGCGCCTTGTCAAGGCGTGCATCGTCCTTGGCGACACCCTCCGCCAACCGCTTCACTCGATCACGATTGTTGCCGCCGTAATAATAGTCGCTGAGTTTGCGCAAAGGACCGGCAAGTGCAGGATGATCCGAACCGAGGATCTTCTCAACCGTCTGCAGCGAACGGGTCAACAGCTCTTCCTGTTTGCGCTGGTCGTTCAACGCGGCATAGTGGCGAACCAGAATGTCCGTCTCTTCCTGATACTGGCGCAGATGCAGCAGTTCGAGCGACAGTTTCGAAACGTCCGTAATCTTCGCGGTACCCATCGCACGCTCGCGAACATCCAAAGCCCTTTTCAGATAGCCTTCCGCCAGCGTGATCACCTTGGGATCCACTTTTGCCTTACGATTCAGACAGGCCGAAGCCGCATCCGAAAGCGCCTTGGCACGGAACGGATTTTTCTCCGGTAGTTTGTCTGCAATGGAAGAGATCTGCCCAAGCGAGAAATGTGCTTCAACCACATTCTTGGGGAACGCCGAACGGACTTTCTCAACCAATGGCCGAATCCTGGGATCCGTCTGATAGCCAAACAGAGGCTCGGCATCGCGAGCCCGTTCAATCCCGTCGTATTTCGCTGCGAGATCGCTCGCCACCCCGGCGTTGCCATCTTCCTCGAACATTCCGATGAGCATACGCAGAGTACCGCGGTATTCGCGCGACTTCGCTCCAAAGTTCTGTTCCAACACAGACAGTGCTTTGCGAGCGGTCGCCGCCGCGTCCTGACGCTTACCCTGGTCTTCTAAAGCCACCGCAAGAGCGATTTCGGCTTGCGCTGCCCAGATAGCCCCGCCGTTACCGAATTTTTTCAGCATGTCCGAACCGGATCGCAAAATCGCGACCCGCTCCATCGGACGCTCGTTGTCCTTGAACAACGTGTCCAAGGCAGACGTCGATTGAAAGACACTGTCCGCGTTCTTGAGGTTGACCGCTTCAACGTAGGCAGCCCTCCAGGCGGACACCTCCGCATCGAAGTCACTGTTCGACCGGGCCTCAAGCGCCGTGCGGATATACCCCCGCAGCGTCTCTTCAGATCCCGTAGTCTGGTTGGTCTGCCCCGCAAAGGCGAACACAGCCACGCGCAAGAATACAAGAACTCGATTACAGGTGCCCACGTGGAGTCTATCGGCAAAGTAAGGCAAGACGTTTAGAGCCGGGCACTCTGATACACTGTCTTTTCAGACTCTTTGTCTTATCCCTCACATGCTTCTGGCGCCTGAATTCATCGACTACATCTCCGCGCAACTGCTGAAACGCATGTCACCGCGGATTATTGAGACTAGCGATCCTGCCGCTGCGGCCGAAAGCATCTCGGTGCTCATCGAAGACGATCTGGCCATCGAAGACAAGCTGAACGACGAAGTCCGCGAGTTGCTCGAACAGTATTCCGAGTACATGCGTCGCGAAGCCGTCAGCTACCAGGATATGTTCCGCAAGATCAAGAACACCCTGGTGCAACAGCGCAAGATCATTCGCGCCTCAGGCCGGGATACGGGCGACAAGATGAAATTGTCGCGCGACAAAATCAACGATCTATCTCATAAGGTCACGACCCTCTTCCGCACCAGCCGGGCGTTTCGCCTCAAAGGCGATCAGAACGCTGCGCGCCTCGAAATCGTGAAGACGATCACCGAGATCCTGGCGATGGAAGATAGGGTCGATCAAACCGCCCGTCAGAAGGTCAAGACGATCAAGAGGGAAATCATGGAAGGCGGCGAAGAGTGGGATGTTCTACTCCGCCGCTACTACGCCGAGGAAATGAAGAAGATCGGCATCGATCTCGTCAAGATCTAGCTTCGGGAAACTCCCTACAACCTGGCCCCCACATCTGCGATTGAGAATCATTCCATTCTCACGCCACTAAGTACATATGGGGGATCTCCGTCTGCTCTTGGACTCCGTGGCTCTAGCCATGGCGGGTCCGATTGCGGTCTTCATCCTGATGAGCGGCGTGGACGATCTGCTGATCGACCTAGTCTGGGTTTGTCAGACAATCCGCGCCCAGTTCGAGCCAGCCCTTTCCGCAGAAGCTGTCCAGTCGGTCCCGCAAAAGCGGATTGCCATCGTCATTCCCGCATGGCACGAATACGCCGTGATCCAGCAGATGCTGGAACATAACTCCTCCGCGATCGACTACGAGAACTACGATTTCTTTGTCGGCGTTTACCCCAACGATCCGTTGACCCTCACGGCTGTCGAAAGCGCCCATCGCCGTGTCCGGAATGTGCAGTGGGCACTCGTCCCACACCCCGGACCCACATCCAAAGGAGACTGCCTCAACTGCATCTATCAGAACCTGCTCGAACACGAACAAAGCCACGGCCTGGCGTATGACATGGTGCTCATGCAGGACGCCGAGGACATCGTTCACCCCAAGGCGTTGCGATGGGCGAATTACTATGCCGACACCTTCGGCTTCTTGCAGATTCCGGTTCTGGCCCTGCAAACGCCCTGGTCCAACCTAACCCATGGCGTCTATTGCGACGAATTCGCCGAGACCCAAACCCGTGATCTTCCCGTACGCGCTGCCATGGGAGCATTCGTCCCTTCCGCTGGCGTCGGAACCGCGATCACCCGTAAAGCCTTAGACAACCTTGCCCTCCACAATCAAAATCGCGTCTTTGAACCGGATTCCCTGACAGAAGACTACGAGATCGGCCTACGCCTGCAGGAAACCGGATGCAAGCAAATGTTTCTGCCGATCCAGGTAGACAGCGACGAAACGATTATCGCCACCCGCGAATACTTTCCGACGGACCTCCACACCGCAATCCGGCAGCGCACACGCTGGGTCACGGGCATCGCGCTCCAAACCTGGCAGCGCCATGGATGGCGCGGCAATTGGTTGCGCAAGTATTGGTTCTGGCGCGATCGCAAAGGGCTCATCGGTAGCCCGCTGAGCCTTCTCACCGGCGTCCTGTTCCTCTACGGGCTGCACTCAGGCTTCTGGACTCATCGGGAATCCCTCGTCATGCGCCTCATGCCATACACGGTGACGATCCTGATGCTGAGGCTGATCTTTCGAATGGGCTGCACCGCGCGCATCTATGGCCCGACGATGGCCTATCTCGCACCGCTGCGCGTTTTGTGGGGGAATGCGATCAACGGTATCGCGACGATCAAGGCGATCTACCGATTCTTCCGCGCGAGGCACCGCAAAGAACGACTGGCCTGGTTGAAAACCGAACATCGATATCCGTCGCGCGAGGCCCTGGTGATGCAGCGCCGCCGCCTGGGAGATCTGCTGGTCAAAGCCAAGGCAATTGCGAGGGAAGAAATCGAGGAGGCTGTATCCACACAACCCGCAGGCAAGCGGTTAGGAGAACACCTGCTGGCACTAGGCTGGATCACCGAGGACCAACTCTACGAGGCGTTGAGTCTACAGCAACAGGTTCCGATGGCGGATGTCATGGAAATTGCCCCGCGCATCGGCAGATCGTTGCCGTCGCACGTCATTCGCGAAAGGCAGATCCTGCCATTTCGGATTGAGCCGGAAGGATTGGCGGTTTGCAGTCCCGAACCTCCCAACGAGGAAACCTTGCGCTTGATCGCAGGCTTCACCCGTTTGGAGGTCCGCTTCTATCTGATGACCCCGACCCGCTTTAACGCGCTGCGGGATCGAGTCTTGGCAGTCTAACCCCAGAGGTCCTTAATTGGCACGTATTCGCCGTTCTCCGCT
>CAZCPL010000336.1:0-5536 GCA_964500255.1 uncultured Solibacteraceae bacterium | reverse complement strand
CCTAAGGGTCTGGAGGCGCTCGCCCCCCAACCTCCACCCCCGAATGCACCGCCGCCAGATCCGAATAATGACCGCACTGTCGTCATCATTATAGAGAAGGACCGGAGCATCAAGCTCAACACCGAATCCATCACCGAAGACAAGCTCGGCAAGCGTCTCGAAGATGTCTTTAAGACTCGAGCGGAACGTGTCGTCTTCGTCAAAGGCGATCCGGACATCGAGTTCCAGAGCGTCGCGCGTTGTATCGACATCGCGAAGGGCGCCGGAATCGACAAGATCGGATTGATGACACCCAAGATTGAACTGGGACAATAGGAAAGGAACAAACAGGGATGAAACTCAATCGTCAACTGGTGCTGGCCTTGGTCGCTAGCTCGCTTGTTCTACTCTCGTCTGGTTGCGCGAAGTTGAAGTCGCGCGACAATCTCAATAAGGGTGTGGCCGCCTTTAAGAGCGCGAAGTATGCCGAGTCGGCAGCTCTCTTCAAAGAAGCCGCTGAACTGGATCCGACCAACACGAACGCCCGTTTGTATCTCGCCACATCGTACATGGTGCAGTGGATCCCCGGGGCGGATTCTCCGGAGAACCTGGAATTAGCCAAGAGCGCCCGAGCCGAATTCATGCGGGTGTACGAAGGCGATACCAAGGACAAGAACGCTATGGCGTACTTGGCCTCACTTGCTTTCAACGAAGGAAAGTCCACTCAGGCTATCGGCGATGGCGCTGCACGGCGCAAGGCCAAGTTCGAGGAAGCCAAGGATTGGTATACCAAATTACTTGCGGTTGACTCGCAAGACAAAGTGGCTTACTACAGCCTCGGAGTCATCGCTTGGGAAAACTGGTATCCGGTGCTCATGAACGCCCGCGCCAAAATGAGCATGAAGCCTGAGGACCCAGGTCCTCTGAAGGATAAGAAGATCCGCGAAGAGCTCAAGGCCGAATATGGTCAGGCCGTCGAAGATGGCATCTCGAATCTCCGCAAGGCGATCGAGGTGGACAAAGAATATGAAGATGCGATGGCGTATCTCAACCTTCTTGTTCGCGAACGCGCCGACCTCGCCGATTCCGCTGACGGCTATAAGAAAGATGTTGCAGAAGCCGACCAGTGGGTTCAGCGTACTCTTGACACCAAGAAGATCAAAGCCGACCGGGCCTCCAAGTCCGCTACCGGTATCACGACCGGCAACTAAGCTCCTTTCGAGTTTTCAACTCTCGTCGCCGCGAAGACCCTCAGTCCTTCGCGGCGATTTTCTTTGGTCTTCCGCACGAGCTTGGAATCTTCTTTCGTTACACTAGAGAGTAGAGCAGCAGTGATGGTAGTCCCCTCGGATCCCCCACAATTCAGCGTTCCCGACATCGAGTTTCAAAAGCTTCTCGATGCGGTTCACAAACTGCGCCCTGCCGACGATACCAAGCAACTCGTTGCGGCCTACGAGTACGCGAAGGGTCTTCACGAAGGCCAGTTTCGGAAGTCTGGCGAGCCCTACCTGATGCATCCCATCGCTGTCGCGGAAATTCTTGTCGATGCCCAGATGGATATGACTTGTCTCGTGACCGCGATGCTACACGACATCGTTGAGGACACGCCAACACCTATCGAAGAGATCCAAAAGCGATTCGGAGAAGAAGTCGCACGTTGCGTTGACGGAGTTACCAAACTCAGTAAGGTTAATCTCTATTCGGTCGAACAACGGCAAGCCGAAAGCGTCCGCAAAATGCTGCTGGCGATGGTCACTGACATCCGGGTCATCCTGGTCAAGTTCGCGGACCGGCTGCACAACATGCGAACTCTCAGCGCACTGCGTCCCGAGCAGCAAACCCGCATCGCGCAGGAGACCATCGAGATCTACGCACCGCTAGCCCACCGCCTCGGAATGGGCAAGATCCGCGGCGAGTTGGAAGATCTCGCGTTTCAATACGTGGAACCGGAAGCGGCGGCCGATCTCATCAAAGAGATCGAATCGCGTCGTTCAGCCAACGAGCAGTATCTGGCCGAGATCGTCCACGCGATGGAGATCGGCATGGGTCGCGAAGCCATTCCCGCTCGAGTACAGAGCAGGGTGAAGCGCGCCTATTCGGTCTATCAAAAGATGAAGCGCCAGAAGATCGGCATCGACCAAGTTTACGATCTGCTCGCCGTTCGCATCATTACAGACTCGGTGAAAAGCTGTTACGCGGCGCTGGGCGTGATCCACAACGATTGGCATCCGATTCCAGGTCGTATCAAGGACTTCATTGCCATTCCGCGGCCGAACATGTATCAGTCGCTGCATACCTCGGTGATTGGCCCCGGCGGACTCAACGTCGAGATCCAGATCCGCACCGAAGAGATGCACCGCTTGGCGGAAGAAGGAATCGCCGCCCACTGGAAGTACAAAGAAGGCAAGCGCGGCGTTGCGGCCGAAGACGACCAGCGTATCGCCTGGCTGCGCCAACTGGTGGAGTGGCAGAAGGACATGCGCGATTCCTCGGACTTCATGTCGACGCTGAAGATCGACCTGTATCCCGAAGAAGTTTATGCCTTTACGCCCCAAGGCAGAGTGATCGCCCTGCCGCGCGACGCCTCGCCGATCGACTTTGCCTACGAGATCCATTCCAACGTCGGTAACGAATGCGTCGGTGCCAAGGTCAACGGCCGCATCGTTCCGCTTCGTTATTCTCTGAAGAACGGCGATGTCGTCGAGATCCTGCGCTAGAATGGGCACCTGCCGAGCAAAGACTGGCTCGCGCTTGTCAAGACGTCGAAGGCGCGCAACAAGATCCGGCATGTTATCAACACCACCGAACGGGTCAAGGCCGTGGAAATCGGCCAGAAGTATCTGGAGCGCGAATGCCGCCGGATGGCCGTTCCCTTGAGCCGCTTCAGCAAGGCCGAACTCGAAGCCGTCGCCCAGGATTACGGCTGCCAGAAGATGGAAGACCTGCACGCGGCCCTCGGCTACGGCAAGTTTTCGGCTCGTCAAGTGGTGCTCAAGCTCGCCCCGGAACTGGACCGTTCCGAGCAGGAACAGCGGCCACCGCCGGCACCCTACGACCCCAACGCGCCGAAGAGCGGCAAAGAAGCCGACGACCTTGTCATCAAGGTTCGCGGCGTCGACGATCTGCTACTCTATCGCGCCAAATGCTGCAATCCGATCCGTGGCGACGGTATCGTCGGCTTTGTGACCCGCGGCAAGGGCGTTGCCGTACATTCGGTCAACTGCAGCAACGTCCAAAATCTGATGTACGAGCCGGAGCGGCGAATCGACGTTGAATGGGCTCGTTCGGCTACGGAGTCTTTCCCGGTGAAGATGATGGTTTATACGGACGACCGACCGGGCATGCTGCAGAACGTGACCACCGTGCTGTTCGACGAGCACTGCAATATCAAGACGCTGGAAGCGCGTCCGGACGAGCGCCGGCAAGACGACAGCGCGATTATCGATACAACGATCGAAGTGAAGGACAAGAAGCAGCTTGAGCGTATCCTGTCGGCGATTCGCCGCATTTCAGGGGTCCGCGATGTCGAGCGGGCATCTTAAACACATGACCAAGGTCTCAGACCCTCAGCACATTGCGATTTCCAAGTCGAAGGGCATCAAGATCGACTGGATGGACGGACACCGGTCCGATTATTCGCTGGCCCGTTTGCGCGACAACTGCCCCTGCGCGACTTGCACCGGAGCCGAAGGCGGAGCGCCGCAGAAGACGGATTATTCGACGGAAGATTCGAACCCGTTCAAAATGTACCAACCGAAGTTGAAGATGCTCAACTGCGAAGAGGTTGGCGAGTACGCTGTCCGTATTTATTGGTCAGACGGACACTCGACCGGCATCTACTCGTTCCGTCACTTGCGCGAGCTTTGCGGCTGCGCGGAATGCAAACTGCCAACCTAGCAAGGCTGTCTCCGTCTCACTTCAACCGGCCATTTGACTCGAGGCTGCTCTCAAGTGCTCGGCGCGATCCATAGTCAAAGTCCGCGAAGAGTGTTTTCGATCAATTGAGCCTCATCAGGTCCGAATGCGCTCCGCGGAAACTGGCTCAAGATAGTCAAAGGCTTCAGGGCATTTGGCTCAGGCTCCCGCGCAACTGCCTTGCGAGCGGGAGAGCCAAAGGGGCGGTGTGCGGTCTAGAATCCCGATGCTTTGGGCAGTTCAAGCCGAACCCAGTTTTGAACACGATCAAAATGGCTTGAACGCGTTCAAAAGAACGCCGTGTCTAACCCTTCGATCCAAACGGATGCTCAGGACCCCGGTTGATCATGAAGGTCGCCGTGTTCGCAAAGAACGCTCGTAGAAGCTGGCTGGCTTCCTTCGGCAACGCGGCTTCGGCGAGCGCGTTTTCCATCAACAGCACCCAGCGATCCCTGGCCGCGGCGTCTATTGGGAACGGCATGTGACGCATCCTCAATCGGGGATGTCCGCGGGTTTCGAGGTAGCGGACCGGTCCTCCAAAGCGGAAGATCAAAAAGTCCCGCAGGCGGGTTTCCGCGCCTTCGAGGTCGTGCTTGGGGTACATGGGTCCGAGGATGTCGTCGTCCGCGATCTGGCGGTAGAAGCCTTTGACGAGCCTGGCAAAGCCGTCTTCGCCTATCAGCGGATAGAGTTCGTCGTCTGCGATCAATTACTGGTCTCCTCTCTTCGTCTTCTATGTCTCTTGCGACGTTCGTCAAATTCTGCGGCGTCGCCGCTGCTTGGACTTGCGTCGCTCGTTTTCGGTTGCCCGCTTGCTTACGCGCGCGGCTCGGATTTGCTTTGCCGCTTGTTTGTTGGGCTGGTTTTCGGTTCGAATCAGACGCAAAAGAGCGGCCTGCGCTGGTTGGCGCGGCCGCTCCTTTGGATTCGATTCAGGCGGTTAGAGTGCCGAGAAACACTTGCGTGTTTCGTTGCACTCGTATTCATCCACGGCCTTGCTGTCCGGACCGAGACATTGCTGGGTCTTGTGACACCAGAAGAGGCCGTCGTTGGTAGGCGGAATGATCGAGTCCGACAGCACGTACATGCCCTTCCAGTGCAGGTTGGAACAGCGGTCGTCGTAGTTGTATCTTTCGCTGAAGTTCTCGGCCACAGACATGGATTTACGCCTTTCCGGCTGCCTTCAGCAGCGCGCGCTTGACGCAGATCCTGGCCAGTTGGACCTTGTAGTCGTTCTGGCTCAGAGGACTCGCGCCCTGGATGGCCGCGGTGCCTGCGGCTTCTGCCACAGCTTCGTCAATGGACTTGCCCACCAACGCCGCTTCCGCCGCTGCAGCGGCCCAGGGCGTGGGTGCCACGTGACCGAGCACGATCTTAGCCGAAGCGATTCTGATTCCCGTCATCTTCAGCGCGACCGAAGCCGTGGCCAAAGGCCAATCGAGACCATCGCGTTCACGAACTTCGTAGGTCGCGTTTTTCGCGCCGGTGGGGATCATGATTTCGGTCACGATCTCGCCGGGCATGATGCGGCGACGGTTGAACCCCGCATCGATCCTCAGCTCCTGGGCGTGCGCGACGGAGGCCACGACGCATGCGGCGAGGAAGATCAAGATGCCGAGAGGCTTGACGCTGCCTACCATGG
>CAZCPL010000335.1:0-5611 GCA_964500255.1 uncultured Solibacteraceae bacterium | reverse complement strand
GCAAATGAACGGGTCGTATTGACGCTCATTCATCGGCAACCAGGTATTTCACGCCATGAAGTGGCGAAGCGTAGCGATCTTTCTCCGGCGGCGATTACTGGCATTTCGGCGCGTTTGATCGCAGCGGGGCTCATTCGCGAAGATTCCACCGAATCACAGGGCAAGCTCGGTCGCCGTCCCACGGCGTTGCGAATCATCGCGGGATCGCGGCTCGTCGCCGCCGTTGAGATAACGACATTCGGAGCCACTGTCGCACTCGCGGGACTCGACGGCGAAATCACGCAGCAGGAATGTATTGCCTTCGATGACGATCCGAATCGCTTTCTTGCCGCGATCCATACGGCGACGGTGCGAATCGTCAATCACGCGCCAGGCCGGATTCTGGGCGTCGGAGTTTCGGTGCCGGGCACTATGGATCCGAAAACTGGTTGCGTTGTTGCCTCTACCAATTTGCACTGGCGCGACGTCGATGCCATCGCGTTACTGAAACCGGGTATCTTGCAGCCAGTGTTTTGGGAAAACAACTCAAACCTTTCGGCAATGGCGGAAAGATGGTTCCGGCCAGTGAACCTTCCGCCTCTCGACGACTTCGTATTTGTTACGTTGCGCGTCGGCTTAGGCACTGGATTGATCGTCAATGGAAAGCTTGCTCTCGGCGCGCGCGCCCATGCCGGCGAGTGGGGACACGCGACGTTTTGGCCCGACGGACTCAAATGCCAGTGTGGCAATCAGGGCTGCTGGGAAGAGTACGCCAGCGATCGCGCGTTGATCCGCGAATATGGTCCGCCGACCGCGACCTCTACGCAAATTGCCGAACGGGCGATGCAAGGAGAGTCGCGCGCGAAGGTTGCCATCGAGCGGGTTGGCGAAGCATTGGGAATCGGATTGGTCAACATCGTGATGGCGCTCAACCCTGCCGCGATTGCGCTCGACGACTTCGCCGCCACTGCATGGCCGATCGTTGAGCCCGTACTGTGGAGCGTGCTGCAAGCCCGGGTTCCTGAATATTGGCTCGGCGGACTGCAGGTCTTTCCGTCACGCCAAACACCGCTCAGGGGCGCGATCGCTTCGGTGCTGAGCCACTACTTCGACGGATCTTTAGGACGCGTGATCGACTGAATCCGGTTCACCGGCTGACCTTCGAGAACTTGCTTTGCGCCATCGGGCCATGTGATCTCGAGACGATCGATCATAGAAGCCGAAGCAAGGCCGAAGTGCAAACGCGGATCGTTCTGCGAGAGGTACGATCCGCCACTGCGAACTTCATCGTATTGCGTCACCCCCCCAGCAGTCACACGCACTCGCGCGCCGATCGACCGATGCCCTAGATCGAGAATGATCCAGTTGCCTTGCGGTTTTGCTCGCTGTTTGAGTAGCGATGGGGCTTCGTTCTGATTGTTGATCAACACATCGACGACGCCGTCGTTGTCGAAGTCTCCGAAAGCGGCGCCGCGCGACGAATGAAGTTCTGTGATGCCTAAGCCGCTCTTCAGCGAGACGTCGTCGAACTTTCCTGCGCCAAGGTTGCGATAGAGGATCGAACGTTCTTTGTACTTCACATCGCCGGGTAACTTGTCGACCTCCGGAAACGCGTGCCCGTTGACCAATAGCAGATCTTTGCGCCCGTCGTTGTCGAAGTCGAAAAAGCCGCATCCCCAGCCAACGAAACTCGTGTTCCGCGCGAGTCCCGCAGCAGCCGTGACATCGTCGAAATCGCCTTTGCCGCGATTGCGATAGAGGGTCTCACGCTCGTCGCTGAAGTTCGTGCGAAAGATATCGAGCCAGCCGTCGCTGTTGTAATCCGTGGCTGTCGCGCCCATACCTGAAAGCGCCTTGCCATGCTCGTCCAAAGCCGCACCGCGCAACAGCGCTTCTTCTTCGAATGTGCCGTCTCCGTTGTTCATGTAAAGCAGCGAAGGTGTCTGATCGCAAGCGACGTAGACGTCTGTCCAGCCGTCGTTGTTGAAGTCCCCAGTGAGCACCCCGAGACTGTAGTGGCCCCTGGGCTTGGCGATGCCGCTCGCTTCGGAAACATCCTTGAATGTGCCGTCTCCGTTGTTGCGAAGCAGCATGTTGCGATCGAAGGGTAAACCGCGCGGTCCACAATTTACTGCCATATTGCGATAAAAACAGTACGGATTCGCACCCGGTACAGGTGTGGTTGCGTAGTCGAACACCAAATAGTTGGCAACGAATAGATCCTGCCGACCGTCGCGATCGTAGTCGATGAACGCACAGCCAGTGTTGTATCGTTTCGGTCCCGTATGCAGATCGACCTCGTCGAAACCCCTGCCCTGCTTGTTCCGATAAAGCCTTGAGGATCCCCAATAGGTGATGACGAAGTCTATAAAGCCATCGTTGTCGTAGTCACCGGCACAAGTTCCCTGCGCCCAGCCGTGCGACGGAATCCTCAATTCCTGTTTGAAACGTCCTCGACCGTCATTGTGGTAAAGCCGGTTCTCGCCGCCTTCGCCAGTGAGGATCAAGGCGTCCATGAATCCGTCGTTGTCATAGTCGAAAATGCCGACGCCGGATCCGGTTGTTTCGATGATGTACTTCTTTACCGTTCCGTTTGGAAACGAGTGCGTCAGACCGGCCTTCGAAGCGACATTCTCAAAGTTCGCGGCCGTCATCAACAAGAACAGAGGAATCACTTCGGCTTCTCGCCAAGCTTCTTCAGAAACTCGGTGAACTCGCCTTCCGGCGGCTTCTGCAGTTTGTCCAGTTCGTCCTTCTGCTTGCGTGCGTCGGCAGCACGACCGGCATTACGATACGCAAGCATCAGGTTGTAACGCGCGGCCTCGCTGCGCGGAGCCTGCGCGATAGCTTTTTCGAGCAACTCAACCGCTTTCGCCGTTTGGATCTTCGACAGCGCGATCAACGGCTCAATGAACGCGGGATCCAGTTTAGCTGCCTTCTCGAATCGCGGAGTGGCTTCTACAGGCTTCTGGCTGGCCACCAGAATCTGGCCGATCTGATACTCCGCCGCAGCATCGGTCGGATTGAGCTTCAACTCCGCTTCGAACTCCCGCACTGCGACCGTAAAGTTGTCGTGAGTTTCGAGCAGGAGCGCGCGTCCCAAACGATAGTGGAGGTTCACCGCATCCGGAGCCTTCTCAATCGCCTTGCGATACTCTGCAGCGGCTTCGGCAAAACGGCCTTGCACTTCGAAGATTTCCGCAGACACCTGATTGACCCGAAACGATGCGGGAGTGTTCTGGAACATCTGATAAATCACGTCGTTCCAACCGCGCAAATGCAGTTTTGCGGCCAGATAGAGCACATCGGCGTCAGCAGGGTGCGCGACGCGAAGAGCCTCCACCATCGGCCAAGCCTCCGAATAACGTTCACGCGCGATCTCGCATTGCGCCAGTGCCAAGCCGGCGAGGCGCTTGTCGTCGGGCTTCGAAGTGTCACGAAACGCCGCGGCCAAACCAGAGCGTGCGGCATCGCAGCTACCGGTACGGGCGCGTTCCACCAGATCGGGAACCGACTGCGCAACCATCAACAAAACACTAATGGCCAGCATCGTCGAGAACCAGATCCAGTTGTCCGAAGCGATGGCGATCTTTGCCTTCGAAGTAGCGAAAAGCCAATAGCGGAGGCGCTCCCGGCGCGATCATACGCCTGACCGCCACGCGCTCAGAATTCGATTCGCCCAGCGTGAAAGGATCTGAGATCAAACGAATGGCCGCCGCGGCAAAAAAGAAGCTCAGTGTCATCTAGTAGTCCTTGATCTCGCCGCCAGAAATCTTGCGCTTGGCGCCGCCAAGATCGAGCGGATGATCGTAGCCCGAAAGAATTTCACCACTAGGCGAGTAAAACGGACCAAGATCGCAAGCCATGCTGCCTTTGCCTTGTTCCACAAACGTGATCGACGTGATCAGCTTCGCGGATTTGTATCCATATTTCGAGGCATCCAACAGCCGCAGGGGCGCGCCGTGATTGTTGGACAACGGTTTGCCAGCCATATCCAACACCATCAACACCGCAGGGGACCGCATCTCTTCAAGCGTCATGTATTCATACCATTTGTCCGCGCAATCGATGCGGATGGCGCGAGCGTTGCCCTTCGGCTTGGCGCGTTCCAACAGTTCAGCGAAAAGAAATCCGCCCCAGGTGTTGCGGCCTGACCAGCACTGCACGCACTTCATTCGAGCACTGCGCTGTTGCTGCGGAAGCTTGCGAAGATCCGCGACGCTCAGCCGTTGAGGCTTGTCGACAAGTCCTTTGATGTCGAGCGACCACTTCGCTTGATCGATGGCAGGCACGGGGTTGTACCACATGGTCTTCAAGTGGAACTCATCCGGCTTGTCGGTGGGCAGCATCAGCTTGCTCTGCCCCGATGCGCTTGCTGCAACCGAGGCGACCAGACCACTGCCGATAAACTCCCGTCTCTTCATTAGGACTCCAGTTTATTACGCTGGAAGCATGAAGTTTCTGTTCGCGCTCGTGCTTTCGACCGTTCTTCTTGCGCAAGAGCGCCGCCCCATTGAGCAACTGATCGAATCGACCAGGAGTAACGACCCGGATACGCAGATCCAAGCTACCGACGGAATCATCGATCACTACCTGCCCGGTTATCTCAAGACCGGGCTCTCGGCGATGCTCAACAAAGCGAGCACGTCGGTGAAGGGCAAGTTCACCGATGTGAATACCCAGGTCATCGATTATTGGGTGCAAGTGCGTCCGGATGCGGTCGAAGCCGTAGCCCGCTTGACCAGCGGAGGAGGCAGCTTTCTATCCCGCGCCAATGCGGCGAGAGCGTTAGGAATTCTGCGGGCGAAGTCCGCTCTACCGCAGTTGGGAGAGGCGCTGAAGTCTCGCGACAGTGGCGTCTTGTATGAATCGCTGATTGCGATGCAGAAGATCCGCGAGCCGGAATCGGCAAAGCTGTTCTTGCACCTGATTGGCGATCTCGACGAACGCGTTCAGACGACCGCGATGGAAACGGCTGGCGTCCTAGGAGCTAAACCGGCAGCCCCAGCGATTCAGGAAGCGCTCGGCAAGGCCCGCAATAGCAAGGTGAAGCGAGTGGCCGTCACCTCACTCGCAATGATTGCCGATCCCGCTTCTCGCGGAGTTTTCGAACAGTATTTCAATGACAAAGACGATTCATTGCGCGGATCCGCAGCGGAGGGCTTCGGCAGAATGCGTATCCCCGCCGATAAAGCTCGTATCGATCAGGCATATCTCACCGAAAGGAAGACCGGCCCGCGATTGTCTTTGGCCTTTGCATCGGCGCTGCTCGGCAGGCGCGAGTTCGCGCAGGGCAGCCCGATCTCGTATCTGATCGACAATTTGGATTCGCGGTTCTTTCACGACACGGCACAACCGTTTCTGATTGAACTCACCCGCGATGCGGAGGTTCGCAAGTCGATCTATCCGGCGATTCAAACCGCCAATCGGAAAGAGAAAGTTCGACTGGCGCAAGTGCTCGCAATCAGCGGCGATCGGGAGACGTTGAAAGTACTGGAGACGCTATCCGTCGACCCCGACACAGAGGTCGCAGCCGAAGGGATGAAGGCGGTCAAAACGCTCAAGGCTCGACTCGGGTAGCGGTGTTAGAATCGAAGAACTTCTCACGATGTCGATGGAACGCGCCGGCCGG
>CAZCPL010000334.1:1248-5613 GCA_964500255.1 uncultured Solibacteraceae bacterium | reverse complement strand
CCAGCGATCCTTCAGCTTCGAAAGCAGCGGTGCGCCGCGAACCCATGCGCCCGCGTCGTAGCTCCAATACATGCAGCCGGATTTCGCATCGAGCGAATACAGATTGCCGATCGCGGAACCAACGAACACTCGCCCGGCCGCGACCGTCGGCTGCGAGTAGGAAAGCGAAGCGCCAGGGAATCCAAACGCCCACTTCACCTTCAACTTCGGGACGTCTTCGGCTTTGAGCCCTGGATTCGGCTGAAAGCGCGTGTTCTCGGCATCGAAGCCCCATCCGTTCCAATCGTTTTTTCCAAGTTGGGAAATCGCGGGTGCAGCGCCCTCGCACAAGCCCGCGAGAGCCACAGGAGCCTGAGCCGCATCGAAGGCTTTACCCGTTACGTAGGAAGCGATGGCGCGCTTTTCTTCGTCGTTGAGTCCTTTGCCCTGTTCACGCATTGCGCCGGACGTCAAGGAATCGACGATGTTTTGCGGTGCGCGCTTGGCGAGTTCGTCCTTTTTGGGGACCCTCACCTCGCTGGCGGCGCTGGTCTGGATGGCGTCGTGGCAGACAGCACATCGAGCCGCGTAAAGAGCCGATCCGTCAGGCGCAGCCGCGAAGGCAACGGTGGAAACCAGCAATACTATGGAGTGAACGTAGACAGCCTTGATCATGAAGGGAAAACCATCGTCACTTTACCATACGGGTTAGTACGCTACTGCTGCTTCGAACGTGGCAACTGTAATCATGATCGGCGGCAACTGCCGACGCCCGATGCGTAGTTCCAATTCCCGCTGTCCGGATTCCACCGCATCCGGCAATTGAAACCGGATCTCATACCGTGGAATCTGTCCATTCAAACAGCGGTTTTCATATCCCCAAGCCGGACGACCATCCACTGTCGCCGCGAAATCCTCAGGTTCGTTCAGCTCGTCGCTCACCACCGTGACCGATCCGCCGCCCGCGGTGTTCACCGACACCACTCGCGGAACCCTAGGCGGTGGAGGTACGACTCGCAAAACTCCCGGTTTCCCCATCCGCTCCTCCATCCACCAGAGCTCGACGGGCAGCAGTCCCGTCTGTTCCAACTCCGGCAGATTCACCAGCATTTGCCGGACATCTTTGCTGTCTGGGGGCCCAAGTGACACAATCTTCGCTCTCGAACCGCCGATGCGCACCACCAAGTCGAACAGGTCGGCTTCTTGCGGTAGACCATGCGTCCAGATGTTGATGGAAGCGTAGACCCCGCGGCAGGGCGCGACGGGAATCGCCCTTTGCGCATTGGTGATCTTGCGGAGTTCGACGGCCGTGATCCCGGCAATCGTCGCCAGTTCTTCACGCCAGCCCATCTCGCAGCGTCTCCAAAGGCCGATGGTTTGACCATTGGAATCCGGCCCGTCGGCGAGCAGCGTCTGCAATTGGAACCGGTGCGCGAAGTCGATCATCTCGGCTTCATTGATATGTGCCGTTGGCAGATGCATACGCAACAAGCCGCCGGGTTTGAGCACGCGGGCAACCGCACGGAAACATTCCGAGGTCCAATCCCGGTCGGCCTGCCACGGGATGGGTGCAACCTCTACCAGAAGAAAATGTCCGCCGGCAAACTGCTGTAGGTCTGGACGCCGGGCCAGGTAGGTAAATACGTTCTGACGATGTTCCGCCGCTCGGCTTGCTGCAGCCGTATCGTCATTGGAAAAATCAACACAGTGCACCTCGCCGAACACATCGGCAAGTTGCCATGTTCTCGTATCGTCGGCAAAACCGATGCGCAGGGCACGCGAGTCTCCGCAGCCGATGAGCTGACTCTGGTGCTGGTCGATCTTCCTTTGTGTGCTGTCGGCGGGGAGGAGCATCTCTACTGTTAAAATCGGGATCGCATCGATATTTCTGTAGGCCGGAATCTGGAGTTTCCTCATGTTCCTGCCGAACAACTACCAGGGAAGATGTCAATCGAGCTTCGCGATATTCATTACGGCGCGCTCAAGGGCGTGTCGGTCTGGGCACCCAATGGTGCCATCATCGGCGTCGTCGGCGAGAAGGGATCGGGAACTTCCGATCTGCTGCGTCTGATGGCAGGTGTTGCTGAGCCGGACTCGGGACAAGTGCTGGCACCGGACAGCCGTCGTTACGTCGGCGAATCCGAGCCTGTGAGTCCTGCGCCTGTTGGTGTCCTTGCCATCGATCACGCTCTTGGCAAATACGATGCCCTCGTCCGCGCCCGCACACTGGTTGGTCTCGACCGCCTGCGCACAGCAGGTTCCACGGTCATCATCACCAGCAACGAGGAAGAGCTTCTGGAGCGGGTCTGTGACGAAATCTGGTGGATGCATGACGGTGTCGTCGCCGCCAAAGGCGACCCCCGCGATACCTTACGCAAGTATCGAGCTCACATCGGACAGAAGTTTCAAGCCTGGGGCGAATCTCTCAAGACCCGCCTCAACCCTGCCGATCGCCGTGGCGATCAGCGCGCCCAGATCCAAAGTCTGCAGCTTCTGAACTCCCGCAAGCTTCCCACGCTCGTGTGGCAAAGCGGAGAGGAAGTCGCGATTGAGCTCGCAGTTGCGTTCGCCGCAGCCGTCGCCAATCCAATCGTTGGCATTCTCATTCGAACTCGTATCGGATTCGAAGCCTATGGCACGAACACCGCCCTTGAAGGCGTGAAACTCGGGTCCACAGCCCAGGGACAGGTTCGCAAAGTCGCCTTCCAGTTCCGCTGCGATCTTTGCCCCGGCGAGTATACGCTGACTGCGACTTCGCAAGATCCCAACGGCGCGATCCACGATTGGATCGAGGATGCACTCTCGTTTACGGTCACCGACGTCCGCGCGACGCCGGGAGTCGTGAACCTCCGCGCTCGGGTTACCGCGGAATAGCTTTCAGTGAGACTCGAAAAAGACCAGTCTCATTCCATTGCAGTCGCTGACTGAGAACTCTTCCGTTCCGGTCTTGCACTCGGAACCCAACAATTCCCGGTGAAGCTTCTCGATCTCTGTCACCTGTACCCGGCACGAACCCGTAAACGCGGCACCGGTCTCGAACTGCAGCGCGAAATGATCGCGACGCACCCCATGCGGGCCATTCCGTTCAAATCCTAAACGATCCACGTAGTAGTCGATTGTTTTGTCCAGACTCGGCACGTGAAACACCGGAACCGCGCGGAACATCAGCGGAGGCTGCAGGAATGCCTTCACGATCGCAACGGTTTCCGCTAGCGGAAGATCGCCGCGCAATACCAGATCCGCGTGCTGCGATGTCGGAACCACATACTGTTCGGCCATCGGACGCACCGTCGCGTTGTACTGCCTGTCAATGTCCGGAACCGTGCGTCCCCGCTCGATCACATCCCGCTCTTTGCGCCGCTCGTAACAAACACCATCCGGCGTTTCGATAAAGATCTTTGCCCCGAGCTTCCGGCGAACGCGTTCGTCATGGAGCGTAAACAGCCCTTCGAGAATCACATACTTCGATGTGCGAATCGGCTTGGTCTCCGCTGAGCGTGTATGTGTAGCGAAGATGTAAATCGGCTCCTCAATCGACTCGCCCCTAGCCAGCGCCTCTACATGTTCGACGATGAGAGGCCAGTCTAGAGAATCGGGATGATCGAAGTTGGTCTTGCCGCGATCCTCAAGCGGAACATGGTCCATCGCATAGTAATAGGAATCGAGCGACAACACCTGCGGATTGCCAGGAAGCCAGGCGGCCAACTGTCTGGCAATCTCACTCTTGCCCGCGCCGCTGCGTCCGGCAATACCGATCAGAATTGGTTTCATGTGGAAGAAGTATTCTTTAGT
This sequence comes from uncultured Solibacteraceae bacterium, assembly GCA_964500255.1. Classification (GTDB taxonomy): domain Bacteria; phylum Acidobacteriota; class Terriglobia; order Bryobacterales; family Bryobacteraceae; genus F-183. The sequence goes on along the minus strand of CAZCPL010000334.1, from coordinate 1,842 downwards.
ATGAAATGAAAATCGCAGCCATTCGAACAGTCATCGTCAACGCGCAGATGCGCAACTGGATCTTCGTCAAAGTCGAAACCGACCAGCCCGGTTTGCATGGCTGGGGCGAGGCGTCGCTTGAATGGAAAACCCGCGCGGTTGCGGGCGCGGTGGAAGATCTCGCGCCGATGCTGATCGGTGAGGATCCGACACGCATCGAGCATCTCTATCAGAAGATGTATCGCCAGTCGTTCTGGCGTGTGGGCGTTATCGGACTATCCGCAATCAGCGGTATCGAACAAGCCCTTTGGGACATCCTGGGCAAGTCGCTGAACCAGCCTGTCTACAAACTGCTCGGAGGCCGCGTGCGCGATCGCGTTCGTATGTACACCCACCTGGGCGGTGGTGACATGAAGTCCGTGTATGAGGCGCAAGGCGAGGATGTGCAATGCATGGTGGACCTCGCGCTCGAAGTCGTTTCGCGGGGCTATACCGCGGTGAAAGTTCTGCTCACGCCGCCGACCGAATCGCTCAGTACCAACGCCGAGTATCGTCACGCCGAGGTCCGCATGGCCGGGTTGCGAGACGCCCTGGGTCCGGACATCGACATTATGG
>CAZCPL010000334.1:0-1238 GCA_964500255.1 uncultured Solibacteraceae bacterium | reverse complement strand
ATTATGGTGGACTGCCACGGTCGCCACTTTCCTGCGAACGCCATCGAGTTTTGCCGCGTACTTGCGCCGTTCAAACCGTATTTCATCGAAGAGCCGGTTCCGCCGGAGAATGTCGACGCGATGGTGGAAGTCCGCCGCGCGAGCCCTGTGCCGATTGCTACTGGCGAGCGGCGCGTCACGCGCTTCGAGTTCCGCGAGATCTTCGAGAAACAAGCCTGCCACGTGATCCAGCCGGATCTCTGCCACTGCGGTGGAATCTCAGAAGCCAAGAAAATCGCCGCGATGGCGGAGACCTATTACATGGGCGTCGCGCCGCACAATCCCCTTGGGCCTGTCGCCAACGCCGCAGCGCTGCACTTCGCTCTGTCGACGCCGAATTTTCTCATTCAAGAAGACATGCTTTCCGATGTCCCCTGGCGTTGGGATGTCGTGAAGCACGACCTCAAAACGGAGAACGGCTACTGGCTCCCGTGCGACAAACCCGGGCTTGGCGTCGAAGTCGATGAAGAGGCTGCCCAAAAGCATCCCTTCCAGCAAGAGGTGCTGCACGCGACCACCGTCCGCGCGCGCGATAACGCGATTCTCGATTGGTAACGAATGGTATTCGCGAAACAGCTTCGGGAAGGCGTGCGGCGAGGGTTCATCGCCTGCAGCATCCGTATCTGGAAGAACCCGCGAGTGAAGGTGGGCAAGCGTTATCAGATGGAGGATGGCCAGATCGAAATCGATTCCATTGAGGAGATTACGCTTGGCGACATCACCCAAGACTTGGCGCAGGAATCGGGCTTCTTAAACCGAGCGGATCTGCTGCAAACAGCCCGGCACGGCGCTGGCGAGAATGTATATCTGATCCGCTTCCGCTACATTCCCTGTTGATCTCAAACGCGAGAATCACGCCATCGAACGGCTGGAATTGGCGACGGGTTTCGGACCATTGGGCTAACAACTTGTCTACATTGGCGCTCGTGACATTGCCCTTCACGCGCCACGCCGCCCAATCCATTCTCCGGCTTCGCTGGTTCCCCGACTCGGCATCTCGTGCTCGGCGACGGTGACCTCGATCCCGTCCAACACGCCCGGCCCCGCACCCCAACGGTGAACCGGGCCTTCCCGCCCGTCAAGCCGCCTCCGATGTAACAGCCCGGAAAACGGAGCGTGCGGCCGTCGTTGCTTGCTTGTCGTGAGGGTGCCCGCGCGCCCTTTCCGGGCTCGCCAGTCGTTGCACCTGCGACAGTTCG
>CAZCPL010000333.1:0-5635 GCA_964500255.1 uncultured Solibacteraceae bacterium | reverse complement strand
TGTTCATGCCCTTCCGTTTTAGGATACGGTAATTGCGCGCCTGCGGACGAGGGCAAATGCTGAACACCAGCGGAGTTGAATGAGTCCGGGCATGAACATGCAAGGCATCTAGGAGTTCCATAAGAAGGACACTGTTTTGAAACCCTTCCGCCACGGCCAGCCGGGAAACTTCCGCGTAGTTGCGTTGGGGGAGATTCATCGAAGGCAGCAGCAGCGGCAGGCTGAAGCTTCCATGTTCCATCGGTAGCCGCATCGAACAGGTGGGCGTGGAGATGTTCATCCGCGCGCCGGCGATCGCACGGGTGCTGCCTTCTTCGGCACAGACGAGGATCGTTCCAGTGCGGTCATAGCTGTCTTCCTGCTCCAGCCAGGAACCAGGAAAGCCGAAAGTGCGTTGATATTCGCGGGCTCGCAGTTGAAAGTACTGCTGCCGCGCTTCGGGGTCCGTTGCGATGAAGAATCCATGTCGTTCCATGGCCGGAATGCGCATCCGGCATGGGGGAACTGCGCGAAATAATGTTCAGAATGTTTTGAGCAAAAACGGCCGACCGCCGCTTGTGTATAATGTCGTCTTGGACCCCGCTCTCATTCGCAGGGAACTCGGTTGTCTGCTAGATCATGCCCTCTTCGCCAAGGCCAAAGTCTTGCGCGAGATTGTTGCGTTCTTGGTGGAATCAACACTGCGAAAACAGGCCGTGGATGAGCTGGCTTTGGCCGAGCACGTCTTCGACATCCCACCCGCCGAGTTCCACCCTTACAAGAACGCCAATGTTCGCGTGCAGATGCGGAACCTCCGGCTCAAGCTCGACGCTTTCTACTTGGTCATTCCCGATGTGAAGGTGAAATTCAAGCTGGTGGGTTACGAGATCGTTTTCGAGATACCCGAGAGGGTGCCGGCGGAGGCTCGCCGCGCGCTCAATGAAGCCCGCTATCTGCTCGATAGCCGCTTTCCAGAAGACCTGATTCTAGCCTCCAAAACCGTCGAGAGGATTCTGAAAGCCACGCCTCACTGGGCCACCGCTTGGGAGACATTGAACTATCTGCGGGTTTCGATGGCAGTGCACGGGGCGGGTCAGCCGAGGCAGTGCTTGGAATTGGCGGGCGAAGCGGCCGATCATGCCCTGCATCTCGCGCCAAACAGCGGCCAGGCTCATGCGGCCAAGGCATCAGTCGAGGCGCTTCTGCATTGGAAGTGGGATGAGGCGGAACGGCTGTACGAACGAGCCTTGACGCTCGATCCGAGAGTGAAGTTCGATGGCTGGTATCAGGTCTATCTGATCGCCACAGCGCGGCAGGAGCGGGCTGCGGAACTGATCGAAGAGAGCATGTCGGTGTTGGACCGTCCGTCGGCTTCTTTCCAAACGAATCTTGGCGTCACGCAATATCTTTGCCGCCGCTTGGATGTCGCCGAGATTGAATTGCAGAGGGCACACAAGCTGAATCCGGATGACTGGTCGTGCCTCGCCTGGCTGGCGTTGGTGCAGTGGAATCGCGGGGATCATGTAAAGGCAGTGTTCACGCAAACCAAGGCTGCGTTGGCGGCGAGGCGGAGTCCGCCGCAACAGTACTTCGAAATGTCGAGTCAAGGTATTTTGGGAACTCCACGGACGATCGGGTTAGTGGACGAGCATTGCGGCGGTGTGAGTGAAATAGGCGTGATGGTGACGGCGACGATCTTTCACAACTGGAACCGTGCGATCGACTCGTTGGAGCGGATGTACGAGACGCGGTATCCATTGGCGCACTTTCTTGCGCGGACACCGTTGTTCGATCCCTTATGGGGGGTCCCACGGTTCCGGGAATTGGTCGCGCAAGTTGGGATACCGTCGACGGAGTCCGGGGCTCGGGCGAAGTCGGCTTAACACTCTCTAAACATCGAAAGGGCTTGGCTATTGTGCTTCATGAGGCTTCAATGGGAACTATGACCCGTTTGCAATGGATCCTCACCGCGGCTCTCACGAGCGCCGTTTCTGTTTTTGCCCAGGACTACGAAGGCTCGGATGTCCGGACCGCTCTGCCGATTGAGTTCGGTCAGGTGGCGTTGAATAATGTCGATCCCACGCTCCGCGCAAGGATCGTCTACAAGGTGAGCCTCGCCCGCGGGCAACCCTTTACAGTGACTGTCAAAGAGAAGGGCGCAGCCGATCTTTGGGTGGGCCTTTACAGCCCGACCTTCACTTCCATCGCGAACAGTCCGAGCACCCTCGTGAACACGGGATGGCGGAATGTCGTCGCTGCTTTCGAATATGCAGTCCCCGCTGAGGGAACCTACTTCATCGGCATCTGGTCAAGAACTGGTGCTTCTGAAATCGAAACAGTTACCAGCGCAGTCGGGGCACGTCTGGATGTCCCGCTTCCCGCGGTCGCATCCTGTCTCGAAGGCAATGTCGACGAAATCCAATTCAACCTGCAGCAAGTCTCCATGAACCTCGCCGAAGAAGTCACCGTCGGTGGAGTCAAGATCTGCGCCTCGTGCACGGTCAAGCCCACTCTCTTTCCAGCCTTTGTGGATTTCCTCCGCCAAGCCCATTTCGCCGGCACTCGGGTGCAGGTTTGCCATGCTGCCGACGGGCAGATCGTACGTGTGAAGTCCGCCCGCTGAGATCCTTAACACTCGCTTAACATCGATTTTGATTGATCCGCTGCGGAGACCGCGGTTCAATTGAAGGTTCACGAGCACCAACGACAGAAGTGTTCAGACTGTAAGGAGAAACTCACATGAAGAAGTGGATCTTGTGCCTTGGCAATGGTAGCGTCAGCATTGCAGGCGCAGGATGGACCCAATGGCGTTGATATCGATTCCGCGATCCCGGTTTGGTTTGGCCAGAAGGTGAACGATACGATCGACTCGGCACTCAAGCCAGTCCAGGTGTACTCGATTCCTTTGGCCCGTGGCCAGAAGTTCACAGTCACGACGAGGATCACCTCAGCTGCGGCGTGCATCGGACTGAATCTCCACAGCCCTGCGAAACGCACGGTTGCAGGGACGGCCTTCGACGCCGACGAGATTCGCGAAGGCTCGACTTGCCGTGGTAACGCAGTCACTTGGAACTACGACGTTCCGGCCGCCGGCACCTACTACATCGGGATTCGGGCGGAAAACCGGGACACGGGCATTTACTTACGAACTGCAGGCAACCGCCGAAGGAACTCCCCTTCTGACCGCACTGCCCACGCAAGCCGGATGCGTCTTCGGGCAAGTCGATTCCATCACCTACTCACTCCGGTTGATCGCCATGAACCTCCCCGACGAGGTCAACATTGGCGGCACAAGACTGTGCTCCGCTTGCACGGTGAAGCCGCCGCTGTACTCGCAAATGGTGGACAAGATGGAGACCGCTCTCAAATCCGGCGTCAACATCGAGGCCTGCCAGGATGGGCAAGGCCAGATTTTCCAAGTGAAACTGCAACGCTGACGCTGTTCAGCAGGGAGGACATCTCGGATCGTGACGGAAGTCCACACGATTACAAATTTGCTGCGTGAAGTCCGGAGCGGGAAGCCCAAGGCTGTCGATCAGCTGATGGCGGCCGTCTATCCAGACCTCCGCAGTATCGCTGGCCGCGCCATGTCCTCTGAGCGCGGCCATCATACGTTACAGCCCACGGCACTCGTCAACGAATACTACATGAAGCTTTTCCCTGGCGGCGCGGGGAACCAGGAAGATGCTGAGACCTGGAAGAACCGCGCCCACTTTTTCAGCATCGCTGCCAGGCAGATGCGCCAGATCCTTGTCGATCACTCTCGCAAGTTCAAGGCCGAAAAACGCGGCAACGCGTTGCGCGTGTCGATCAATGAAGAGCTTGACGCCGCACCGCGCCGTGACCACGCCATTGAAGACATCGACTCACTTCTCAGCGATCTCGAACGCAAAGACCCCAACGCGGCCCGCGTTGTTGAACTCAAATTCTTCGGCGGACTCACTGACGACCAAGTAGTGGAAGTGCTCGGATCGAACCGCGCAAAGGTCCGCCGGGATTGGGAATTCGCCCGTTCGTGGCTGTTCCACAACTTAAATCAAAAATTTCGAGCAAACTCGTGAAGCTGTCTCGCATCACGTTTCGAGGCAACACTATGAAACTCACGCTTTCCCTTCTGTTACTGACCCTGGCCGCTTCGGCGCAACAACCGCGATCGCTTGCGAAACTGCGCAAGCCTGGCTCGACCTCTTCGGCCGCAAAGGCCGCAGCCGGTCAACTGCCACAGATCATCACCCAGACGTCAGATACCGCGATCCCCTTCATCACCAATGGAGACGGACTGCGCACGCGCATCACCTTGCTCAATCTTGAGGCAACCGCCGCCACCTATCAAATTGTTTGCGTGAACAGCGAAGGTCTTGGATATCCCGTTCCGTGGGCGGATCGAGAGCCCACCAACAGCGTCCGTGGGACGATCCAACCCAATTCGATCGTCGAACTGACGACCACCGGAACGGGCGGAATCACGACAGGCTGGGCCTTGGCCAGTGCCACCGGCGCGCGAGTTGTCTTTTCCGCTCACAACGAAACCGCGACTCCGGATGGCGGATTCAGCGTCGCCACCTACTATCCAGGCAACGCCAACAGCAAGCGCCAGAAGATCCGTTTCGACAACCGCGACGGCTATTCGACGAACATCGTCTTTAACAACATCAACACCGCATCGGCGGCGCTGACCATTATCGTCCGCGATGCGGCAGGCAAGGAGATCGGGCGCCTCGAAGCCCCGATGGATTCCGCCAATCAATACGCGATGGATATGGCGGAGGACTTCCCGGCCTCGGCGGGCATTCTAGGATCGGTTGAATTCAGTATCCCCACCGCCAGCCGATCCGGCGTAGGCGTTCTCGGACTTCGTCTCAACAGCAGCAACGGAGCGATCGATTTGATCGATGCGTTCTCTACCGTTGCGTGGTCACAGTAACCGACAGAGATCCATTCGAAAGGAATTCCACATGAAAAAGCAAATCGTCGCAGCTCTGCTTTCTTGTTGCTTGGCGTTCGCACAGGCTGCCAAACCCGCTTCCGCCCCGGTCACTGCCACACCCAAGCCAGTCACAGCCGCACCGAAGCCCGTAGCACCCGCACCGAAACCAGTTGCGGCTGCTCCAGCTACTGCCAAGCCCACCGTTGCCAAGCCTACCGCTGTAGCGGCGAGACCCGCGTCCGCCGTCTCGTCGGGCATCGATACAGTCATTCAACTGGTGAAGGGCGGCATGTCGGAAGGCATGATCGTCAGGACTCTGAAAGCCACCGCCAAGGTCTACGCGCTTTCGCCGCAGGACATGCTGAAGCTCACACAGGCGGGCGTTTCGGAAAACATCATGAGCGTCATGATGGATCCCAAGGCGGACGTGGCGGCTGCAACTGCCGCTCCGGTCCCTGTCGCTCCAACACCCACTCCTGAACCAACTCCTGTCGTGTCAGTGTCCGCGCCAACCGCCGCATCAAAGGTGGAAAAGCGCCGCCTGGCAATCACGCCGTTCGACTACTCGACTGTGAAGAGCTGGGTCACATTCTGGTTCGGCAACGACACGAACATCGGCCAGGGAATCCGCGCGATGCTCACCACCCGTGTCGCCAAGCTCGGTACGATCCGGCTGCTTGAGCGCGAGAAGGTGGACAGCATCATGAAGGAACAGGATCTCGGTGCCAC
>CAZCPL010000332.1:0-5686 GCA_964500255.1 uncultured Solibacteraceae bacterium | reverse complement strand
CCAGCGAATACCTCGCTGAAGAAATGAGAAAAGGCAATGTCTGAACCTCTCACCCGTAAGGGTGCGGTCCCAGCCCTCAACCGCTTGCGAAACCGCCACCTCGCGCAGTACCAACGCACCAGCGCAACCTTTCAGAACCGGAGGACCAACAACACATGTCAGAACTAAACCGTCGCAACCTGCTCGTGCAGATCGCCGCAGGAGCCGCCGTTGCGGCCTCCGTCTCCGAAGCAGACGCCCAGCATGTTCACAAAGAAGTAGCGGCGGCAACGGGAACCGCCGCATACAAAGCGAAGGCCTTCAACCCCGCAGAGGAAAAGTCCCTAAAAACACTCGCGGAAATCATCTGTCCCGGAGCCGTCTCCAAAGGCGGTGCCTTCGAGTACATCGATCTCCTCTCCTCGAACAACGCGGAACTGAAAGCCATCTACACCGGTGGCCTGCAGTGGATCGACCGCGAGATGGAGCGCCGCTTCCAGAAGATCTTCGTCACCGCAACCGACGCGCAGCGCGCCGAACTGCTGGACCTCATCGCCTTCCGCAAAAACGCGGAAACTGAACCGGCGCTCGCACCCGGCATCCGCTTCTTCGACTGGGCCCGCCGCATGGCCGTCGACGCCTACTACACCAGCCCCGCAGGCATCAAAGAACTCGGCTATCTCGGCAACCGCGGCATGTCCGATTTCAAAGTCCCCCAAGAGGCCACCGAATACGCTATGAAAAGGAGCGGACTCGCCTAATATGCACCGCAGAATATTTCTCGCAACCGCCGCCGCAGGCTTCCCCGCAATCCTCACAGCAGCGAAAACAAAGCCCCTGCCAATAGGGGTCTCGACGCTAGGCTGCCCCAAGTGGGATTGGAAGACGATCCTTAAAAATGTCTCGGCATCGGGATACACAGGCCTTGAACTCCGCGGCATTCTCGATCAGATGGATCTCACCAAGGTCCCCGAACTCAGCGGGACTCAACTCGCCGGATCGCTCAAAGACCTGAAGGCCCTCAACATCACGGTCACCGATCTCGGAGCCTCCGCACGCATGCACGAGCCGGATCCGAAGAAGCTCGCCGCACATATGGATGAAGCCAAGCGCTTCATCGATCTCGCCCACGCGATGAACGTCCCGTACGTCCGCGTATTTCCCGATCAACTCGTGAAAGGCGAAGAACAGAGCGTCACGATCAAACGCATGGTGCGGAATCTCGCGACTCTCGGCGAATACGCCAAACCCGCCAAGGTCACTGTCATCGTCGAATCGCACGGCGAGTTCACCAATAAAGATCTGCTCACGCCGCTGATGACCGCGCACAAGAACGTCGCGTTCCTATGGGATACCCACCACACCATCGTCGCCGGTGAGAACGCAGAAACAACATGGAAAACCCTCGGAAAATACACCCGCCACGTCCACCTCAAAGATTCCATCCCGCAGGGTGCTGACCCGCACAACCGCCGCTACGTTCTCACGGGAACCGGCAAGATCCCGGTCAAAGAAACCGTGCGGATGCTAGCCAGGAACGGCTACAAAGGCACCTATTGCTTCGAGTGGGAAAAACGCTGGCACGCGGAAATCGAAGATCCCGAAGTGGCCTTCCCGCACTACGCCAAAGTGCTCCGCGAGTATCTCACTGCTTCGTAAACGTCGCGTTCATTAACACTTTCGTTCCGGGATCGAGCCTGACATCTTCGGGCTCTTTCTCGGATGCAAAGGCGAAGCTCTGCTGCCGCTGCGTCAGCTGGAACTTCTCCACGCGATCTCCAATCCCGAGATCCAGAGGCAAGCGATAGTTGCCCGATTGCTGCAGCGAAACCAGCACCTTCTTCGCCGCTGCGTCCCAACGCCACGACCCCTTCACCACAGGCGATCCAGCGCGATTGAGCCACTGGTCAAAGAACCAGCCAAGCTCCATTGAGGACACTTCCTCCATGACCCGTTGGAAGTCGGCAGTCGTCGCGTTGGAGTTCTGATAAAGCCCGTAATATTGACGGATCCCCTTCCAGAAGGCCTCGTCGCCGATCATGTTTCGCAGCATGTGCAGCGTCCAGCCGCCCTTCTGATAAATGATCCGCTGCAGCACGCGCTTCATGTCCGCGAGATTGTCGTGCCGGACCTTCCATTCCGGATTCGTCTTCTCCATTCCGAAGATCGACTTGCGGCTCTCTTTGAGTCCCTTCACAAAGGCATCGCGACCTTGCGAATGCTCAATGAAAAGCAGCGTGAAGTAAGTCGCGAATCCTTCACTCAGCCAAACGTCGTCCCAATCGGATTCGGTCACCGCATTGCCAAACCATTGATGCGCGATCTCATGTGCGATCAGTCCCGTCCCTGGGCGTTCGAGGACATTGTTCTCGCCATAGAAGATCGCGCTCGCGTGTTCGGTTCCGCCGCCGAACCCCGCAGCGACAACGTTCGCAAGCTTCTCGTATGAATACGGACCAACGTTTTCGCTGAAGAAATCGATCGCCGCGCGCGAAGTCGTCTCAAACCATGGTGGACCCGCATCGCGATCCTGACGGTAAACCCAAGTCTGCAGTGGGACGCCCTTCACCAGGCCCGCATGATGGACTGAAAACTCCGCGATACCAATGGCGTTCAGCCATGACGCAATCGGAACCGACTGCTTCCAATGCGTCAATCGCGATCCATCGCCAAGATCGGATTCTTCTTGCAGCAAGCCATTGGAGATCACCTGATACCTCGCGGGCGCCGTGATCAAGAACTCGCTCGTCGCCTTATCGTAAGGATGGTCGATCATCGGCAGCCAATGGCGAGCCTTATTCGGCCAATTTTCACTGAAGAATACGCGCTCGTTGTATTTGTTCTTGATGATGCGGAGTCCGCCAGTGGGCACGCCCTGATAACGGACCGTGAACTTGCGCCGCTCATCCTTCTTCGATGGAGTTGTCGCAATACGCAGCCTTCCATCGGTGTGCGTATAGGTGCCCGGCGTGACTGCAGAGACCTTCATTCCGTCGAGATCGAAGACAACTTCGCTGACCTTGTCGCGCAGAAAACGGATCTCGATCGAAGCTTCGCCTTGGAGTTCGTTGGACGCATCGGTGAACGTCAATCGAAAAGCATAGTGCAGAGCGTCCACGCCAAGTTGCCGCGGATAAGTGTCCGCATACAGGGCTGCAGTCAGAACAGGAAGGATCCAAACAGAGCGCATGATTCTACAGCTTCTCATATCCGCACATCACCTATTCAAACAGATGACGGACGCTCGCTCCCGGCTCGGGACTCGCTATGCTCGCAAAATGCCCCAGAAATCGGTGCCTACGGTTTTTGCGCCCGAGCTTGAGATACGCATTGAAATCGAGAGGCAGTTCACGTTCTGAGGCAGATAACGTTCTTGACAAGGGCTGCGCGTATCGCATCCTAAGTTAGCCATCGATTTTTTATATGTCAGATGGACTGATCACCTCGGCCATGTCGAAAGCAGGAGGTTAGCCCTTGAAGCAATATCGCTGTCTTTTGCTCACCACGCTACTGGCGTCGTTGCCCGTCCGCGAATGCTCAAACTGTCACCGGATCGGTTGTCGGCTCGGTCGCTGATGCCGGAGGTGCCATGATCGCCGGCGCCAAGGTCGAACTCATCAACAACATCTCGAAACAAGCCCGCGAGTTCCAGTCGAGTACGGTGGGAAGTTTCGAATTTAACGGCATGATCCCCGGCGGCTATACGCTGAAGGTCAGCCACAAGGGATTCAACATCTACGAACAGGCCGTCACCATCAGCGCGCAAGAACGGGTGGACGTCCACACCCTGCGCCTCGGCGTCGGCAACGTCACGACCAGCGTCGATGTGAAAGCCGAATTAGCGCACATCGACACCAGCAGTTCCGACCGCGCCCAGAACGTCAACCTCACCCAAATCGGCGACACACCGATTCGCGGATGCAACTTTATGGCTGTTCTCAAGACCCTGCCCGGCGTGCAGGATCTCGGCGTCCATGATTCCCGCGGGTGGGGCTGCATTACGCCGACCATCAACGGCGGCCAGATGGGTCAGGTGGTCGTGCTGCTCGATGGCATCGTCAGCCAGGATAGTGGCGCGCCCAGCATCAACGGCTACATCGCTCCGAGTGTTGACGCCGTCGGAGAAGTGAAGCTTCTCACCGGAAACCAGGCTGGCGGCTATCTCGCAAAAGTTGAAGTGAAAGGAACTGGAGGCTCTCGGGTCTTCCACGAGTCGAGCCCGCAGCCTCGGACTCTGTCATTTTCGGGTGATCGATCGAAGGCCGACGAGCTAGGGTGCGATTCGTGTCCTTAGCATTTCAACTTTACCGATTGCGGTTTCATTTCGTCAGGCGGGCAACTTGATTCGCGGGGCATTGGGGCCAATCTGCAGGCGTTGACGTGTCTGCCGTCTTCGGCCATGTTGGCGACGCACATCCGCATGTCAAAAGGCTGCCCACGACGACGAAGCTGCTGCCGATCCAAGATGCAGCCGGGCAGATTGAGCCGATGAAGAGGGTGAAACGCCGTTTCGGCGCTGTGCGAATTATAGAAATCTCTCGTACTCGTGAGTCACTTCGAATGCGGTTTACGCCTCCTTATTGAACACCAAGCTTGCACACCGGCTGTTCGTCTGGAGACTATAACAATGAAAACGATTCTGGCCTGCATCGAAGGCACCACTTGGGGAGGCTACCTCGGAGAGCTAGGTGGAATGACGAAACGGGTCCCTTTTGCGGAATTCGACGCTTCCATGAGTTTCATGAATGCGATTCGGCGCGGGTCCGCCGCCGACGTCACTATCTATTCGTATGGACCCGATACCAGGGCGCGGCTGATGGCGGAATGCGTAAGAGAGCCGCTCAACGCAATCCTCAAGACCCTGGGCTTTCCAGAAACGGGCGAGCCGCCGGCAGGCCCCCACAACTGTAAGATCTTTCTGGCTGGCTACAGCCGAGGCGCCTATGCCGCGCTTTGCGTGGCGCAGGCCCTTCAAAAACTGGCGATTGGCGTCGAGTACCTGCTGTTGCTCGATCCCGTGAAAGTGACGGACATGAGCGGCGAGAATGAGATCACCGCAATTCTCGCTCGCTTCGACAAAACCTTGAGACCGACCCCGACAATCCTTTCGCCCTACGCCAAGGGCTACCATGCCGCGCTCGCCCTGCAACAGAGTCAGCAACGTGAAATCACCCGCAGCTCTGAAAAAGGCCGCTATGTCGAGGATCCGAGAGACAGGGCGAGGGGTGGGGGTAACATCTGTGATGCAGCGGGCCATTTCGTGGTGCCTGGAAACGTCAAGCGGGTGCTGAATTTGCAACGTTCCTGCAAGGCGAATTCTCGAATGACCACGATGGGAACGGCTCCCGTAGATTTTGGAAATGCGCCCCATGTTGAGGACCGCGGCTTTATGTGCACACATTCCGCCATGGGAGGCATGCCATTTCGCGGCGACAACACAGGCAAAACCAGCGCTTATACGGAGTGGTCCGAGTCCCGCAAGGTCGGTGAAGCTTTGGCGAAGGATGCGCTGAAGCACGGGGTGATCAAGAACTTCTATCACCCCACCGCCCGATCCATCGTGGCTCCGGCCTGGTGGTTGGGCTGCAAGGAGATCGAACCTTCGATTCAAGCACAAATTCAAGCACAAGAAACAGCGCGCATTTTGATTGACCACATGGATCGCTGGTGAGTGTCTTGGGGCCGCCTGCATCACGCGACATAGGGC
>CAZCPL010000331.1:0-5698 GCA_964500255.1 uncultured Solibacteraceae bacterium | reverse complement strand
GAGCAGTGCGGAAGGCAAGGCTGAAGGCAACGCTGAAGGAAAAGCCGAAGGCAAAGCCGAAGGCAAAGCCGAAGCGAAAATCCATCTACTGCAGGTGCAACTCGAGGCCAAGTTCGGAAAACCCCTCCCTCGCTGGGCTGTCAAGCGAATCCTGGAAGCCAAGCCGCGTCAGCATGACAAGTGGTTGCTGCTCTTGCTGAAGGCGGATTCGCTCGAAGCCGCAATCGGCAAGCGCGAGTCCCCTCCTGACAAGCGTCCCTAGTTTGGCTAATGTCCCAACGTGGCCGGGGCGGCACGTCGCGAGCGGAACCTAAGCCGTCAGCATCCCCAGGAACTTCTCTCGAACCCTATCCGCAGTCGCGTTGTCCGGAGCCACAATCAGCACTGTATCGTCCCCGGCGATCGTCCCGACAACATCGGCCCAGTTCGCCTTGTCCAACGCCACAGCCAACGCATTCGCATTGCCCGACGAAGTCTTCAGCACAACCAGATTTTGCGCGACAAGGACGTCCTGCAGACACTCCAGCGCCACCGTATGAAGGTCAGGCCCCAACCTCTCAGGCCGTATCTGCCGATACCCCTGCGCGGTTTTCACTAACCCAAGTTCCTGGATATCGCGCGACACCGTCACCTGTGAAGCGACAATGCCCGCGAGCTTGAGTCCCGCCACGACCTCTTCCTGCGTGTGCAACTCACCGGCTTCGATGAGCTTCAGGATTTGCCCCTGGCGGAACGTCTTGTGCATTTAGAGAACCCGGAGATCCTCACCCGTCATGTCCGTCGGCTTCTCGATCCCCAGAATTGCAAGTATCGTCGGCGAAATATCGCGCAACGCGCCGCCCGAACGGACACCTGCCGCCTTCGGTTCACTGACATAAATCAGCGGCACCGGATTCGTCGTATGGTACGTATGCGGACCGCCAGTCACCGGATCGATCATCGTCTCCGCGTTGCCGTGGTCTGCCGTAATGATCCAGCTTCCGCCGCCATTCGCGTTCAGCGCCGCTTCGATGCGAGTCAGGCCTCGATCCACTTCTTCGATGGCCTTGATCGTCGGTTCGAGCTTGCCGGAATGTCCCACCATGTCGCCGTTGGCGTAGTTCATGACGATCACGTCGAACTTCTTCTGCTCGATCGCGCGCACCACCACATCGGTAATGCCCGCCGCCGACATTTCCGGCTTCAGATCGTACGTGGCCACAGTCTTATCGGATGGCACCAACTCACGCACTTCGCCCGGAAACGGCTTCTCAACGCCGCCGTTGAAATAGAACGTCACGTGCGGATACTTTTCGGTCTCCGCTGTGCGCAGATTCGTTACCCCGGCCTTGCCCAGCACTTCCGCCAGGATGTTGGTCGGCTGTATGGGATCGAAAGCGATCGGTGCCGGAATCGTCGCGTCATATTGCGTCATGCAGGTGAAGTGCAGCGGCTTCGGCATCACCCAACGCCACGGCACATCTAACTCAGCATCCACAAACGCCCGTGAAAGCTGGCGTCCGCGATCGGCGCGATAGTTGAAGAAGATGCAAGCGTCGTTGTCTTGTACCAGGCCTACCGGCTTGCCCGCCGCATCCACAATCGTCACCGGTTCGGCGAACTCATCGGTGACGCCCTTCTCATACGAAGCCCGGATCGATGCCACCGCATCGGTCGCCTGGATGCCGTTGCCCAGCACCATCGACTCAAAGGCCCGCTGCGTGCGTTCCCACCGCTTGTCGCGATCCATCGAGTAATAGCGTCCCGAAACTGTCGCGATCTTGGCAGGAACGCCCAGTTCGTCGATCTTCGCCTGCACCTGCGCCACAAAGTCCGCACCACCCTGCGGTGGCGTATCGCGTCCGTCGAGAAAGCAGTGGACGAACACTTCGGGAACCGCCATGCGCTTGGCCATTTCGAGCAACGCGAACAGGTGATCGATATGCGAGTGGACCCCGCCATCGCTCACCAGTCCCATCAAGTGCAGCCGCTTGCCATGCTGCATCGACGCCACCAGCTTCTCGTTTTTGTAGAAGTCACCGGTGTCGATCGCGACATCGATACGCGTGACGTCCATCAACAACACGCGACCAGCGCCCAGGTTCATGTGGCCAACTTCGGAATTGCCCATCTGCCCTTCTGGCAATCCAACCCACGGGCCGGAAGTATTGATGAAGTTGTGCGGATATGCGTCCCAAAGCTTGTTGAAGGTCGGCGTGTTGGCGAGGGCAACCGCGTTGCCCTCTTTCCGCTCAGAATATCCCCATCCATCGAGGATGGTGAGAATCACTGGCTTTGTCATAGTTATTGCTTGAACGCCTTACGACCGGGGAACCGCGCGGATGCGCCGAGTTCTTCTTCGATGCGCAGCAACTGGTTGTACTTGGCAATGCGATCGGTGCGGGATGCGGAACCCGTCTTGATCTGTCCGCAACCGGTGGCGACGGCGAGATCGGCGATGAACGAATCCTCGGTCTCACCGGACCGGTGTGAGGCGATGCAGGTATAGTTCGCACCGGCCGCCATTTGCATGGCATCCAGCGTTTCGGTCAGCGTGCCGATCTGGTTGACCTTCACCAGTATCGAGTTGGCGATGCCTTTGTCGATACCCTGCTTGAGGCGGGTCACATTGGTCACAAAGAGATCGTCGCCGACCAACTGTACTTTGCTGCCGATCGCTTCGGTGATCGTCTTCCAGCCCGCCCAGTCGTTCTCGTCCATGCCGTCTTCGATCGAAATAATCGGAAACTGCTTGGCCCAGTTGGCGAGAAACGCGCTCATCTCTTCGCTCGAGTACTCACTCTTGTCGGACTTCTTGAACACGTACTTTTTCTTGCTCTTGTCGTAGTATTCCGAGGCCGCACAATCGAGCGCCAAACCAACTTGCGAGCCAGCCTTGTAGCCAGCCTTGGAGATCGCTTCGAGAATGACTTCGATCGCTTCGTCGTTCGACTTCAGCATCGGCGCGAAACCGCCCTCGTCGCCGACCGAGGTCGAATAGCCGCGCTTCTTCAGAACGCTTTTCAGGTTGTGGAAGATTTCCACGCCCATGCGCAGCGCTTCGGAGAACTTCGACGCGCCGTAGGGCACGATCATGAATTCCTGCATGTCGACGGAGTTGTCGGAATGGGCGCCGCCGTTGATGATATTCATCATCGGAACCGGCAGTGTGCAGGCATTCACGCCGCCCAGGTAACGATAGAGCGGAGCGCCCTGCGAATCGGCAGCCGCGCGTGCGGTGGCCATCGACACAGCGAGAATCGCATTCGCGCCCAGCTTCGCCTTGTTAGGCGATCCATCGAGCTTGTTCATCGCTCCATCGACGCCCTGTTGATCGAAAGCGTCGCGGCCTTCGATTTCCTTGGCGATGCGGCTGTTGATGTTCTTGACGGCCTTCAGCACGCCTTTGCCGAGATAGCGCTTATTATCGCCATCGCGGAGTTCCACGGCTTCATGCTCGCCGGTGGATGCGCCCGAAGGCACCGCCGCACGGCCGATGCTGCCGTCGATCAGGTAGACATCGGCTTCCACGGTGGGGTTGCCACGGGAATCCAGAATCTCGCGTCCAACTACTTTGACGATTTCCATGTGTTTTTCGGTTGTCCTACTGGGGGTTTGGGGTGAACTTCTAGTGTACCGTGCCCCGCCGCTGGTTGACTCTCGAATGCGGCCTGCTCTCGGCCCGGTCGGGGAGTCCTTCGAGCCAGATGACGTCCTTCCGGTGGTTCCGGTATGCTTCGAAAACATACTCCGGCCAATATTCTGGCGACGGCCCATGTTTCATGTGCCATTCGTAGTTCGCGCCCGTCCTTTTGCCATTGAGGACCCTTTCGAAGTACTCCAACCAATCCTCGGAACCCGGGCGCACGATGACATAAGACGTCGTCATCGCGATGTGGTGCGGGTCGTCCGGGAACGGCGGCGGCAGCAGGCGAACGAACCACAGTTCGCCGGTTGTTCCCGGATAGCCCGCCGGCGAAACCACTCTCCTGGATTCCCCGGTGAAAAGATCATCGAGGATCGCGACAGTTCCCTCTTTACCCTTGCTACGGTAAAGTCCCATCCTGGATTTTTGCAGCAATTCAATCGCGCCGATCAGCGCGGACGCCATCCCGAAAGCCTTTCCCAGCTCAACAACGATGGATCCCACGGTTTCCCCGCTTGAGCTACTGGTGACATCGAAGAACGCCCACAGGTTGAAGTAGGATCTTGTGAGAGGGCTCGTCGGCGGACCTTCGGGTACATACTCCTCTTCACCGTCGGCGATCCGATTGGATAGTGGCTCCATCTCTTGAAATTCCGCAAGCAAACCCACCAACTCCGCAACACGATTCAAGGCGTAGACATAGAACGCGTGGTTGGACTCGAGACCTGCGAGTTCGCGCTCGCAGATCGGATTCACCTGGATCTCCTCTTAAACAGGCTTTCAGGGAGGCTGCCCGCGCGCGCCCCTCTCACTTTTCAAATGTCGAATCAATCCCTCGGCAAGTGTGACTTCCCGTCGTCGGGATCCGGTTTTCATGGCAAACTCGATTCTGGCATGGATAGGGGTGCCGTGTTATCCTGCTGTTTGACAGTGCTTGAGAGGTAGGTGATTTTAATTGGCTGAAGTCGTATTGCAGGATGGCGAGACACTCGAATCCGCACTCCGCCGCTTCAAGCGTAAGGTCCAGCAGGAAGATATCATCAAGGAGATCAAGAAGCACTCCTTCTATCTCAAGCCGGGCGAAAAGCGCCGCACCAAAGAAGCTTTGGCGCGCAAACGGAACCGCAAAAAGCGCGTCCGGGACGTTGAATAAATAACTGAAACGGGGCCTTAATTGGCCCCGTTTTCATTTTCTAGCTCTCTCGCCTTTATCCCCCGGAACCATACCGGACTTCCATGATTCTGCAGCGATACAAAGTTCCCCGGTCCTATCTCCGGCTTCGGCGTCTTACCCATCGCTCTCGTCACGGCCAGTTTCGCTTCCGTCGAGTCCAGGCCGAATTCCACTACTTTCACGCCGTTTAGCCAGTGTTCCACCCGGCCATCGCGCACCCGGATCATCGACCGGTTGAATTCGCCAACCGGCTTTGCAACCGTCTGCAGGGGGGGTACGGCCTCATAGAGGGCTCCCGTGATCTTGCGGACATCATGGGTCGGCTCGGCCACATCGTCGAACAATTGGTACTCAAACCCGCGCGCCCGCGCCTGCCGCCCCTTGGCGTTCGTCCAATCGTCGACCTTCTGAACGAAGTACTTCACGCCCGAGTTGCCACCTTTGCCGATCTTCCACTCAAACTGGAACTCGAAAGCCTTGCCGAACTCGCGTTGCGTACGTAAATCCTGAAATCCGTTGCCTGTATCGAAGGCCCGCAAACAGCTGTCCTCGATGCGCCACGACTGCGCCGGAAACGGCTTGCCGGTCACCTCCAGCCAGCCTTCGGCGGACTTCCCATCGAACAGCAGTTTCCAGCCCTCCGCTCGTTCCGGCGGAGACAGCGCGTTGGGATCTTCGACCGACAGCAACAACAGAATTGCGAGAACCATTTCCGATCAGCTTACTACAGTACGGGTGTGAAACGCTCACGCCGGACGACTACGACGCGCCCTTCGCCGAAGTCTTCGATCCATATTTCGAAGATGGCATCCAGACTGGTGGCGCGCTCGCCGTCATTGAAAACAGCACCGGCGAAAACAGCACTGGCGAAAACAGCACTGGCGAAAACAGCACTGGCG
>CAZCPL010000330.1:0-5713 GCA_964500255.1 uncultured Solibacteraceae bacterium | reverse complement strand
TGTAGGCGCGCAGCAACTGCACCGATTCCGGATTCGTAAATCCAGGCTCCACCTGACGCAGCGCCTGGAACGTGCGAATCATCAACCCCGACCCGATCAGCAGCACCAGCGCCAACGCCACCTGCACCACCACCAGCGTGTTGCGCGCACGATGCCGTTCCACCGAATGACTGGACGATCGCCCACCGCCGCGCAGCGCCATCGCGATCTGCGGACCCGCATACTTCAACGCCGGCACCATTCCAAACAGGACACTCGTGAAGAGAGACACCGCGATCGCAAACACCAGCACCGTGCCATCGATCCCAATTTCCGCGAGCCGCGGCAGCGTTTCAGGACCCATTGCCACCAATGCCCGCAACGCTGCATAGGCAACGCCAAGGCCCATCAAGCCGCCGAGTAGACCAAGCGTCAGACTCTCCAACAGCATGTCGCGAGCAATCGCACCCCACCCGGCACCGAGTGCGGCGCGAATCGCAAGTTCCTGCTGGCGGCCTTCCGCACGCACCAGCAACAGATTCGCGACGTTCGCGCAGGCGATCAGCAGCACAAGGCCAATGGTGCCCATGATCACCCAGAGGACGGTCTCGACATCGCCCACCACTTCTTTCTTAAGCGGCTGCAGTTTAGGTCCAATGCGCGCGATCACATAGATCTTACGATCCATACCCGGGGGCGTCGGCCAGGCGTTGATCCAAATGCCGAGCATTCGCGACACATCGGCGTTGGCCTGATCGAGCGTCACGCCCGGCTTCAGGCGCGCGATACCCTGATAGCTGAAATTGCCCAAGAATACCTTGTTTCGGTCGAACTTGTAAGGAAAGATGATCTCCGGATCGACATCCAGGAAGCGAAACTCGCGCGGCATGACACCGATCACGCGATGTGGTTGAGAATCAATCGAAATCGTGCGATCGATCACCGACGCATCGCCGCCAAAACGCCGCTGCCAGTAGCCATGCGTGAGAATCGCCGTATCCACAGCGCCAGCCTTATTGTCCGCGGGCGCGAACCATCGCCCCGTTGTCGGCTGCACGCCCAAAGCCAACAGCACGCCGCGCGTCAAATACAAGGCCCGCACTTGTTCTGGCTGCGCGATGCCTGTTACCGTGGCCGTGCCGTCGGACCACAGCCCGAAATGCTCGAAGGTCTTGCTTTCCTCGTTGTAGGTGAAGTCCATCGTCGGCGAGCAGTTGAGCTGATTGCCCATCTCACCAATGCCCGGCGCAGTATGCCAGACCCCAACCAGCGATTCGGAGTGCGGAAACGGCAAGGGCTTTATGAGCACACTATGGACGACGCTGAAGATCGCGGTATTGGCTCCGAGACCGAGAGCCAGCGTGAGCAAGGCAATGGCGCTGAACATCGGAGTGCGCCAAAGGCGTCGCAGGATATGCTTCATCTCATAGAAGAACGAGCAAAACGCGTTTCAGTTCCGTCAAAATCTTACGGAATCTCAACCGCGTCGAACTTTATCTCGGTCTCAGCGCCAAACTTCTTGAAGTTGCTGTAAGTTTGCTCCGTATCGCGGAGCCGTGCACCAAAGCCGATGCGCGTCGCGATGCGCTTCACCAGCATGACGTCGCCATTCCAGAACATCTCGAACAACACCGAAGACCCCGGACCCCAATCGCCCCAAACACGCGTCACCCTCAGCTCGCGACGCAGCAGCAGGTGCGTTTCTTTGTCGATCCACACCGTCACGTTGCCGGCCAATGCCATGTCGTTGCGCTCCTTCGGCAACGGTGCGCTCGGCTGCAAACGAGTATCGACAACCCAGTATTCACGGCCTTCTGGAGTTGTGTTCTCACCTGCGAGTTGGATATCGTGATGCCAAATCAAATGTTCGAGAGAGAGCGAATAGCGGCTGCCCATAGATATCGACTTCATGCCCGTTGCAACGGCAGTTCTCACTCGGGCCATCTTGCGGCGACGTTCGGCTTCGCGATCCAACTTGTCCTGCTCGTCTTCCCGCTCGGCCTTCTTCAGAGGCTTGCCATTGCGAGCGGTTAGCCGATAGTAGTTCTGCCCTTCGACAATCGACGCCTCGTAAGTTTGCCAACTCACCAGTTTGCTCTTCCGCTGTGGATCGAAGCGACGGATGTCCTCGCGCGAAAGCCAATTGGCTGCCTTGACTGTGTTGGACTTGCCCGCTTCCATCGATACGCGAATCAGTTCCGCGGGATCCTCGGAACCAAGCAAAAGCGCCGTTAGAAAGATGAAAGAGCCCACAAAACTAGTATCCTGGATATCGAGATGGTTCTTTCCGACGCCGACATCCAGAATTACATACTGAAGGGCAAGATCCGTGTGGATCCGCCGCTGCCCGCCGAACAGCTTGGCAGTTGTTCGGTGGATTTCCGCCTCGGCAACGAGTTCAGCATCTTCGAACATTCGCGCCACGCGTTCATCGATCTGCGCGACAAGGCCGCGATTCAGAGCCTGATGCGGACGATCCTGGTTCCCGACGGCGAGCCGTTTATCCTGCAACCACGCGAGTTCGCGCTAGCGATCACGATGGAGACGCTGGAACTCGATGACGATGTTCTGGGGCGGCTCGAAGGCCGATCCAGCCTCGGGCGCATTGGCATTATCGTTCACGGCACGGCTGGATTGTTCGATCCAGGCTGGCGCGGCAAGGCAACGCTCGAACTCTCGAACCTCGGCATCATGCCGGTAGCACTCTATCCGGGCATGCGCATCTGCTCGTTCACGTTTGAGCAACTCTCGTCGCCGACAACGGTGCCTTACTACAAGAAAGTGGGAAACAAATATGCGGGCCAAACGTCGCCGCTCGCTAGCAAGCTTGTCGGCGAAAAGTAACGAACCTCCAAGTTTCCTGTTGCGCGAGGTGCTTCCGGATCTCGCCGCTCTGCTCCGCCACGATTGCAACACTCCGCCACCGCGCGAGCTACGGGCCGGGTATGGTCCTCCGAGGATATGGTCATCTGGACGGTTTGCAACTGCGTTACGGAAATCCAAACGCTCGATCCCAACGTGAACGCCCTGCTACAGCGCTTGTTCCGAACCCGTTGCGATGAAGAGAGGAGTACACATGGCACAGCTTGACTGGTCTCTCTGTCCCGCCGGGGAAAGCATTCCCGGCAAGGTGAGCGGCGCGTGGGTGTTCAAGGATACTCGCATGCCGGTTGCTACCGTGTTTGAGAACCTCCAATCCGGGGCAACCGTTGACGAGATCATGGAGTGGTTCGATGTGACACGGGAACAGGTCACCGCCGTCCTGGAATTCGCTGCACGCAGCCTTGACACGCCGCCGCCTTCGGTAGACACCCAAGCATCCGTACCCGTCCATGCGCATCCTATTTGATCACGGCACACCGGCGCCGTTCATTCCATTTCTCCCAAAACACCATGTCACCAGGGCAAAGGATGCTGGTTGGGACAGGCGGAACTTCTGAGTGCCGCCGAGGCATCCGGCTTCGCAGAAGCTAGCGGAAAGGGTCATCGCGATCGTAGCTCTGGCGAATTCGCAATGGCGGATCGTCGAGAACTACCTTGAGCAGATAATCGCGGCCGTCGATGCCGCCACGCCCGGAAGCGATTCGCAAGTTGAGATTTCGTTGCCGCCCAAACCGCCCTCTACGCGGTCCTAAATCACTAACGCGCGAGGCGGAACTTGCGCCAACCTCCGAACGCAGTAATGTCCTCCGCCCCCGCCAAACCCGCGGGTTCGCAGATGAATCCCTTCACTGCCGAACCATCCGCCAACATCAGCGTCCCAATGCCCAGCGGACCAGGGATCGCACCCACAAAGCTTCCGAACTCTCTCGCCGGCATCGACCACACTTCCACTTCGATACCAGCACCTTGAAATCCGGGCTCTTTCAGCAATCCAGGCTTCGGAGGTGCAGTATTGGCCAACGCAAATAGCCGGTAATTGCTCGCGGTCTTGCATGTCCTCAACAGCGTCGCGCCGCGTTCCTGCAATTGGAAGTTCAACGGCTGTCCAGACAAATGCGCGCCAACCACTGCGACCTCGATGCGGTCAAGGCTCGCCGCAAGCTGCAATAGCGCGAGATCGCTATGAGCAGGTCCAATAAGCGTGATACCGAACGGCAGTCCATTGGGTCGGAACCCTGCGGGAATCGCCAGTGCGGCCAGATCGAGCAGGTTCACAAAGTTCGTGTAATAGCCAAGGTTGTTGTTCAACTGCACGGGATTCGATTCAATATCCGCGATCTTGTAAATCGTCCCCGTCGTTGGCAGGCACAGCGTGTCGATCGTATCCCACACGGGCGCCGTGATCGCGCGCAGTTCTTCAAGTCGGTACATTGCCTTGAACGTATCGACGGCACTGTAGCGCTTGGCACCTAAAATGATGTCCCGCACAACTGGATGCGTCTCGTTCGGATGCGCTTCGATAAACTCACCAACGGCGGCGTAACGTTCCGCCACCCACGGACCCGAATACAACAACCGCGCCGTCTCCAGAAATGGCGCGTAGTCGATCTCGACGCGCGCGCCGCCAGCGGCTTCTAGCTTCGTGACTGCTTGTTCGTATAGCTTTTCCGCTTCGACATCGCCAAAGAACTCCAGCGCTGTCGGAACTCCAAACCGAAACTGCGTCTTCGCCTCGTGTTGCTGCACCGGCTTGCACGCGGCCACCAACAAGGCCCGCTTCGCCGTATGCAAATCGCGCGCGAAAATCGAAACGCAATCGAGACTCAAGCAGGCGGGAACCACGCCCTTCATGCTCAGCAACCCCTTGGTGGGCTTCAATCCGATGATGTTGTTGAACGCCGCGGGAACACGCCCACTGCCTGCCGTATCGGTCCCCAACGAGAAGTTGACCAAGCCCTTCGCCACCGCGATGGCAGATCCGGAACTCGAACCGCCCGAGGCATACTCGGGATGGAACACGCTCGACAACGCGCCATGAGGCGTGCGCACGCCAACCAATCCCGTCGCGAACTGATCCAGATTCGTCTTGCCCTTCGCTGTCGCGCCCGCGGCCAGCAAGCGCTCCACGACATCGGCATCGCGATCGGGCGTGTACGCAAACGCCGGGCACCCAGCCGTTGTGGGGATCCCCGCAACATCGATGTTGTCTTTGATCGCGAACGTAAGGCCCGCCAACGTGCCTGCAGCCGCGCCTGCACGTTCGAATTCTGTAATGAAGATGCTCATCGAATCACCGCCAACACCTGCCCCGGATGCACCAACGCCCCAGGAACGCACCGTATCTCCAGCACCTCGCCCGCTTGCGGAGCATTCACCGCAACCTCCATCTTCATCGCCTCCAGCACCAGCATCCGGTCTCCCGCAGCGATTTGCTGGCCTTTTTCCACCGGAATACTCCAAACAGAAGCCGTGATCGGCGACCGGATCGCCGTCGCGCCTTCCGGTAGATCATCCGCTTGTGGCGGCGGAGCATCGTCTAACTCCGGCGCGATGTACTCGCCCCAGCGCGCACGCTCTTCCGCAAACGCCGCATCGCGATGCTGTTGAAACTCACCAGCCTCTTTCCCAATCGATTGCAAAAACTGGTTGTGCTTTTCCAGATCGAACACGCCCTGCTCGATGCGTGGCGTGAATCCTTGATCCGCCCGAAGCTCTTCCAACTCCTTCGCAGACACGGGATAGAAACGAAGTTGATCGAAAAAGTCCAATAACCACGGGCTCGGCGTGCGATGCGTCTTCCACATCTGCGTCGTGCGACCCACGAACTGATAACCGCCAGGGCCTTCCATTC
>CAZCPL010000329.1:0-5731 GCA_964500255.1 uncultured Solibacteraceae bacterium | reverse complement strand
ATTAAACAAACACTAGCCCCGGTCTTAACCCCCGGGGCCTTTGTGTCTTTACCGCCTCAGAAAACCCAATGCAATGCTGTTTCAGACAATTCCTAGAACCTCCCACGCCGAACCGCTAGCCAGTGACCAGCTCGTCTGCGAACTCCTTCTCACACGAGGGAGCCCCATCCTGAACATCCTGAGCGGGTTCCAGTTGCCGAAGCCGATCCACCAGAGTCTGCATTTTCTTTAGCGTGCTCCAGTAAATGTCTTCCATCAAAATATGAGCGAATTCGCCATTTCTTCCGATGCTCATCAGGTTGTCGATTCCAGTGGATCTCTCGAACCGGACCCGCTGTTCTTCATACGCCTGTAGGAACACCGGATAGGCGAACGGCGTCTTCATGACGCGACATCCCAGATAGTTCTCCGATACCTCTGGATACAGTTTCGAAACGTTTTCCAAGCAGAGTGCGGCAAGCTGCTCATCCGACATGCGCCAATGCGCATCGTTGACCTCGCAGCCGATATCGCAGGTGATAATCGTTTTACCAGCGGGTGCGAGCCACGGCATCGATTGGGTTGTCTCGGTAAGCCGGAAGAACGGGAACTTTCTTTCTGGCATCCACAGGACGGTATCCGGAAGAATGCCGCGCCCTTTCAGACGTAAATTCACGAATATCATTGGCCGGTAGCGGAAGGCTTCGAGCGGCTTCAAACGATCCGTGCCAGAGACGAGCTTTGGCAGCATAGGGCAGGGAGCGGTACTCACCACCGCCGAAACCTTGTGATCGACGCCTTTGGCGCGCACGGCGACCACCTGGTCATTTTCGACAATGATCTTCTCTACGGGGGACCGCAGCCGCACAGCGTCCTGGATCGGTTCCGCGAGCTTGTTGCAAACTCCTGCCATGCCGCCCTCGGGATACACGTGCCAAACCTGCGGATTCTCGGCAATCGCGCGGCAATATCCACTCGATACCGCCAATCCCTTCCATCGGGACAGCATGCTCAGATACAGCGTGTAAGCGACACTATGCGAAAATTTGTTGCCCACTGAGGGGGCCAGTTGGTCGCCCGGGGCACCTGACCAAGCTTCGAGTATGGGCAGAGCAACCTCATCCGCCAGGGTACGGCCGTATGTCCGCCGAAAGTACTCAGCGGCTGTTTTGGTTTCACCGGATCGGCTGAACTTCGCCTTCACTGCGCTCGCCACGAACCGCGGGACACTCATCAACCCGAAGGGATATGTATAGTTGCGACCACGGACCGAAACACTTTCGCCGTAATATTTCACGTCGCGGCATTTGGAGCCTATGCCAATCGCGGCAGCCAGGCGGTTTGTGATGAAATGCGCTCCGAAGTCGTAGGTGAATCCGTCTTCGTCGGCGTAGCTTTGGGCCATGCCTGCGATCTTGTCTCCAGCTTCGAAGAGCAGGATCGGAACGCCTTGATGGCGGAGGCAATTGGCGGCGGTTAATCCGGCAATGCCGGCTCCGATGATCGCGACGGGCTTATCGGTCATTGTGGCCTCGTAAAGGTGGCGCGCAGCAGAGCGCCTTTCCCAATTAATTGGAAGAGATTGTTGATCACCGTGAACGCTCCAAGCGTGATGGGTGTTTTCAGGCTGAATTGTTCAATCAGCCAATTCGGAGCGTGGCGATCCACCAGCCAGTTCCGGATCGAGTAAACCCAGTTGACGGGACTCACGATCGTCTCGATGCGAGTTACCTGCATCGACGAAATCGCGGCAAGTTGCCTGAGACTCGACTCATTGAACAGGTTCCAGTGGCGTGGAAAATGATAGCCGCCCCAATGGCGCCGGCTGAACAACCTGAAATCGGCGGTGCCGGTGTTGTCAGTGACGATGACAACGCGGCCACCGGGCTTGAGCAGCTTGCGAACCGATAGCAGAACGTCCACCGGATCTTCTACATGCTCGATTGTGGCGATGAGAAAGATCAGGTCGAAGGATTCGTGTGGCAATGCCGCGGTCTGTACGTCGGCATGTTGCACAACCAGGCCGCTCTTGCGCGCCGCGGCAACCGCCTTTTCGCTGGCATCGATGCCCAACACATTCCACGAGGGCCTGCCGTAGCGTTGAAACAGTTTAATGTGAAATCCATCGCCACAGCCGATGTCCAGGATACGAGCATCGTCTGGCAAACCTTCGCAGCACTGCAAGAGCCGACGTGCTTCGAGCCAGCTTCTCACCCAGTAGGCGAGCCCGAACTGCTCGGCGGAAAATTGGAAAGCGTGATAGTCGGGCGGATAGATTCGCTCCAGCGCGGACATCGCCGGACGCGGACTGAGATAGACAAGTCCGCAACGGCGACAGTTCAATGCGGCAAACGTATCGGGCGAGGTCCGGTATTCGAAATCCTCGCCGACCGCAATAGCCTCGGCATCGTTCCGCTGACAAAGACAGCAGAGTTGATGAGTCAGGGCGAGCGGATCCGCGTTTCCAGAGCGATGACGCGCTCCGGCCGCGGGTCCCTTTTCTTGCTGCAGTGTGTCAATGACCATATGATGGAGATTAACAACTGGGCCGTCAAGATCGAAAGACGACGAAGGTACTGATTTCCAAACTATGGGACTGGGCCGTAACGGGACCCGTGCAAACCTTGGTGGAGAGACTACGGAATCGCGGCGATTACTTCTTCGAGCAGCGGCAATGCGCCGGCGAAATAGTGATCCGCAGCAGGAATCACGATGAGCTTAGCCGGGGAGGGAAGCGAGTTCACCAGAGGCTCCAGCTCTGACAGCGGACCGAACTCATCGTTGTCGCTTTGCACGAACAAACGAGGAACCGCACAGCCCCCAAGATACGAACGATCTTTGTAGACGGTTGGAAATCCGACGGCGATGAGGCGGCGCGGATAGGCAAGCTCGCAGCCCAGCTTGAGTGCGATGCGAGAGCCGAACGAGAAGCCGGCGATCGTCAACGGCAAGGTCGGATAGCGGCTCAGCAACAGGGACAAGGCGGAACGCGCGTCCTCGACCTCACCGACCCCGTGATCGTACTCGCCTTCGCTGAGATTCACACCACGATAGTTGAAGCGCAGTACCGCGCTTCCGGCACGCCGAAGACCACGAGCCGTGCGATAGACGGCTTTGGTATGCATGGTTCCGCCATGCTGCGGATGCGGATGGCAGACCAACGCGCACTCGATCGG
This sequence comes from uncultured Solibacteraceae bacterium, assembly GCA_964500255.1. Taxonomy (GTDB): domain Bacteria; phylum Acidobacteriota; class Terriglobia; order Bryobacterales; family Bryobacteraceae; genus F-183. Next base: position 2,576 of record CAZCPL010000329.1, on the reverse strand, counting down.
GTCGCGATCCTCGGGCTCTTCGAGAATCGCTTCCAACCTGCCTGCGGGACCTTTGACAAACAGCGATTCGATCCGCCGCGGCACTAGCTGGTCCTGTAGTTGGTGAACTGTATGTCGATGTCGAAGTCGTGGCCGCGCAACACGGCGATGATTTCCTGCAGTGAGTCGCGGTCTTTACCGGTTACTCGGACGTAGTCGCCCATGATCGACGCCTGTACCTTCTGTTTGCTGTCCTTGATCGCTTTGACGATCTCCTTCGCCTTCTCGGTGGCGAGCCCCTGCTGCATTGTGGCCTCTTGTTTCATGGTGGATCCACCGGCTTGCGTGATTGTGCCGTAGGCGAAGCCCTTGAGCGGTACTTTGCGCTTGACGAGCTTGCTTTCTAGAATCTCGCGCACGGCTTTGATTTTGTAGTCGTCGGCGCTGGTGAGGGTGATTTTGTTGTCCTTCTCGTTGAGCTCGATGTTGGACTTGGAGTCTTTCAGATCGTAACGGGTCTGAATCTCTTTGAGAGCCTGTTGGATCGCATTGACGACCTCGGGCATTTCAATCTTGGAAACGATGTCGAATGAGTTATCGGCTGCCATGTCAGACTCTATGGTAATTGGTGGAGCGTGCGCGATCCACTCGACTGGCTTGAGGCGAACAGACTGGTCCCGCCCAGAGTCCGTAAGTGCTAGCCTCGTTCTGATGTCCAACGAAGCAGCGATTCTCGCGATCACCCGGCCGAAAGACTCACTCTGGACCTATTACAAAATTCAGTCACTGAGCGCGTTGTTCGCCTTTCCGTTTCTCCTGATCTATCTTTACTTCCGCTTTCACACGATGCGCTATCGCTTCGACAACGAAGGCATTTCGATGAGTTGGGGCGTGATCTTTCATCATGAAACCGTGGTGAACTATTCGAGGATTCAAGACATCCACCTGCGATCGAATGTGATCGAGCGCTGGCTCGGGCTTGCGCGGGTCGAAGTGCAGACGGCGTCAGCGGGATCTGGCGCGGAGATGACGATCGAGGGGCTTGAGAGCCCGGAGGAGATCCGCGACTTTCTCTATTCAAAGATGCGTGGAGCCAAAGAACCTATGCGGAAGGAGGTCGACGCACCGGCCTCCGCACTGGCGTCGACACTAGGGGATGTGGCGAAGGAGTTGCAGGCGATCCGCAAGCTGATTGAAGAGGGAAAGCGCTGAGATGTACGATTCCGCGAAACGAATTCTGCTGCAGTTGTTGCGCGTACCGCACGATCCGAATGCGCCGGTAGGTTCGGCGGATTCTGTACGCGTCTTTCGGGCATCGCCCCGGCTGTATCAATGGAACCTGATTCAATGGGCGCTTCTGCAAGTGCTCGTTGGGTTTGCGGCGATCTCCTTTCTGGTTGCAATGACGGTGGTATCGGCCAAGTTTCCGCAATGGCTGCAGCCTTTCGCGCGGATCGGCGTGGGCCTGGGTCTAGCATTATTTGTCGTGCAACTCCTGATCACGTTTTGGAAGCAGAAACTCGACTACGAGATGCGCTGGTATATCGTGACGGATCACAGCCTGCGGATCCGGTCCGGGGTGTGGAGCGTGCAGGAGGTCACGATGACCTTCGCCAATATCCAGAAGGTACAACTCAGTCAGGGTCCGCTGCAAAAGATATTGAACATCGCGACGGTGGTGGTTTCGAGCGCGGGCGGCGGCACGGCATCCGCTGAACCGGGACATCATTCGGCGTCTGACCGCCATGCGGCGCGCTTCGAGGGCGTTGGCAATGCGCGGGAGATCCGGGATTTTGTCTTAGAGCGCCTACGCCGCTATCGCGACGCGGGGCTTGGGGATTCGGCTATTGTTGCCGTGGATGAGGATCCCGGGTTTGAGGCTGCCAAGCGCGTGCTCGAAGCCGCTCGCGCACTTCGCATGGCTCTCGAACGTCGATAGGTTATTGTGATTCTATGCTTCCTGACCCCGGTCCAATCGTAGATCTCATCGAATCCTTTCGTAAATCCAAGGCGATGTTTGCCGCCGTTCAGATGGGCGTGTTCGAGGGCAACCGCGACCTTGGCGTGGAAGGTACCCGCCTGCTTGACGCTTGTGTCTGCTTAGGGCTTCTTTCGAAGGATGCCGACGGCCAATATCAGAATACGCCGGCTGCCGATGAATATCTGCGGCGAGAGAGTCCGCGGACGCTGACAGGATACATACAGTATTCGAATTTGGCTCTCTATCCGATGTGGCGGCAGTTGGAAGACGCGGTAAAGGAAGGATCGAACCGCTGGCAGCAGGTGTTTGGGTTGAGCGGTGGTCCGCTGTTCTCGCACTTCTTCGAGACGGAAGAGAAGAAGCACGATTTTCTAATGGGGATGCATGGCTTCGGGCAGATCAGTTCGGCGACTCTGGTGCGGGCGTTCGATCTGTCGCGGTTCCGTCATGCGGTGGATCTTGGCGGAGCGACGGGGCATTTGGTGTTGGCTGCGGTAGAGGCATATCCGGGAATGTGCGCCGAGGTGTTCGATCTGCCTGCGGTGGTGGAGTTCGCGAAACAGTTTACTCGGGGAAAAATAGGGCTAATTGCGGGCGATTTCTTTGCGGCTCCGCT
>CAZCPL010000328.1:1878-5769 GCA_964500255.1 uncultured Solibacteraceae bacterium | reverse complement strand
GGCCGGCCTCGCATCCGCAGCCAAGAAGGCGACTCGCGTCACCAAACAAGGCACCATTGTCGCCAGGAGCGCCGATGCGGGTCAATCCGGCGTGTTGCTAGAAGTCAACTGCGAATCGGATTTTGTCGCCCGCACCGACGACTTCCTGGCCCTCACGGCCAAACTGGCCGACACCATCGCCACCGCTCCCGCCTCCATTGTGGGCGCAGCCGATCCGGTTGCCGCGCTTCTCAGTTCTGCGCTCGATGGAGCCACGGTTGAGGACGCTATCAAGGCCACCATCGCCAAGCTGGGCGAGAACATTTCGGTCGCCCGTTACACCCGATTCAAAGCCGCTGCCGGTGTCGTCGGATCCTACATCCACCCGGGCGCGCAGTTGGGCGTCCTGATCGAAATCGCGACTCCTCTTGCGGATGCTTCCGGTAACGCCGAAATCCAGGAACTCGTGAAAGACGTGGCGATGCAGATCGCCGCAGCCGATCCAAAGTTCCTCGGACGCGAAGACGTCACGCCCGACGCCATCGCGAAGGAAAAGGACATCCAGAAGGCACGCGTGATCGCCGAAGGCAAGCCCGAAAAAGTTGCCGAAAAGATCGTGGAAGGCCGCATGGGCAAGTTCTACGAAGAGATCTGCCTGCTGGAACAACCCTTCATCAAAGAAGGCTCCATCACCGTTGCGGAACTGGTAAAGTCCAAAGCCAAGGCTCTGGGGGCGGATGTTCAGATCTCTCGATACGCTCGTTTCAAGGTAGGCGAAACGGCCCCTGCCGAAGCAGCCGCCGAATAGCGAATCGGAAGGGACGGTTTCTCACCGTCCCTTTTTTCTTGTAACGAACGAATACCCATGGCCAAGTACAAAAGAATCCTCCTCAAGCTCAGCGGCGAAGCCCTCGCCGGCAACAATCACTTCGGTCTCGATCCCGAACGCGTCCACGCGCTGGCCGCTGAGGTCGCCGCCGTGGTCGCCCAGGGGCTCCAAGTCGGACTGGTGATCGGTGGAGGCAACTTCTTCCGCGGCGTCGCTGCCGCAGCCAGGAACATGGATCGCGTGACCGGTGACCACATGGGCATGCTCGCCACCGTCATCAACGCCCTTGCGTTTCAGGATGCCCTGGAAAAGCAGAACGTCCCCACCCGCGTCATGACGGCCATCCAAATTCATCAGGTCGCCGAGCCTTACATCCGGCGCCGGGCAATTCGTCATTTCGAGAAGGGTCGTACCGTGATCTTCGCCGCCGGAACTTCGAACCCCTATTTCTCGACGGACACCGCGGCCGCGCTTCGCGCCCTGGAGATCCACGCTGAAGTTTTGGCCAAGGCCACGGGCGTCGACGGAGTTTACGACAAGGATCCCCGAAAGCACGCCGACGCCGTCTTCTACCAAACCATCGGCTACACTGAAGTCTTGAGCCGCTCGCTTGCAGTAATGGACGCCTCCGCTGTCGCCATGTGCCGCGACAACAGTTTGCCGATCCAGGTGTTCAATCTCAAAACGGACGGCAACATTATGCGTATGGCGATGGGTGAAGCCATCGGAACCAAAATCTGCTAGAGAGACCACGAATATGTCACAGGACAATCCACAAACAGCGCCACAAACAGCGCCACAAACGGCGAAAGACATCGAAGCCAGCGCCAGGACACGCATGGACAAGGCGGTTGCGGACCTGCAGCACGCCATGTCGCAGGTTCGTACCGGCCGCGCCTCTGTTTCGCTTCTCGATGCCGTGAAAGCCGACTACTATGGCACCCCAACGCCGCTGAACCAACTCGCGACCCTGCACGTTCCCGAACCTGCGATGATCACCATCCAGCCTTGGGACAACTCGCAGATCGCCATCATCGAAAAGGCGATTCGCTCGGCCGATCTGGGGCTGAACCCGGGCAACGACGGCAAGATCATCCGCGTGCCGATTCCACCTCTCAACGAGGAACGCCGCCGCGAACTCGCCAAGAAGATCACGCATATCGCCGAGGATCATCGCGTGGCCCTTCGCAACATCCGCCGCGACGCTAACGATCACGTCAAGAAACTGCTCAAGGACAAGCTGATCAGCGAAGACGACGAGCGGAGATCGCACGACGACATCCAGAAGCTCACCGACGCCCACATCGCCAAGGTCGACCAATTGGCGAAGGCGAAGGAAAAAGAGCTGATGGAACTGAAGTAAGCCGACAAATCTGCCCCGTCGTAGTTTGAGACAGGAGGCGAGTCGCATGTCGAATATTGACGAGAGAATGGATCGCGTCAAGCGCAACCTCGATATCGCAGCGGCTCGCCTTGCCGCTGCGAATGCTGGTCTTGAGAAGACCAACGCCAGTTTGGACCGAACCAACGCCAATCTGGACAAAACCAACGCCGGCTTGGACAAGACCAACGCCAGTTTGGACAAGATGATCGCGAGCACCGTGGCATCGCTTAGCGAAATGAAGGCCCGTCAGCATTACCATGACGAGGCTCTCGAAAGACACGACAAGCGAATGCGGGAACTCGATGCCAAACTCGATGAACGGGTCAAGCAGATTCTCGAGATGATCTCAGCGAATAACGCGACAGCCCAGAGCCTCCTTTCAGTCGAGCAGCATCGTCAACGCCGTCTGGACCTGCTTGAAGGAACGAACCAGTAGCCGCTGGCCAGCCCGAACTACTCTTTCGGTTCGACACCTAACCCGTTCGAGGCTCCCCAAAACAGGCTATTCATAACCCGCGCTCAATCGTCCAAGGCATTTCGAGAGGTGCCGCGTTGATCAACTACGAGAGGGCCGTCTCAGACGTCAACTCTCAGACGCTGTCGCGACGGCAATGTCTTCGGAATGGCGTTGTCGAAGATACTCTGAAGTGGAAGAATCCGCCCAAAGGCCGAAGCTTGAATGCGTTCCCTGGATCAGTTGCTCGATGCACTCGCTGCCAAAGGACACGCACAACCCGTCGACTCCTTCGAGCGCGAGTTGCAAAGCAGCTCTTGCGCACGCCAGAAGTTCCGGTCGATGAACAGATCCGCCAAAGACAGCGTCAGTCGTCCGACAACGGCGACCGCGCACAAAGATGCAAGTTCATAACAACGGTGGCTCGCAATGGCCGCCCTTTGAGTGACCGGATGCTCGCTGTGGGCAGCCCGGCTTCGAATAGCGGAACAATCCGCCGCTTGTGTCCGTATCCTAACTGTGAGCGTTTCCCCGATCGGAGTTGCCTCCACCGCCGCTGCCTTTGGACTCTTGGTCCCTGCCATCTTTGGCGTTTTTGTACCAGGCTATAACCCTGCGACTCAGTACATCAGCGAACTCGGTGCGCACGGCTCACCGCACGCGAGTCTGGTGAATTGGGGGATCTTCTTTCCCACGGCGATCCTCAATCTGGTTGCCGTTATCGGCTTGGCCAGTCGCACACCGCGCGGGCAAAGGCTGCCTGTCCTTCTTTTGCTCGGCCTTGTTCTCGGCAATCTCGGTGCTGCCCTCTTCCCCTGCGATACCGGATGCCCGGCCGAGGGCTCTCCCACGCAAGCACTACACAATCTGATCGGACTCATCCAGTACGTCTCCGGCGGAGCGGCTTTGATCGCAATGAGCCGACGATTTGCGCATCATCCCCTGGGACTGTGCCTGGGGCTCACGGTCTTCGCCTGTCTCTTCATAATGGGCGGTCCTGGAATTGAAATGCGCGGACTCTGGCAACGAATCGCCGAAGTCTGCCTGTATGGGTGGCTGCCGCTTTCCGCTTGGGGTTGCACTGGCCCGGGCGTCGAGGCTCTCAAGCCTGGGGGATTCGTACGATAACCGAGAATCGAACCAAACTGGCGAGCAGGTCGGCCAGCTGGCAGTGGCGGATCATCGAAAACCGTGATCGCGAGTCGCTCTAACGCTTCAACTCCGCCCCAATTTCCGCCGCCACCT
>CAZCPL010000328.1:0-1868 GCA_964500255.1 uncultured Solibacteraceae bacterium | reverse complement strand
CCTTCCGCGCCGTCTCCACATCGCCCTTCGGAAAGCTGATCGCACCCACCCTCGGATGCCCACCGCCTCCGTAACGCTCGCAGATTGTCGCCAGATTATGTTTGAGCGGCCCAGGGACCCACGGGTTCGATCCGACAGACACTTTCGTACGAAAGCTCTGGTTGCTCACCGAAACCGTGTACACCGACTCGGGATGCAAATAGTAAGGGATGAACTTGTTGTATCCCTCCACTTCCTGCTCAATCAGATCGAAGAACACCACGCGTTCATCGCACGTCGACGCCTCGCGAATCAGATCGATGTTTCGCCGGTGCCGTGCATGCAACGGAGTCCACAACTCCTTCACCCTCGGATCTTCCATGATCTCGTCGAGCTTCTTGTGCTGCATCAGCCGGATGACGTGATGCACCAGATCGGAACCCTGCGCACCTTCGATCACCAACGTGATCTTCATCGCCGCGTGGCCCAATTCCACCGCCGCCTCCGCCGATTCATAACGTGCGCTGTCGACGATGTCCGCCCAATGCACGAGTTCTTCCAGATCGGCCGCTTCGAACCCGAATTTGTCGCGCGCCACGTGCGCAATGAATTTTGTGCACGACGGATATGCCGGATCGAAAAACAGGTGGCGCTCACCCATCGTCCGCTCATAGTGCGCCTGGTCTTCTGGAGTCAAGAACGCGCTTTGATGATGATCGAACCACCACGTTAGCTTCTCGTGCGGTGAATACTTGAAGTCCACAATGGCATTGACATCGCCGTCGAAAAGCTCGTCTTCGAACAACTGAGAAGCCTTGTGCGCCATGCCCGTATACAAAAATTCAGCATCGGGGTGGAACTTGGCTTTGAGAAAGCGGCTGAACGATGCAGCCGAGGCTGCACCGTCAAAACAATGGTCGTGGTAGAGAATTCTGATCAGCATCAAATGGCCTGCGCGAACGACTCCGGCAACTAGTACCGGAAAACCTATTAGGTTCTCGCATTCAGGGGGTGTTTTGCAAGTGCCCCTGTCTAGCGATAATCTTGATGAGTGATCGAAACGTACGCGTATTCTCGCGCCGGACTTCTCGGCAACCCCTCAGATGGCTACTTTGGACGCACCATCGCCTTCCTCATGCGCAACTTTCGAGCGCGCGTTTTGCTTTATCCGTCGGCCCGGCTAGAGATCAAACCGTCCAAAGCCGACATGCCCGTCTTCGAAGGCCTTGACGATCTGTATGCGTCCACTCGGTGGCGCGGCTACTACGGCGGCATCCGGATTTTACAGGCTTTGATCGTTCGCTTCATGGATTATTGCGAAGCCAATCACATCGAACTGCCCAATCGCAATTTCACGCTCGAGTACGAATCCACCATTCCTCTGCGCCTTGGAATGGGCGGATCCAGTTCCATTATCATCGCCGCTTTGCGCGCGTTGATGCAGTACTACAACGTCGAGATCCCTCTGCCTTTGCAGGCGAAACTTGCGCTGGAAGTCGAAACCCGTGAACTGGGTGTTGCCGCCGGACCGCAAGATCGCGTCATTCAAGTCTACGAAGGCATCGTCTACATGGATTTCCAACGCGAACTCATGCAATCCCGCGGCTACGGCGAATACGAGCAGATCGACCCCGCCCTGTTGCCGAACCTCTACGTCGCATACCGCACCAGCCTGAGCGAAGGAACCGAAGTCTTTCACAACAACATCCGAGACCGCTGGAATCGCGGCGAAGCGCCTGTCGTCGATGCCATGAACCGTTGGGGCGAAATCGCACGCGAAGGCAGACAGGCCATCCTCGCCGGCGATCACGACCGCCTAAGCGAACTCATCAATGAGAACTTCGACCTTCGCGGCAGCATCTACAAAATCGACCGCGGCAACTTGGAAA
>CAZCPL010000327.1:4333-5774 GCA_964500255.1 uncultured Solibacteraceae bacterium | reverse complement strand
CAGTCCGAACCGCGTCGTTCAGGAGCCGCGCCAATCGTGGTGCGGATCCAAACGAGCTATTTTATGAAGTTGAAGAACTAGTTCAGCACTTTGGTCGCGGCCGCATAGACGGCTTCCAACTGACTTGCGGATTTCGCCTCCACGGCCAATCGCAACAGCGGCTCAGTGTTGGAGGCTCGAACGTGGACCCATGCGCCGTCTATGGCCACCTTCAATCCATCGGAACGATCGAGTTGGGCACCCGGATACAGAGCCTCCAGCGCTTGCATCATTGGGCCCAGCTTGCCATGGGCAAACGCCACTTTGCCCATACGGCGGTAGTATCGCGGCAATTGCGCGGCGAGGGCGGAGATCGTCTGCCCCGTAGCGGCCATTTGATCGAGCAACAACGCCATCGCGGTATACGAATCGCGGCAGTGGTGGACGGCTGGCAGAATGAGTCCGCCGTTGGATCCCTCGCCGCCCACCACGGCATTTGCGGCCAACATGAACTCCACGACGTTGGCCTCACCCACCGGGCTGCGAAGAACCTTGCAGCCATGCTTGGCCGCGACATCGTCGATGACGGAAGACGTCGTCAGATTCACCACCACGTTGCCTGGCGTGCGGGCGAGCGTTGCGTCCACACACAGTGCGAGCACATCGTCGTTGTCGAGGCAGTTGCCGTTTTCATCGACAACGGCGAGGCGGTCGCCGTCGGGGTCTTGCGCGAACCCGATCTCGCTTTTCGATTTCCTCACCAGTTCAGCGAGATCGCCGAGAGTTTCGGGCTTCGGTTCGGCCTCGCGTGGAAACGGCTTGGTCGGATCGACGGAAATTGCATCGAGGCTGCATCCTAAGGTCTCAGTGAGGAAGGCCGGCGTCATCACCGATCCCGCGCCGTTCACTCCATCGAGCGCCACGCGGAAGTTACGTTTTTGAATGCGTTCAACATCCACCAGCTTCAGAACACGCTGGATATGCATTCGGGGCGCAGTTTCGTAATCGGAACGTAGCGGGCGCATCTCATCGAAGCTGGCTTGGCGAAAACTCGATTCATGAAAGATGTCGAGCAATTCGTTGCGTTCGTAGTGATTGAAGAACAGCCCCTGGCCGTTGAAGAGCTTCAGGGCATTGTATTCGGGCGGATTGTGCGAGGCCGTCAACGCGATGCCTCCACGGGCGCGTGTCGCTCCCGCGTACATCTGGATGGTCGGTGTCGGCATCACGCCAACGTCGATCACTTCGCATCCGGCCGCAAGCAGGCCGCAATGGACCGCATGCTGCAGCATTGGTCCTGAGGCCCGGGTATCACGGCCGACGACCACGCGTCCTGCGCCGACATAGGTTCCAAACGCCTGCGCGAACTCGCGCGTGAGGAGAGGTGTGAGAAACTCCCCGACCACGCCGCGGATGCCCGAGACGCCAATTTTCAGTTGATGTTCACGCCGCGGCATAGGTT
>CAZCPL010000327.1:0-4323 GCA_964500255.1 uncultured Solibacteraceae bacterium | reverse complement strand
GGTTTCCACCAGTTCGAGAATCGAATCGTACAATGATTTTGGAGCGTCGCCTCTTTGTTCGCAGATCACGCGCACGATCGGCTCAGTTTGGCTGACGCGCACGTGCGCCCAGGCGCCGTCGAGATCCACCCGGAACCCGTCAATCGTGTTGATGCGGCATCCTTCAAAGCGTTTATGCAGTTCCAAAAACAGCGCGGGGATGCGCTGTGACACGAGCGGAATCTGTCCCTTGAGAATCGTGTATTGCGGATAGCCGCCGATGATCTCGGTGAGGGTTTGCCCGCGGTCATTCATCATCGTGAGGATCGCGAGCATCGATGCGATGCCGTCGTAGACAAACCGGAACTGCGGCATCATCACCGCGCCTGTGCCCTCACCGGCAATCGCTATCTGGTCGGGCTTATAGGACGACAGCGCATCCATGGCGGCTTGGCGTCCAACAGGCACGCGGATCACGCGGCCTTCGTAACGGTCGGCGATGTCTTCGAGCAGTGCCGTGGTGGAGATGTTGGTGATGACGAGTTTGCCTTGGCCCGATTCCAATTGATGATCGGCAAGCATTGGTAGCACCAACTCTTCGGAGATCGCTTCGCCTGATTCGGTGGCGATGGCGACCCGGTCGGAATCGGCATCGAACAAGAACCCTGCTTGTGCGCCCAAAGGTCGGATCAACGGAGCCAACTGCAGTCCAACCACTTGTTTATTGATCGCTGGTTCGTGCGCGAACGTCACCCCTTCAGTCTGTTCGTTGATGAGGTGGACGTTACGAAAGCCGTGACGGTCGATCAAGCGTCGCAAGATCAGCGAGGATGTCCCGTTGCAGCAATCCACAACGATGCGAAACTTGCGCAGGGCAGGGAAGTCAAAGGCGTTCGAAAGATCGCTAAGGTATTGATCGATAGCGTTTGGATCCTGTTGCAGGCTCCCAATCTTGTCCCATTCGACGAAGTGGAACTTGCGCAGGTGGTAGATATCGAGCAGTTCGCCGGCCTCGGCGGTGGATAGATAGGTTCCGCTGGCACCGAAGAACTTCAGAGCGTTCCACTCGGCACCGTTGTGGCTGGCGCTGATGGAGATGCCTCCTGCAGCGTTGCGGGCGCGGATGGCGTGCTGCAGGACGGGCGTGGAAACAACGCCGAGGTCGATCACCTCGTGCCCTGTAGCCTGCAGGGAAGAGAGGATTCCTTCGCGAAACATGACGCCGCTGGATCGAGTGTCGCGGGAGATGACTACGGGTCCATCGGAGAGGAATTCGCCGAAAGCGGCGGCGAAATCCATGGCATGGGCGGCGGTCATGCCGCCGGTGCCGACAATGCCCCGAAGCCCAACGTGAGAGATACGCAGGGTTGCGCGATTCATGTGATGTGCTTTTAGCGTAGCGCGAAGCCATCTGGGAGGCTTTCAGCATCGGGCTACGGGTGAAGATCTACAACGAAGAGCATCCTGACGAACGCTGCAAGAGACGATCATCGGCAGGCCGGACACGAAGCACATTGGCACCAGCCCACGTCGAGCGCCAGAACCTCACCATAAGCATGTTCACGCGCCTGACCAACGGCTTCTCAAAGAAGCTGGAGAACTACATCGCGGCGATCTCGCTTCACTTCATGAACTACAACTTCTGCCGGATCCACCAGACCTTGCGTGTGACTCCTGCAATGGCCGCTGGCGTCGTCGCTGAGCCTTTCGAAGTCTCGGATATCGTTCGCATTATGGAACAGTTCGAAGCGGAAGCTGTAGCAAACCGCAAGACCGATCGGCAGAGCGCCGCGATTGGTACGGGGATGCTGGTGGCGAGCTTTCAATGCTGGCGCGAAGAAGGGAGCGTAAACCATGAACGCCAAACTCATCAAGTTGGCGCTCGACCAACTGGCAACTCCGGAAAAGTTCGTCGATGATGCCGACGACGCCAAAGGGCTTGAGGCGATCATCGCGATCATCAAGTCCACCTTGGCTCTTGCTCTGGACAGCCAGAGGGGCTAACTTTACAACGGTATTCCCAGCCGTATGCTAACTGCTTGAGAGGATACCTGAAGTTTTTCGGCCATCTTTGTCCAGGTCTGTGATCCCGCTCGATTGCAGATCCCTAATACACGCGCTGTGCCGAAGTTGACGAACCTGAGAACATTCTGTTAACTTCTTAGATAGGCTCATAAGGGGAGATCCGCCCCTCTTGCTCTGGCTATAGTGATTTCCACACACCGCGACATAGGACTTGCCAATGCTCTCCTGGTCGCGCCGGACCTTCTTGTGTCTGGCGCGGCGGCGGTACCCGTGTATCTTATCGGGTTTTCTTCGTCACAACTTCAGAATCGTTTGCGGATACACCGGACCTCTCAGAGGCATCCGGCTCGAACGCAATCAGTAGCAGTTACATAACAGCTTTCCGGTTGTGGGTCGCCGGTCGTCCAACCTCCTGACTCTGGGTTGGATACTTCCGGTGCGAAACACCGCACGCCGCCGCCAACAGGCCCCGAGAACAAGTTGGCAGCCTTCGTCTCCGCATGCGCGGTAGATGGCGGTCCGAGTGGAGTGAATTGAATGGAATTAAATACTAAGGTCGGCCGTGAACGCGTCGACTTTTCGAAGATCAAGACTGCGGTTCCCATTCCGAACTTGATCGAAGTCCAAAAGAAGTCTTATCAGAAGTTCCTACAGATGAACCTGCTGCCGAGCGAGCGCGATGACGCTGGCCTGCAGAGTGTGTTTACTTCGGTCTTTCCGATTTCCGACTTCCGCGGACTCTCGCAGTTGGAGTTCGTCGATTACTCAATCGGCAATTGGGAATGCAAGTGCGGCAACCTTAAGGGTCTGCACCATCTCCGTTCCACCTGCCGGAACCCCGCTTGCGGAGCGACGATCCAGACGGATCCCTTCCACCCCGGTGATGTCCTCTGCCACAAGTGCGGAACCTTCAATAAGAACATCGTTACCTTCTGCAACCGCTGCGGAGACCCCGTTGGCCTGCAGTTGAAGTACGACGTACCCGAATGCGAAGAGCGCGGCATGACGTATTCCGCGCCTCTCAAAGTCACGATTCGATTGACGGTCTACGATAAGGATCCCGACACCGGGGTCAAGAGTGTCCGCGACATCAAAGAACAGGAAGTGTTCTTCGGTGAAATCCCGCTCATGACCCAGAATGGTACGTTCATCATCAACGGCACCGAGCGCGTCATCGTATCGCAGTTGCACCGTTCCCCGGGCGTCTTCTTCGAGAAAGTGGCGGCCCAGGGTTACTATCTCGGCAAGATCATCCCCTATCGCGGAAGCTGGGTGGAATTCGAGTACGACACCAAGAACCTGTTGTTCGTGCGCATCGACCGTAAGCGCAAGTTCTACGGTTCGGTGTTCCTCCGCGCTCTCGGTCTCAAGACCGACTCCGAGATCATCAAGGCGTTCTACCGCGTCACGGAATTGACTCTGGGTGGAAGCAAGATCCACTGGAAAGTCAACGACTCGCTCATCGGCCTGAAGCTCTCCTACGCGATCAGCCAGAAAGGCGAGACCGTGGTTCCGCAGGGGCGCAAAATCACCCCGTCTGTCTACAAGGAACTGCAGAAGCAGAAAGTCGAGTCGGTCGAAGTCGCTTCCAACGATCTCGACGGTGCGTATGTCGCCGGCGATGTAATCGATACGGATACGGGCGAGATTCTCGCCGAAGCGAACCACGAGCTCACCACCATCACGCTGGCGAGATTAATGGAATCCGGTATCAAGATGGTGGAAATCTTCTTCCCAGAGCGCGACGACGTGGGTAACGTTGTTTCCGCCACCATCCGCAAAGATGCCGTCAAGGCGCAGTCCGAAGCGCTCCTCGAAATCTACCGGAAGTTGCGTCCGGGCGACCCGCCGACCCTCGACACTGCGAGCCAGCTCTTTCAGGGCATGTTCTTCGACGCCCGCAAGTACGACTTGTCGCGCGTTGGACGCATGAAGTTCAACATCAAGCAGTACGACAACGCGGCCCACACCGGCCTCGACAAGCGTACGCTCGATCAGACTGATTTCATCGACACCATCAAGTACCTGCTGCGTTTGCGCAAGGGCTTGGGCGCGGTCGACGACATCGATCACTTGGGCAACCGTCGCGTTCGCGCGGTGGGCGAATTGCTTGAGAACCAGTTCCGCATCGGTTTGGTCCGTATGGAACGCGCGATCAAGGAAAAGATGTCGGTGTACCAGGAAATGTCGTCGGCGATGCCGCACGATCTGGTCAACGCCAAGCCGGTTATGGCTGCCATCCGAGAGTTCTTCGGAAGTTCGCAGTTGTCACAGTTCATGGATCAGACGAATCCGCTGTCGGAAATCACCCACAAGCGC
>CAZCPL010000326.1:0-5862 GCA_964500255.1 uncultured Solibacteraceae bacterium | reverse complement strand
CAACTGAACCAAACAAGGAGATTCTCAACCATGAATCATAGGATGTTCGTGTCTCTATTTGGCTCGCTAGCCCTCACCGCCGTGGCCGCATTCGCAGCCGCCAAGAACCCCATCGTCGGTGGACAGGAAAATGTTCCCAACAAAAGATATCATCGAAAACGCCGTCAACTCGGCGGATCACACAACGCTCGTCGCCGCCGTCAAAGCAGCGGGACTCGTCGATACGCTGAAAGGCAACGGCCCGTTCACGGTCTTCGCCCCAGTAAACGCGGCCTTCGCAAAGTTGCCTGCTGGAGCGGTGGACAACCTCTTGAAACCGGAGAACAAAGATGCGTTGGCGAAGGTGCTGACCTACCATGTCGTCGCCGGCAGAAAGTCCGCCATGGATCTCAAGAAGGAGATCAAGATGGGCGGTGGAAAGTTCGAGATGAAGACTGTCAGCGGTGGCAACCAGTCGAACGGCGTGATCCATGTCGTCGACACCGTTGTGATGCCGAACTAGGCGAAACCGGGTTCTGGTCGCAAATTGGGGGGACACCAACTCGAGCTCTCCCCACTTCCTCCGATATGCCGTTTCTAAGTGATGCCCTCCATCCCATGATCCTTGCTATGGGAGGGGTCCCGATATCGAACAGGGGCGACATTTTCGAAGCCTGGTCACTCTTCGATCCAGAAACCAAGGGAGTAGCAGGGTCGCGTGAAAGTCGATCCCTTTTGATCTGCGTGCTTTGGAAGCAATCCGACTTTCCGACGCAGCACGTACTCGCCACGCCGAAGGGCTTGGAGGAAGCCCGCCGAGGTAACTTCCCCGGGCTTTCACCTGTTGTCAGAGTCCACCGACGACGACTTTAAAAGCGAAGTCCGCCTTGTAGACTTCCGAAACGCACGCTCGCTTCCCATCGAAAGCGTTGCGCGATATTTCATGCACGTGGGATTGCTACTCGATATTCCTCCGTTTCGTGAGGCTCACCCATCACTTGATAGCTTCAAGTTCGTGCGTCTTCAGCCACCAGTAACAGCCAAAAACCCAGATCACGGCCGTTTCGGCCCAAAACTTCCAATTGGGCGGATTTCCGAACCAAATCATGACCGGCAACGCCACGATCAGGAATCCGAGAACCCAATAAGCAGGTGCCATCCAATGTTTACCTGTGAGGTGGAGAGTATCCCTTGCATGGAAGATACACACGTACATAATGCCCAAAAGGAACACAAACGCACAGGCGTAGTGCAGTTCCCTCGCCTGCGGTGCCAAGCCGAACGGCAGCTTGGCGACCTCTGAAAGCCATCACTCCAGATAAATTCAGAGCGAGATTCTCCCTCGGCTTGAAACCCTTGTAAGAAAGAATCCCAAACCCCACGGCACAAAGCGTCCCGACGAACACATCGCGCTTCCAATCAGCTTCGTCGTAGTAGGCGCTGATCGAACCCTTCTGATCGCCCCCAAAGACGCCGAGCACCAATGGCAACAAAAAAGACGCCAGGTAAAGCGCGCGGCGAAGCTGGCGATACGTGGCCAACATGTGTTGTTCAAGTTGTTCAGGATCTCGCGGAAAAGCCATATACCCAGAAGGCGAGATGTCCCAAGCAAAAGTGACAACCAACCTTCAGGTAATGGCGATATGATGATCAGTAATGCCGTTGACCCTCTTGTTGCTCCCACTGCTGGCGGCGGACACGCTAGGTAAGCCCGTCGATTTCACCAAGGAAATCCGCCCTATCCTTTCGGACCATTGCTTCGCTTGCCATGGACCCGACGAAGCCAGCCGTAAGGCGGGCATACGCCTCGACAGCAAGGAATCCGTCATCGGCAAGCTTGTCATCCCCGGGGATCCGGCAAACAGCCGCGTCTTCTTACGCATGAGCCATGAAAAGAAAGCCATGAGGATGCCCCCGGCAAACTTCTCGCGCCAGCCCAGCGATCAGCAGATTGCACTGATGAAAAAATGGATCGAGCAAGGCGCGGATTGGAAGTTGCACTGGGCTTACGAACCTCCGCGCAAGGTTGAGTTCCCCTCGGTAACGATGAAATCGTGGCCCAAGAACGCCGCCGATCACTTCGTCCTCGCCCGCCTCGAAAAAGAAGGACTCAAGCCTTCCGCCGAAGCCCCAAAAACCACTCTTTTGCGCCGTCTCTCACTCGATCTCACAGGTCTGCCGCCGACGCCCGCCGAGATGGATGCCTTTCTTGCGGACAAGTCTTCCAACGCTTACGAGAAGCAAGTGGACCGACTGCTCGCCTCTCCCCACTACGGCGAGCGCATGGCGATGTTCTGGCTCGATCTCGCACGCTATGCGGATACGCACGGCTACCACATCGATTCGCATCGCGACATGTGGCCGTGGCGCGAGTGGGTGATCCGCGCGTTCAACAACAATGTGGGCTACGATCGCTTCACCATTGAACAGTTGGCCGGCGATTTGATGCCGAATCCCACTAAAGATCAGATGATCGCCACCGGATTCAATCGCAACCATATGATCAACTACGAGGGCGGCGCGATCCCCGAAGAATATCTGGTTGAGTACGTCGCAGACCGTGTAGAGACAACATCCAACGTCTGGTTGAGCATGACCATGGGATGCGCCCGTTGCCATGATCACAAGTACGATCCCATCAAGCAGGCGGATTTCTACAAGTTCTTCGCCTTCTTCAACACTGTGAAAGAGAAGGGCCTCGACGGACAGGCGGGCAATGCCGACCCCGTGCTCACGCTTCCAAACGATCGGCAGAAGACCCGCCACGAACAGATCGTCGCGGCGATCAAAAGGCGTGAATCCGAATTGCCGGATGCCAAAGTAGACGAACTTCTCACCGCCTGGGAAGCGTCAGAAACCGCCAAGCTCGATCTCGCCGGCCCGGAATCGCTGCGCAAGGGCCTGCAGTTCCACTTCGACTTTGAGGGCAACATTTTCGACAGTTCCGGACGCTACCGCCACGCACGGATGCTCGCCGGCGAACAGAACTTCTCGAACTCCGGGGTCGGCCGCGGACTCGATTTCGATGGTGAAAAGAACCAACTCTCCGTCGGATCCGCGGAGCTTGCGACTCCCTTTACACTCGCCTTCTGGTTGCGCTTCAATCAGGTGAAAGAAGCATCGATCCTACGCAAAGAGGGCGCGTTTGAGATCTGGCATGAGAAGCCGGTGGCGATTCCGCGCTTGCGGCGCGCAGCGTATTTGCACGTCGAACTCGGCGCGACGCACATCCGCACCAAAGAACAGTTCATCTACGGAGAACTGCGTCACTTCGTGGTGACGCGAGACGGCGCGACGTTGAAACTCTACGCCGACGGCAAGCCGCTTGCCACCGAGATCGTCGCCGGCGGCCCCATCAGCCATCTGCAAAGCGCCGCGCCTTTGGAAATCGGCATCAAGACCGCCCGTCGCGAACGATTCAAGGGCCAGATCGACGATCTCCGGCTCTATTCTCGCGTGATTGCAGCAGACGAACTCGCGCAACTTGCGCTGCATCAGCCTTCCCCGGCAATCCTCGCCATCGCCAAAGAAAAACGCACCAAACAGCAGAAGGACGCGCTGAAAGACTACTTTCTCTCCTTCCGCGCACCGCAAGCGATGAGCGAGGCACACCTCGAACTGAAAACGCTCAAGGCCGAGAAAGTCGAACTCGACTATGAAATCCCCAGCACCATGGTGATGGGCGAATCCGACAAGCCGCGAGATACCTTCATCCTCGCTCGCGGCGACTATCGCAATGCCCGCGACAAGGTCAGCGCCGCGGTGCCATCCGTGCTGCCGCCGCTCCCTAACGGCTCGAAGGCCGATCGTCTTGCGCTCGCCAAGTGGCTCGTGGATACCAACAATCCGCTGACCTCCCGCGTCGCTGTGAATCGCTTCTGGCAGCTCTATTTCGGATTGGGTATCGTCAAAACCAGCGACGATTTCGGATCGCAAGGCGAATCGCCCTCGCATCCCGAACTGCTCGATTGGATGGCCTCAGACTTCGCAACCAAAGGCTGGGACGTCAAAGCGCTGCAGCGCCTCATCGTTACCTCCGCCACATATCGACAATCGTCGAAGGTCTCGGCGGCACTACAGGAAAAAGATCCGCAGAACCGCTTACTCGGACGCATGTCGCGCTTCCGTTTGCCCGCGGAATCAGTTCGCGACAACGCTCTGGGCATCGCCGGATTGTTGAATCCCGAAATCGGCGGACGCAGCGTCTATCCGTATCAACCTGCGGGACTCTGGGAAGAACTTGCCTACGGCGACCGCTTCTCCGCGCAAACCTACACGCCCTCGCACGGCAAAGATCTTTACCGCCGCTCAATGTACTGGTTCTGGAAGCGCACCGTACCGCCCGCAACGCTCGCCACCTTCGACGCTCCCGATCGTGAGAAGTGTACCTCGCGCCGGGCAGTTACCAATACGCCATTGCAGGCTCTCATTCTGCTCAACGATCCGACGTACATCGAAGCATCGCGCGCACTCGCAACCAAAGCGATGCAAGCCTTTCCGGATCCAGTGAAACGAATCACGACGGCTTTCAGAACTGCTACGGGCCGTGCGCCGACGCCCACCGAAATCAAGGTTCTGCGCCGTCTCGCAGCCCAACAACTCGACGTTTTCACCAAAGATCCGAAGGCGGCGGAAGAGTTCCTCACCGTCGGCGAATCCCTTTGGGACAAACGCCTCAAACCCGCCGAACTCGCCGCTTGGACAACTGTCGCCTCCGCCATCCTCAACCTCGACGAAGTGGTCACCAAGGAATAACGCACATGAATCTCGATACTCGTCGCCACTTCTTTGGACGCGCAGCAACTGGCATAGGCATCGCAGCGCTCGCCAACCTTTTTCAGCGCGAAGGCCTCGCCGCTGCGACCACTTTGGCAGGACTCCCGCACTTCGCCGCAAAGGCCAAGCGCGTCATCTTTCTCCATCAATCCGGCGGACCCTCGCAGCTCGACACCTTCGACTACAAACCCAAGCTGCAATCGCTGAAGGGCACCGAGCTACCGGACTCGATCCGCATGGGCCAGCGCATCACCGGCATGACTTCAGGACAAACATCCCTGCCCGTCGCCGCGTCGTTGTTCAAATTCAAACAGCAGGGCAAGAGCGGTATGTGGATGAGTGAACTTCTGCCGCACACCGCCAAGATCGCAGACGAGATCACGCTCATTCGTAGCGTCCATACGGACGCCATCAACCACGATCCGGCGATTACTTTCATCCAAAGTGGAAGCCAGCAGCCAGGGCGCCCTTCGCTCGGCGCGTGGGCATCTTACGGACTCGGCAGTGAGAACGCCAACCTTCCGGCATTCGTGGTATTACTTTCGCAACAGAACTCTCTGAATGTCGATCAGCCGCTGTTCTCTCGCTTGTGGGGGAGTGGATTCCTGCCTTCGAGTCATCAAGGCGTGCGCTTCCGCGGCGGTGCGGAACCAGTGCTATATCTTGAGGATCCGAAGGGCGTTTCCAAGCAAACTCGCCGCAACATCCTCGATGCAACCCGTGCCCTCAACAAGGCACACTCGGAAGACTTTGGGGATCCGGAGATCGCCACGCGCATCGAACAGTACGAGATGGCCTACCGCATGCAGACTTCCGTTCCCGATCTCATGGACCTCTCGAAAGAGCCCGAAAGCACCTTTGAGTTGTATGGTCCGGATGCGCGCAAGCCTGGTAGCTTCGCCGCGAACTGCCTGCTCGCCCGCCGCCTCGCCGAACGCGACGTACGGTTCATTCAGCTCTATCATCGCGGTTGGGATCAGCACAACGATCTTCCGCGCGACCTCGCACTGCAGTGCAAAGGTACAGACCAGCCGTCAGCGGGCCTCGTGCTCGACCTCAAGCAACGCGGACTGCTCGACGACACGCTCGTGATCTGGGGCGGCGAGT